>CALKYH010000280.1 GCA_938003595.1 uncultured bacterium
GAGAACTGGAAGCGACGGCGGGCGCCGGCCTGGCCGTACTTCTTCCGCTCGACCTCGCGGCTGTCTCGGGTGAGGAAGCCCTCGTCGCGGAGCTTGCCCTCGAGCGTGGGGTCGTAGCCGCGCAGCGCCCGGGCGATGCCGAGGCGAACGGCCTGGGCCTGGCCCATGAAGCCGCCGCCGTCGCAGCGGACGATGACATCGATCTTGCCGAGGGTGCCGGTCACCTTGAGGGGCGAGACCACATCGGCGCGGTCGCGCATCTCGGTGAAGTACTCCTCGATGGTCTTGGTCTTGTTGGCGGACACCTTGATCTTGATGTCGCCGCTGCCGGGCTTGAGGCGGACGCGGGCCACGGCGGTCTTGCGACGGCCCGTCCCGTGCCACCAGCCCTGCTTGTCCGGGGCCGCCGCGTCCCGCAGCGGGCGAACGCCCTGCTGCGCCTTCGCGGGCGCCGGGGGAGTGTCCGACATGCCGCCCAGAGTCAGTCCTTCAATCGCCATCATGCGTCTCCGATCCGTTGCGTTCCGTTCGTCTCGTTCCGTTCGTTCAGGGATTCAGCGTCGGCGCGTCAGACCGCCAGCGGCGCGGGGCGCTGGGCCTCGTGCGGGTGGTCGGCGTCGCGGTAGACCTTCAGCTTCTTGAGCATCGCCTTGCCCAGCATGCCCTTGGGGAGCATGCGGCGGATGGCGTCCTCCACCACGAACTCGGGCTTGCGGCCCAGCAGCTCCTGGTAGGTCTCCACCCGCAGACCGCCGGGATAGCCCGAGTACGCGGTCTTCACGCGGTTCTCGGCCTTCTTGCCCGTCATCACGATCTGCCCGGCGTTGATGATCACGACATAGTCGCCCGTGTCGATGTGCGCCGTGTAGTCCGGACGGTGCTTGCCCATCAGGACCTGCGACACTTCCGCCGCGAGGCGACCGAGCCGCTTGCCGGAGGCGTCCACAATGTGCCAGGAGCGCTCGTGCTGCTCGCGGCTCGTCACAATCGTCGTCTGTCGCATCGGACGACTCCTTCTCAAACACGCGGCCCTCGCCGCTGACCTCGCCGGGGTCGGCTCGACCGACCGGCGCAAAGAACCATGCCACTCTCGCCTGTTCGACGGACGCTCCGTCGAACCGCGATCTGCGTTCGGCTCCGGACCATCCCTGGCCCGACCCGACGCGGCCCGCCGCAGTTCACGCTCCCGGCCATGCCGGGGCGCCGCAGACGCGAGCGACCATCTCGAATTGTCCCGCCGGCCCGATACCCCCTCGGGCCGCTGGGGGAGCGAAAGAGTAACCAGCCCAACCATGATGTCAACAACGGTGGACCTCGCCCCGCTCACCCCCCGGCGGCCCACACCCTACTCTGCGGCCACCGCCCGCCGCGCCCCGATGATGGACCACCGATGCACCACCCCGATAGCCCGTTCCCGACCTACAACGCACCCCGGGACCACGAGAACCTCGGGGAAAACCACGGTCCGCCCACAGACCCGGGCTCTCGGGGCCTCGCGGCCATTGCGTGGATCTCGATCCTGGCGCTGATCGGCGTCGTCCTGGTCCTGAACCGGCTCCCGCCCCCGGCCGCCACCGGACCGGTCACGGTCCTGCCGCCCGACGCCACCATGACCCTCATGGGGCGCTACGCCATGGGCGCCAAGTCCCTCACGCCCGCGAACACCGACCAACTCCGCCCCCTGGTGACCCAGTTGGACACCCTCGCAGTCGATCGTCCCGAGGATCGGCTGCGCGCCGCGATCATCGCCGGCGAGCTGATGGGGCCTGAGGCCGCGCGGGAGCGCATCGACGAGATCCTCGCCGACCACCCCCTCGAGACCGCCGACGCGCCGGACCCGGACGGCCCCGCGCCGATCTCGCCGGAGCTCGAGAGCGATCTGGACCTGGTCCGCGCCATCTCGCGAGGCGAGGTCGTCGATCGAGACGCCGCGGCCCACGCCGGGTTCATCGAGCGCCACCGCTGGTTCGGGCGTCTCGCCCTGACGCAGGGCGAATCGACCGCCGACCCCGCCCGCGCCGCGATCGTCGCGCAGGGCCAGCGCACCACCGGCGTCATGCTCGGCATCGTCGTGCTCGCGATCGCGCTGGGCGTGGTCGGCCTGGTGATGAGCATCATCGCGCTGACGCTCTTCGCAAAGGGCCGGCTCCGCGGCGCCTACGCGCCGCCGGCGCCCGGCGGCTCGGTGTACCTCGAAGCCTTCGCCGTGTTCATGGGCATGTTCCTGGTGGTCAACATCGTCGCCGGCGTGATCGAGCAGGCGACGGGCACGGACTACACCTCGTACCTCATCTGGCTCGTGCCGCTGACGGCGTTCTACCCGCTGCTGCGGGGCCAGCCATGGAGCCGGCACCGCTACGCCATCGGCTGGCACACGGGGCGCGGCGTGTTCCGCGAGATCGGCGCGGCGTCCGTCGGATACCTCGCGGGGCTGCCGATCGTGGCCGCGGGCGTGGGGATCACGCTGCTGCTGATGTTCATCTGGGGCCTGATCGCCGGCGACAAGGGCGGCGGCCCGCCGACGCATCCGGTCATCGACAAGGTGGCCTCCGGCGGTGTGCTCGGGCTGCTCGGCGTGCTGCTGCTGGCCTCGGTCTGGGCGCCCTTGACCGAAGAAACGCTGTTCCGCGGCGCTCTCTACCACCACCTGCGCGGGCGCCTGCGCCCCTTCTTCGGCGCGCTCATCGTCGGCCTGATCTTCGCCGTGATCCACCCGCAGGGCTTCCTGGCGGTGCCGGCGCTGGCGTCGCTGGGGTTCGTGTTCTGCCTGATGCGCGAGTGGCGCGGCTCGATCATCGCGCCAGCGGTTGCGCACGGATTGCACAACGGCACCGTGGTCGTGGCTTTGTGGCTGGCGCTGTCCTGAGCGAGCGACGGATCACCGCCGGCGGCGCAGCCCAGCGAACAGCCCGATCGCGCCCAGCGCCGCGCCGCCCGGCGCCGGGAACGGACGGACATGGACATAGCCGCCCATGCCGCTGAAGGTGCCGTCGCCGTTGTCGGCGCCGTGGGTCAGGCAGTAGTAGCCGAAGTCGCCCGCGGCGGTGAAGGTGTGCTCGAAGGTGCTCGGGGGCAGCAGCAGGTCGGAGTTGAAGGTCTCGCCGGAGCCCGCGAGCGAGGTCACGCTGTGCAGCCCCGCGATCCACACCCAGCGGATGGTGTCGCCCACGACGATCGTCGGCTCGCCCATCACGCCCGCGCCCGGGAGATCCGTGCTGTAGCCGAAGTTAAAGACATACACCTCGACGGTCGCGGCCGAGGCGGCGCCCGCCAGCGTGGCGGCGGCGGTCAGTGCAAGCAGAGTGCGCATCGTGGTCTCCCTCCTCATTCACCCATGCGGGCGATCCAGTCCGAGCCCGGGCCCGGCGGGCCGCGGCGTGTTTCCGAGAAAAGACTAGCACACGCGTCAAGAGATGGAAGCCGCCGATAACCCCGCTGCGGCAGATGCTCAGAACATCTCGATCATCCACGGCGCCCCGCCCGGGAACACCCGCTCGGCGTTCGCGACCGCGCGGTCGGTCCCCTCGGCCAGGCCGGCCAGCGTCGCCTGGCGCGCCGAGAACATGCCCGAGTACAGCGCCGCGAGCCCGCGGGCGCCGACGCGCAGCGTCTCCTCACCCTTCCGCACGCCCGGCGAATGCTCGACCCCCGCGCGCCCGTCCGCCACGCTCAGCCGCCACACGCCGCTGTTGCCGGGCAGCAGGTCGTCGCTGACCTCCAGCGCCGCGTCGGCGCGCAGGCCCGGCGCCCAGCCACGCGCCTCGAACGCCGCCTTGGCGTCGGTCACGCGGATCATCCAGTACTCCTTGCCCGCGACCTTCGCGCACTGCTGGCTGAGCAGCGCCAGCAGCGGGTGCAGCGGGCCCCCGGTCATGACGAACTCGTCCGCCGTTGTCGCGAAGCCGCCGATGAACTTCACCAGCGACCGCCCGGCCCGCGCCGTGGTGAACACGACATCGGTGGTGAAGATGTCGTGCCGGCCGGTGTCGGGGTTGCGCTTCTGGTTGAGGTAGAGGTAGCCCTCCATCGCGCCGTGCTCGCCGAAGAAGCCGAAGCCGGTGTAGGGCTCGTTCCGCAGGTTCCACACGCGGCCCCAGCAGTACGGGCCGCGGTCGAGCAGGCCGTCGTAGCGGGCCGCGAACTCGCGGTAGCACGCCTTCACGGCGTCGATGTCGGCCTCGGCGAGCGGGCGGATCGTCACCTTCTTCCAGGCGCCCGTCTCTTCGCCCGGTAACGCCGCCGCGGCGAGCGCCAGGTCCATGGCGCGGATGCGGATGCCGAAGCGGTGCCCCGACTGCTCGAACCCCACCTGCCGATAGAGCGACTGCGTGCTGGCGTAGAGCGTGCTGATCGCCCAGCCCGCCTCCGCCGCCTCGAGCATGCTTGCGCGCATCATCTCCCGCGCCAGGCCCCGGCCGCGCGCCTCCGGCGCCACCGCCACGCCCGCGATGCCCAGCGAAGGCACGCTCCGCCCTCCATAGAAATGACCCTGCGGCACGCGCAGCAGGCAGGCCTCGGGGACCCCCTGCGCACCCCGCATCACGCGGCACTCGTTCAGCCCCGCGTTCTTCAGCCACAGCCCCGTCAGCTCGATCGGCGTCGCGAACGACTGCGCGATGAGCCGGCCCATCCCCGGCAGATCGGCCTCGGTCACCCTTCGGTCGTATCCCTGCTTGCTCATGTCGGTCCTTTCGTTCTGGGCGCCGGGGACAGCATCATCATCATCTCGCGCGTGCCCGGCCGGAAGCCGCACGCCGCGAACATCGCCCGCGCCGCGTCGTTGGCGGCCGCCGTCTCGAGCCGGATGCGGGTCGCGCCCATCGCCGTAAAGCGCCGGGCCGCGGCCGTCGTCAGCGCGCCGCCCACCCCCCGCCCACGCCACTCCGGCGTCACCACGATGTCGTGGATCCACGCCGACTCCGGCGTCCAGTAGATCGGGACCTCGGGCTCGATCGTGCCCACGATGTGCCCGATGATCCGCCCCTCCGCCGACTCCGCGACGAGGTAGACGGACCGCGGGTCGGCGATCCGCTCCGGCAGCCAGCGCTCGTACAGCGCCGGCAGATCGGGCCTGAAGGTGAAGCGCTCGGCGTCCATCGCCTCGTGTTGATCGCAGAGAAGCTTCACGAGAGGCAGCGTGGGGGCGACATCCGCGAGGGTCGCCTCGCGCACGGTGAACGCCGGCGCCGCCGGGGGCCCGGCCAGCCGCGCCCGGAGCAACTCTCGCACCCGGGGCCAGTCCTCCGCGGTCACGCTGAAATACACCGTGTCGCGCACAAAGCCGTTCTGCTGCACGCGGTGGCGGCGCAGCGTCCCCTCGCGCACGGCGCCGATGCCCGCCATCGCCCGCTGGCTGCGGATGTTCCGCGCATCGGTCTTGAGCGTCACGCGCACGCAGCCCATCGCCTCGATCGCGTGGCGCAGCATCAGCAGCTTGCACTCGGGATTCACCAGCGTCCCGCGGGCCTCCGGCGCGTACCAGGTGGAGCCGATCTCCACCGATCGGTTCTGCTCGTCGATGTCCAGGAACCCCGTGCTGCCCACGACCCGGCCCGTCGCGCGCTCGATGACCGTGAACAGCAGCCAGCCCGCCGCGGCGCCCTTCGGAACCAGCCACGCCTTGAACGCCTCGCGCGTCCAGGGCTCCGGCCACGAGAGGAACAGGTCAAAGGTCTCGCGCGGCGTGCAATCGAACAGCGCATCGCCGTGCGCCTCGACCGAGCGCGGGACCAGCTCGACATGCTCGCCTCGGAGTGTGACGGGGGGCCAGGGCATG
>CALKYH010000281.1 GCA_938003595.1 uncultured bacterium
CCCTGCATCATCTTCCTCGACGAGATCGACGCCGTCGGCCGGCGGCGCGGCGGGGGCTTCACCACCGGCGGCCACGACGAGCGCGAGCAGACCCTCAACGCCATCCTCGTCGAGATGGACGGCTTCGACTCCTCCGACCAGGTCATCGTCGTCGCGGCGACCAACCGCGCCGATGTCCTCGACCCCGCGCTGCTCCGCCCCGGGCGCTTCGACCGGCAGGTCATCGTCCCGCTGCCCGACCTCAAGGGCCGGCTCGAGATCCTGCAGGTGCACGCCCGCAAGATCAAGCTCGGCCCCGATGTGGACCTGGGCCGCCTGGCGCGCAGCACCCCGATGTTCTCCGGCGCCGACCTGGCCGCCATCATCAACGAGGCCGCGATCTCCGCCACCATGCACGACAAGGACTATGTCGAGCTGGACGACCTCGAGGAGGCGCGCGACAAGGTCAAGTACGGCCGCTCGCGGCGCAGCCATGTCGTCGAAGAGGACGAGCGCATCGCCACCGCCTACCACGAGGCCGGCCACGCCGTCATCCAGGCGATCCTCCCCGGCGCCGACCCGCTCCACAAGGTCACCATCATCCCGCGCGGCCAGTTCATGGGCGCCACTTTCAGCCTCCCCGAGAAGGACAAGCACGGCGTCGGGCTGAAGTGGATGCTCGCGACCATGCGCATGGTCTGCGGCGGGCGCATCGCCGAACTCCGCAAGACCGGCGACTCGTCCTCCGGCGCCGCGATGGACATCCAGCAGCTCACCACCATGGCCCGCGCCGCGGTGCTCGAGTGGGGCATGAGCGACCGGCTGGGCTTCGTCCGTTACGCCGGGCAGGACAGCCGCGAGTCCTTCGTCCGCGAGCGCGAGTTCTCCGAGGAGACGGCGCGCCTCATCGACGAGGAGATCCGGCGCTTCGCCGACGAGGCCTACCGCGACGCCGAGCAGCTCCTCAACGAGCGCTGGGACGCCGTAGTCCGGGTCGCCGAGGCGCTGCTCAAGTACGAGACGCTGTCCGCCGACGAGGTGCAACGCCTGATCCGCGGCGAGGAGCTGACGCGCACCAGCGTGTCCGACCTGCTCGCCGCGGAGGCCCGCAAGAACCGCCCCGCGCCGCCGGCCGAGCGCCCCGCGCGACGGCCCGCCGACGACGGCAAGGACACCGGCCCGGGCCTGCTGCCCAGCCCCGCGTAACGCACGCGCAGGCGGCTCATCGCGAGCGATGTCATCGATGAATCGCGGCTAAGACTGGAACCGCGTCGCTGTCGCTGCGCATAGCGCCGGTTCAAGGGAACACTCCGTTCCCTCAGCCCACATCGCTCACATCGCACAGCACAGAGAAGGGAGAGATCGATCATGCGGCGCCGCCTGACGACGATGATCCCCGTCGCGTCGCTGCAGCCCACGCCGATCTCGGCGGCGCTCGTCGCTGTCGAAGCGATCCCTCATCAGCACTGTCGCCGCTCGCCGCGCACAACCTGTCGACTCCCGGCCCCGTCGACTCCCTCCGACCGGGGCCGATCCTGATCACGGTCCGGCCGCCGAGGCGCCAAGGAGCGCCCGGCGCGCCCGGGCCGTGTCGACGCCCGTCGCCCGAAGTGTTTTCTCAGCGCTGGAAGGTCCGGAAACCAATTCCACATCGCGCTCGCGGACGCCCAGGGCCGACGCAAGAAGCGCCGCGATCGCCCGGTTCGCCCTCCCGCCCTCCGGCGGCGCGCTCACACGGACCTTGAGCCGATCCCCCAGCGCCCCCGCGATCTCGTCGCGCCGGGCGCCGGGAACCGCTTTCACGCGGATCAGGACGCCCCCCGCGCCGTCATCGGCGATGATCTCCATCCCGACCAGACTACGCACAACCGCGGACCCACGCCGCCGGTAGAACCCCTGTCCAGCGCGCGTCGTACACTTCGGGGGACCAGCCCCGACGAGAGGAGCGAAGGCATCGGTATGTGGAGGGCGGCGATCCAGCACGCGGCGCTGTGGGCATTGACGCTCCGGGCGGTCGCATTCGCCGGCGCGCCGCAGGGCCTCACGCCCGACCGCGTCATGATCCTCTACAACTCCGCCAACGCCGAGTCGCTGGCGGTCCGCGACCTCTACCGCGCGGCGCACCCCGATGTCACGCTCGAGCTCGACCTCAACAACCCCAACCTCACCCCCGGCACGAGCTTCACCCGCTCGCAGTACCAGAACCGGGTCCGCGGCCCGCTGCTCGACTATCTGGCCGGGACCGACCAGTTCGGCGTGCCCCTGAGCCAGCGCGTCATCTGCATCGTCACCACGCGAGGCCTCCCGGCGCGCATCAACGGCACCAGCGAGTTCGACGCCGGCAGCAGCTGGGCCTCCCTCGAATCCGAGCTCTCCCTTGTGCAGCAGGACCTCGAAGGCGCCGGCACGGCGAACCTGCCGTTCCACTACAGCGGCGTCATCGACAACCCCTACCACACGCAGCTCAACCAGCCCATCGACGGCTACTCCCGCGCCGCCATCGCCTCGCCCCGCACCTTCCAGTACTTCTCGCAGGGCGCGTGGCGACTGGCCGGCCTGACGCCCGGCGACATGTACCTGGTCGTCCGCGTGGACGCCGCGCCCAGCGACGGCGCGACGGCGCTCGACAACATCGCCGCCCTGCTCGAACGATCCGCTGATCCGGTCGTCGATGTCTGCGAGTCGCAGGTCCTGCTCGATGAGTACGGCTGCGCCGACCAGCTCGACGACGACGGCTTCACCTCCCTCTTCCCCGGCGCCGACGACTTCGGCCTCACCCGGCAGGCGCTCGAGTCCGGCGGGTTCTCCGTCACCCACGACCAGACCACCAACTGGATCGAGTTCGGCGAGCTGCCCGACGCCCGGCCCCTCGTCGTCTTCGCCACCTACGGCGAGAACCACGACATCGAAAGCTGCGGCGACGACCCGCCCGGCGACGGCGATTACTTCGCCGACTACGCCTACGCGCCCGGCGCCATGCTCATCACCTACGAGTCCTTCAACGGCAACAGCATCCACGATGGCACGCCCCGCCAGGGCCAGGCGCAGGCGCTGGACTTCCTCGCCGCGGGCGGCACATTCACCATCGGCCACGTCCGAGAGCCGTTCACCTTCGCCATCCCCGACATGCTCTACCTGTCGCAGAACATGCTGCTCAACGGCATGAGCTTCGCAGAAGCGGCGTACAGCGCGATGCCCGGCCTCTCCTGGCAGACAACCCCCATCGGAGACCCGCTGGCGCGCGTCTCCCTCGTGGCCGGTCAGCTCGACCTCGACGCCGACGGCGATGTGGACAACGACGACCTCTACGCCTTCGAGCTCGCCCCCGCGGATGTGGACTGCGACGGCGACATCGACGCCGACGACCGCCTGCACCTGCAGAACGCGCTCCGCACCGGCGAGGTCGCCGACATGCTCTCCTCCCGCCTGCCCTGAGCGCTCCCCTTCATCACAGCGTGGCGACCACGCCCTCGGCCTCGTCGAGCAGAGCGCGGGCCAGGTCCGCGTCGCCGGCCTCGGCGATCAGGCGCATGATCGGCTCGGTGTTGCTCGCCCGCACATGCAGCCACGCGCCGTCGGCGCCGCCGAACCGAGTCCCGGGAGCGAAGTCCACACGGACGCCGTCCTGCCGGTCCACGCGATGCTCCTTGAACCGCGCCGCGATGGCCTCGCCCGCGGCCTTGGCCAGGCCCTCGCGCACCGGCGCCTTGCGCTTCTCGATGACATAGCCCGGCGTCCGCGCCGCCAGCGACGACACCGAGACCCCATCCCGCGCCATGATCGCCAGCGTCAGCGCCATCGCCGACAGGCTGTCGCGGATCATCGCGACCTTCGGCCAGATCACTCCGCCGTTGCCCTCGCCGCCGATCGGGCAGCCCTCGCGCAGCATCGCGCTCGCGACATTCGCCTCCCCCACCGCCGTCCGCGCCACCCGCGCGCCGAACTGCGGCGCGATGTCGTCGATCATGCGGCTGGTGGACAGGTTCGCCGCCACGCACGCCCCGTGCGTTCCCGGCAGCACGGCCATCGCCGCGATCGCCAGGGTGTGCTCCTCCCCGATGTAGCGCCCGTGCTCGTCGATGATCGCCAGCCGATCCGCGTCCGGGTCCTGCGCAAAGCCCGCGTCGGCCCGGTCCCTCGACACCCGCCCGCACAACTCCGTCAGATGCTCGCGAGTCGGCTCCGGCGGGTGCGGGAACACGCCGGAGGCGTCGGCGTGCAGATGCGTCAGCTCGCAGCCCAGCGCCGCCAGCAGCAGCCGCGCGCCCTCCACGCCGCTGGCGTTCACCGAGTCCACCACCACGCGGAACCGCTGCGCCTTGATCCGTTCGATCGGGCAGATCGCCTCCAGCGCCTCCAGCACGCGCTCCACATGCGTCGCGGCGCCGCAGGTGTCTGCTTCCACGCTGCCCGGCGTCGCCGACTCGGCTCCGGCCCCCGCCCCAGCTCCGGCGCGGAAGCGATCGATGATCTTCTGGGCATCCTCCGCCGCGGGAGCGCGGCAGCGCCCCTTGGCGCCCTCGCTCAGCGCCAGCGCCTTGAGCCCGTTCCACTGCGCCGGGTTGTGGCTCGCCGTCAGGACCAGCCCGCCATCGGCGCCGTGATGCTCCACCATCACCGCCACCGTCGGGGTCGTCGCCACGCCCAGATCGATCACATGCGCCCCGGCCTCCGCCAGCGCCTGCGCCGCCGCGCCGAGCAGCGCCTCGCCGCCGGCCCGCCCGTCGCGCCCCAGCACGACCGTGATCGCCTCGCGCCCGACCCGCTCGCGCAGCCATCCCGCGAACGCCCGCGCGAACCGCGCCGCGACCTCCGGCGTCATCGTCTTGCCCACGATGCCGCGGCAGCCGCTGACCGAGAGCATCAGCGCCGCGTCGTCCGAACCGCCGCCGTTGAGAAACCTCGTCTGCATCCGCGCAGGATAGCGGGGCGCCCGGCGCGGTCTAGGCCGCCTTCGCGCCGGTCCAGGGCGCCTCGGCCGGCGCCACGACGCCCAGCTCCCAGTCGGCCGCCTCGCCCAGATCGATCACCGACTCGGGCCCGGCGATCCGGGGCGAGACCGTCACGATGCGCACCAGGGGTCGCTCGGTCCGGTCCAGGTTCGCCGCCTCGACCACCGCGCGCCGCCCGTCCGACAGCCGCACAAAGCTGCCCACCGGGAACAGCCCGATGGCCGACGCCAGCGCCTTCGCGCCCTCGCGGCAGAACCGGCCCTGCGCCGCGCTCCGGATGATCTCCGCCAGCGCGTCGTGCGGGCGCTTGGTCGCCGCCCGGTACGGCCGGTCCGACGCCGCGGCGCAGTAGGCGTCCGCCAGCGCCAGGACCTTGGCGTGATCGGCGATCGCCCGCCCACGCAGGCCGAAGGGATATCCGGAGCCGTCCTCCCGCTCGTGGTGCTGCAGGATGGCCCGCAGCGCCGCGGCGGGGGCGCCCTTCATGCCGTCGAGCATCCCCACGCTCAGCGCCGGGTGCCGGCGCACGCGGTTGATCGTGATCTCATCGAGCAGGTCGTCGTCGAGGCGCAGGCGGGGCGACAGCGCGCTCATGCCGCAGTCCGCGAAGAGGCCCGCGAACCCCGCGATCCGCACATCGGACTCGTCCCACCCGAGCCGCGCCCCCAGCGCCATGGAGACCACGGCGCACGAGAAGGCGTGCCCGGGCAGGTAGTCCTCGTGGCTCTCGCGCGGCACGGCCAGCGCCGGGAAGCGGCGCGGCGCCAGGCGCAGCAGCGCCAGCAGTTCGTCCAGCAGGCCCATCGGCTCGGCCGGCGCCACCGTGTCGCCGTTGGCCAGAGAGGCGTACATCGCGCGGCAGCGCTCGATCGCGCCCGCGCGCCATCGCGCCGGGGCGAGCGCCTCCACCGGCCAGTCGGCGCCCTCGCCGCTGCGGATCATGACATTCGACAGGATCGGGTCGGCGCCCTTGTCCACGCGCAGCGGCAGCGCCTCCCAGCGCGCCGCGCGCTCGCCGGCGATGCGCTCCGCCTCGCGCAGCGACTTCCGGCGCGCCGCGCTGGCCTCCACCACCACGCCGCCGGGCTCGATCCGCGCCAGGATGCGCGCCTCGGTCGGCGCCTCCAGCTCGGCCCGGGCCGCATCGCGCAGGGCACGCTTGGATTCGATCGGGTACCCCACGAACACCTGCCCGCGCTGCTCGCGCAGGCGCGCGATCTGCTCCGCCGACAGCGCATCGCCCCGCGCGGCGAGCTTGGCGCCGTGCCGGGAGTACAGCGACCGCGACAGGCGTTGCCCCGCCTTGAGGACACGGATATCGAGCGCTTGGGCCATGGATCGGGAGCCTCCGAGAACCTCATCGGCCTTCCGGGGCCGCCGATTCAGCCCTTCCCGGACCATCCCTCCACCGCCCCGATCCCCCCGGGCGGCGGTTTGG
Source organism: uncultured bacterium (assembly GCA_938003595.1). Lineage (GTDB taxonomy): Bacteria > Planctomycetota > Phycisphaerae > Phycisphaerales > UBA1924 > JACVCK01. The sequence goes on from CALKYH010000281.1 coordinate 6,370, forward strand.
CCGATTCTTTGCGCTCAGCCCCTATCATCGCTCCCGATGTACGCCATCACCATCGAGAACGAGTTCTGCGCCGCCCACGCCCTGGTCATCCGGGGCGAGCGCGAGCCGCTCCACGGCCACAACTTCCGCGTCTGGGCCACCGTCGAATCGCCCGACCTCGACGAGGACGGCCTGGTCTGCGATTTCCACGCCCTCCAGCGGGCCCTCATCGAGATCCTCCGCCCGCTCGACAACCGCGACCTGAGCCAGGTCCCGCCGTTCGACCGCGTGAACCCCTCCGCCGAACTCATCGCCCGGCACATCGGCGAGCGGCTCATCGCGGCCCTGCCCTCGCTGGGCGGGGCGCAGGGGCTGCGCCTCGCGCAGGTGAAAGTGACGGAAGCCCCCGGATGCGTCGCCGCGTATAACCCCGGGCGTCCTTCCGACCGATAAGCAACGACAGCACAGTTCCTCGACCATGACCTCGATCCCCGCCAAAGCCGCCGCGACGCCCGCGCCGATGGACGCTTCTCCCACGCCCGAACCGCCGACCGCGCCCGAGGCGCGCACCTTCAACCGCGACCTGTCGTGGCTGGAGTTCAACCGGCGCGTGCTGTGCCTGGCGACCGACGAGCGCACCCCGCTGCTGGTGCGCCTGAAGTTCCTGGCCATCTGCGCCTCGAACCTCGACGAGTTCTTCATGAAGCGCGTCGGCCTGCTCAAGCGCCTGGTCGCCACGCGCGGGCTGCTGCGCTCCTCCGCCGGCCTCTCGCCCGCCGAGCAGCTGGACGCCGTCCGCAGCACCGTCGTCGAACTCCAGACCGAGCAGGCGCGCTGCTACGAGCAGGTGATCCTCCCCGCGCTGGCGAACGAGGGCATCGAGCTGGTCCCCTACGAGAACCTCACGCCCGCCGAGCGCGAGCGCGTGGACCGCTGGCACCACGAGAGCGTGTTCCCGATCC
>CALKYH010000282.1 GCA_938003595.1 uncultured bacterium
CCGTCACGATCGCGGTGTTCATGCCCACGACTCGCCCGTTCACATCCACCAGCGGACCGCCGGAGTTGCCGGGGTTCACCGCGGCGTCGGTCTGAATGAAGTTCGTGTAGCCCGCGCTGCCGGTGACGCCGTAGGCCTCCCGACCCAGCCCGGAGACGATGCCCTCGGTGATCGAGAACTTGAAGCCGAAGGGCGAGCCGAACGCGAAAACGCGCTCGCCCTTGCGCACCGGCTGCCCCGTCGCCCGGCGCGCCGGGATCACTCCGGCGCTGTCAGCGACCCTCAGCACCGCGACATCCGTCGGGAGGTCGGTCCCGATGATCGTTGCGGCTTCCTGATGGCCGTCGGAGAACTGCACGACCACACGGTCGGCGTCCTTCACGACATGCGCATTGGTCACGATGTGCCCGTCGTGGTCGTAGACCCAGCCCGCGCCGGAGCTCTCGTAGGAGCCCATCCGTCCGCCGGTGGAGGCCTCGATGTGCACCACGCTCGGCTCGACGGCGTCGGCCACGGTGCGCGAAGCGGCGTTGAGCTGCTCCAGCAGCGTGTCGCCATCGAGCCGCTGCTGCGCGACCGCGACGGCGGCGGCCGTCCGGGCCATCATCACCTGCCGCACGGCCATGGGCGCGGCGAAGAGCGTGATCGCGGCGGTGAGCAGGACAACGAGAGCGGGCCCGATGGTGATGAAGCGGCGCATCGCTGTTCTGTACCTCCGCCCCCGGTCTGAAGTTCCTTCGAGAAGTCCTCGCCGCCTCATTCTTCGGCGGATCGGCCGGCCGATGTCGGCCCCGCCGCCCGCAGAACGATGGTTCAACCCGGAGATTTCGTCGGCGCCGCCTGTCCGGACTCATCTCCGGACATTCGCATCTGGAAACGGTGGTCGGTCACCCGGCGCTCGGTCACCCGGCGGACCCATTCCTGCCCGGCCGCGAGGACCTGCTCGCCGAGGTTGGCGACGGGTGAGGCAAACCCCGGCTGCCAGGCGGTCAGGCCCAGCAGGTCGTGGAGGACCAGCACCTGGCCGTGGCACTTCGGTCCGGCGCCGATGCCGATCAGGGGGACGCTCGTGGAGCCGATCACCCGCTCGGTCACCTCGGGCGGGGTGGCCTCGATGAGCAGGAGGGTCGCTCCGGCGTCCTCGAGGGCTCGGGCGTCGCGCACGATCTGGTCGGCCTCGGCGGGCGTGCGCCCCGCGGAGGCGTAGCCCCCGGTCAGGCGCGAGGTCTGCGGGCGCGAACCAACATGGGCACAGACGGGAACGCCCGCGCGGGTCATCCGAGCGACCAGCGGCGCGAAGGACTCATCCGCCTCGATTTTCACGATGTCCGCGTTGCCCTCGGTCAGGAAGCGCGCGGCGTTGCGCAGGGCGTCGTTCTCATCGGCCTGGTAGGTCATGAACGGCATGTCGCCCATCACCATGGTGGTCGGGGCGCCGCGCTTCACGGCGGCCGTGAGCGCCAGCAGCACGCCCAGGTCCATGTGGATCGTGGAGTCGAAACCGAGCACGACCTCGGCGGCGGTGTCGCCGACCAGCAGCAGGTGCACACCGGCGCGTTCGAGCCACCGTGCGGTGGTGGCGTCGTAGCAGGTCAGGCAGGCGAAGGGCTCGCCCCGCGCCGCCATGCGTCGGAGAGTGCGGATCGTCACCGGCGTGGCCGGGGCGCCGCCCGCGGAGTTCGGGTCCGTAGTCACGGGGCCATTGTACGCGCCGGGGAGCAGGCGCAGAAAAACGCCGGGCCACGGGGCCCGGCGTCGGTCAGCAGGGGAAAGGCGCCGGAGATTCGATCAGCGCCGACGGCGGAGGCCGACCAGGCCGGCCATGCCCAGCAGCGCGGCGCCGCCGGGGGCCGGGATCTGCACGCGGATGATCGCCTCGTACTCGACGCCCGCGCCCAGGTCCATCAGGTCGACCTCGACATAGATCCAGGGATTGTCGGACAGGTCGAGGCCCGGGCCGATTGTCGACGAGGCGTTGAAGTCGATCAGGGTGGCGTCGGCGATGTTGTCGCCATCGGTGTCGATGTCCGAGCCGGTCGCCAGGAGCATCAGGGCGGCGCTCATGTCGGTCGCGTCGGCGGCCCAGAAGAGGCCCTCCTCGGCGCCGCCGGCGATGTCCCAGATGAACGCGACCTGGTTCAGGTTGTTGATGCTGACCCAGTCCTGGCTGGCGCCGAGGGTCACGCCGCCGACAGAGTCGCCCTCACGGATGGCGATCTGGCCGTTGTAGGCGATGAACTCATCGGTGGTGGTGTCGCCGCCGGTGTCGCCGCCGAAGACATAGTTGCCCGCGTTGTTGATCGACATGCCGTCGAAGCTGGCCCAGTTGTCGCCCTGGCCGGTCGGAGACGATTCACGCGCAACCGCGACGCCGTCGACGACCACCGTGCCGTCCGTCGTCGAGGAGCCGGTCACCAGACTGGCGAACGAGATGAAATGATCGTTGTTATCCGACACGTCGTAGGCGAAGCCCACGCCGCTGGCGCCGACCGCGAAGCCCGCGATGATGTCGCCGGTCTTCAGCAGCGAGGTGAAGGTGCCGCCCGCGCCGCCGACATTCTTCCACAGCACGCGGCCCTGCGAGGAGCCGCCGGGCGCGTTCGTCAGCCCGCCGACCCAGTAGCTCGTGCCGTCCGGGGTCATGATGGGGCGGCTGTTGAAGCTCGAGAACATGCCGGGCATGCCGGGGGCCGCGTCATCGGCGCGGAGCAGCAGGCCCTGGTCGGTCCACACGGCGTCCTCGCCGTCGACGCTGGGGCTGTAGATGAACTCGCCGAGGTTGCCGATGCCCATGGTGCCTTCGGCGCCCCCGAGGACGCTGGGCAGCCCGTCGGTGTTCGTCCACTTGATGTCGTCATTGACCCAGACGAACCCGATGGTCCCGCCGGCGGGGTCGGTGAGCTGGCCCGTGAAGCCGACCTGGCCCAGGCCGTTCGTGAACGGCGAGTTGAGCGACGAGATCGCCAACCCGTTCGAGCTGGGGGTGATCATGCCCTCGTAGGCGATGAGATCGACGGAAACGACGGGGCCGGCGACGGACGCCGCGGCGCCGGCGAGACCGGCCAGGAGCGCTGTTGCGAATCGAATCGACATGGTTCTTCCTCCAATGCGGTGACAAACGAGAGCCCTTCAAGGACTCGCCGGCCGCGAGGTTCGGAGGATGAACCGCCCGATCACATCGTGACGCCCGGGGCGCACCGCTGCGGCGAATGTCGCCTGACAGGGCAAATCCCGATTCCTTCCGCTCCTCTGAGCGACGCCACGGTACCCCTCGACGGGGGATTGAGCAATCCGGACAGACTGCGAATATCGGGAAATCTCGGTGGGTCGCTCCGGTCAGCAGGCCGCGAGCGACCGGGCCACCCCGGCGCCGCACCGCTTCACGCTCGCTCGGACGCTGTGCTCCCAGATGCGCACCGGCCGCCAGCCCATCGTGCGAAGGGCGCGATCCGCCGCCTTGTCCCGTGCGCAGTTCCGCGCGATTTTTCGGACCCAGTACGGCCGGTTGGTCTTCGGCACGCGGCAGTGCGTCGGGCAACCGTGCCAGAAGCAGCCGTCCACGAAGACCGCGACGCCCATGCGGCGCCCGCCCGGCGGGGCCACCACGACGAAGTCCGGCGAGCCGGGGAGCTTTCGCTTCGAGAGCCTCATGCCGCGCCGGCGCAGCTCGGCGCCCACCGCCTTCTCGCAGGAGGTGCCGCGGGACTTCACCCGGCGCATCGTCTCGGAGCGCTGCTGCGCGGTGCGGTCGTCCGCCATCGTGGGTCCCTCAGCGCAGCAGCAGGAGTCGGCAGGCGTCGCGCTCGAAGACATAGTCGAACGCGTTGAACTTCAGCGGCGGGTCCACCTGGCCCGGCGGCACGCGCAGCTCGTATTCGTTGGGACCGATCACATCGCCCAGGTCCATCGGCATCCGTTCGGCCAGGTGCAGGTTCTGGATCAGGCGCAGGACCTCGTCCTTGTGCTTCATCAGGAACGCGGCCGCGTCGCGCGGGTCCAGGCCCGCCTCCTCGTACCGGTCCTTCGTCTTGTCGCTGATGACCTGCTCGTACAGGAGCTCGATCTCGTCGCGCGCGAGCGTCTGGCGGAGATGGAAGGCCAGCTCGCGGGCGTTCCTCGACACCAGCGTGACATGGCCGCCCGGTCTCTCGACGCGCAGCAGCTCATTCTGCTCTCCGGCGTCGGCGTACCCGCGCGGATTCTGCATCGACGCCCTGAGCTTCTCGTCCTTGCTCGCCACCAGCGGCTGCTCCACCTGCACGCCTCCCTCCGTCCCGGGCATGCCGTGCAGACCGCCGCGCACCGCGATCACCCGACGCTCCGGCTCGCACCCGGCGGCCCCCAGCGCGAGCAGCAGCGCGATCAGCGGCGCGACCCTCACCTCCGGCCTCCGAACGCGGCGCGAGCGCGCGGAGCGAAGGTCTCCGGGCCGGTCTCGCCCCGGCGCCAGGCGTCATGGAAGCAGAGCTCGGGCTCGGCTCGAGTGCAGTCGGTGCGGATGTGGCAACCGCGGGACTCGCGCCTCCAGCGCGCCGAGCGCGTCGCCAGCGCCCCGACCAGCAGCATGTTCTGCGTCTCCCAGCCCTCCGGGTCGTCGAAGATCTTGTCGAGCGTGTACCGGGCCCAGAAATCGAACATGTCCGCCACATCCTCGAGCTTCGCCCCGGCGCGCTCGATCCCCATGTTCCGCCACATCACCGATCGCAGAGACATCCGCACATCGCCCAGGTCCAGCTCGCCGGACTCCGAGAGGGGGATGTCGGAGATCAGCTGCACCGGCGCGTGCGGCGCCCCGACGCCCCAGGGATTCTCCGGCGGCGAGCCCGGCGCCGGCCTCATCTCCCGGCATACGCGCCCCGCCGCCTCGCCGAGCACAAGCCCCTCCAGCAGCGAGTTGCTCGCCAGGCGGTTCGCGCCGTGCAGGCCGGAGCACGCGGCCTCGCCCGCGGCGTACAGGCCCGGCACATTCGTTCGCCCGGCGCCGTCGGTCAGCACGCCGCCGATCATGTAGTGCGCCGCCGGGTGCACGGGGATCAGGTCGCGCGCCGGGTCCAGCCCGACATCCTCGAGCACCCCCGTGATGTGCGGGAACCGGGTCCGGAAGTTCTCGATCATCCGCGCGTCCAGGAACACATGCGTCGCGCCCTCGCGGGCGATCTGGCGCATGATCGCGCCCGACACGATGTCGCGCGGCGCCAGCTCGGCCATCGGGTGGACCTCGGGCATGAACCGGCGCTCGTTGTGGTCCACCAGCTGCGCGCC
>CALKYH010000283.1 GCA_938003595.1 uncultured bacterium
GCCATCGGCGTCCTCATGGCCGTCCTCTGGATGACCGAGGCCCTCCCCCTCCCCGCCACCTCCCTCATCCCGATCGCGCTCTTCCCCCTCGCCGGCGTCGCCACCATCCGCGCCGCCGCGGCGCCCTACGCCGATCCCATCATCTTCCTCTTCATGGGCGGCTTCATGCTCGCCCTCGCCATGGAGCGCTGGGGCCTCCACCGGCGCATCGCCCTGCGCATCGTTCTCATCGCCGGCACCAAACCCCGGCGCCTCGTCGCCGGGTTCATGGCCGCCACCGCCTTCCTCAGCATGTGGCTCTCCAACACCGCCACCACGGTCATGATGCTCCCCATCGGCGTCAGCGTCATCACCCTCACCCTCGCCCGACTCCGCGAAGCCGGCGACCCCCTCGCCACCAACCCCGACGGCTCCCCCCGCGCCGCCACCGGCGCGGGATCCCTCAACTTCGCCACCTGCCTCATGCTCGGCATCGCCTACGCCGCCAGCATCGGCGGCCTCGCCACACTCATCGGCACGCCGCCCAACGCCATGCTGCGCGGCTACCTCGACCAGGCCTTCAACGAACAGATCGCCTTCGGCACATGGATGCTCCTGGGCGTCCCGCTCTCCACCGTCTACCTCGTCCTCGCCTGGATCGTCCTCGTCTACCTCGCCTTCCCCATCAAGGTGAAGGACATCCCCGGCGGCCGCGCCCTCATCCGCGACGAACTCCGCAGCCTCGGCCCCATCACCCGCCCCGAGAAGATCGTCGCCGCCGTCTTCGCCCTCACCGCCACCTTGTGGATCATCCGCGAGCCCCTCTCCAAATGGGACTGGCTCGCCGACCTCGTCCCCCCCATCAGCCGACTCGACGACTCCATCATCGCCATCGGCGCCGCGCTCCTGCTCTTCGCCATCCCCGCCCACAAACGCTCCCGTGCCGCCATCCTCCGCTGGGAGGACGCCGTCAAACTCCCCTGGGGCGTCCTCCTGCTCTTCGGCGGCGGACTCAGCCTCGCCGCCGCCGTCCGCGAGACCGGCCTCGACCGCTGGATCGGCTCCTCCATCGGCGGCCTCGACGGCCTCCCCCAGATCGGCCTCATCCTCGTCACCGTCACGCTGGTCATCTTCCTCACCGAACTCACCAGCAACACCGCCACCGCCGCGACCTTCCTCCCCATCCTCGGCGGCGTCGCCCCCGCCGTCGGCATGGACCCCGCCACCCTCGCGGTTCCCGCGGCGCTCGCCGCCTCCTGCGCCTTCATGCTCCCCGTCGCCACGCCGCCCAACGCCATCGTCTTCGCCTCCGGCCATGTCCACATCGGACAGATGATCCGCGCCGGCGTGATCCTCAACCTCATCGGCATCGTCCTCGTCACCCTCGCCACGATCTACCTCGTCCCCCATGTCATCAACGAGGTCGGCCCCGCCGCGGCGCTCGAAGCCATCACGGAACAAGCGCCGTGAACACCACGCGCGCCCGCGCTATCTGCCGCGCCATCGAATCCTGGTTCGCCACCCCCGGCGTCCCGCGCGACTTCCCCTGGCGCACCGCGCATCGCGACCCCTACCGCTCCCTCGTCGCCGAGGTCATGCTGCAGCAGACCCAAGCCTCGCGCGTCGCCGAGCGCCTCCCCCGCTTCCTCGAGCGCTTCCCCGACATCCAAACGCTCGCCCGCGCCCGCGAGACCTCCGTCCTCGCCGAATGGTCCGGCCTGGGCTACTACCGGCGCGCGAAGAACCTCCACGCCGCGGCCCGCGAGGTCCTCCACCGCTTCGACGGCGAACTGCCGGTGGAAGTGAAGCCGCTCCTCTCCCTTCCGGGGGTCGGCCGCTACACCGCCGGCGCCATCGCCAGCATCGCGCACAACGCCCGCGAGCCCATCGCCGACGGCAATGTCGCGCGCGTCCTGCTCCGCATCGAGGGCCAACCCATGGAGCACGGCGCCCCAGCCACCATGGCATGGGTCTGGGACCAGGCCGAAACCCTCGTCCGCGCCGCGGCGTCGCCCGCCGTCCTCAACGAGGGCCTGATGGAACTCGGCGCCGCCGTCTGCACCCCGCGCAACCCGCGCTGCGCCGAGTGCCCCGCGCGCTCGCTGTGCAAGGCCCGCAAGGCCAACACCCAGGACGCCATACCCACCCCCAAGCGCCGCCCCGACCGCACCACCCTCCACCACGCCGCTGTCCTCATCCGCGACGCCCGCGGCCGCACCCTCGTCGAACGCCGCTCCCCCGACGCCGGCCTCTGGGCCGGGCTCTGGCAGCCGCCGACCCTCGAGACCGAGTCCCGCCCCGCGACTTCAGCGCAACTCGCCGCGGCGTTCGGCATCCCACGACCCCGCCGCAGCGCTGCCTTCGATTTCCTAACCTCGCATCGCACCGTGCACTTCACCGTGTGGTCATCGGAGACCTTTGTGGAGTCCAGCGAGCGCCACTTCAAGACACCCGCGCAGCTCGCGCACCTGGCGCTTTCGACGCCGCACAGGCGACTTCTATTGAACCTACCTGCGCGCTAGGTTCCCCCCACCGACAGTCGTACCCCCGTGCCACCGACGGCCGCTTCGGCGGTCGGTGCTGCCTTTATGCCAAGTCTGCTGAGGCCCGGAGCGCCGAGCTTGCAAAGCCGACCTCGGTGGCACGCCCCTGCCAGGCCGTTTCCCGCCCCCTGACCCAAATCTCAAAACTCCCCCCTAGAGCCCCAGCCCCCGCCCCGCTACACTCTCGACCCCCCTCCCCGAGGACCCCGGACGCGCGTCCGGGCGGGTTGGGAACCGTTTGCGGCCCCCTTGGGGCGCCGGCGCCGGGCCGGCTGACCTCGGTCACCTTCGACCGAGGGCCCGGAGCGACCCACGCGGAGACGCGTCGGTCGGGAAAGGGATTCACAGAATCATGATCGATGAACTGCTGATCGCGTCGCTCGGCGGCGCGGACGATGAGGTCGCCGCTCTCTTCAAGGAGACCTACGGCAAGGAGTTCGGCACGGGGACGATCGAATCGATCCTCGAGGGCTCCGTCCAGGACTTCACCCCCGGCTCCATCCTCGAGGCCACCGTCATCGGCTTCGCCGGCGACGATGTCGTCGTGGACATGGGCCTGAAGTCCGAGGGCCTCATCCCCAAGGAGGAGTTCGAAGACCTCTCCGCCGTCAAGGTCGGCGGCAAGGTCAAGGTCCTGCTCGAGCGCATCGAGGGCGAGGGCGGCCTGGCCGAGATCAGCAAGCGCAAGGCCGACCGCATCATCAACTGGCAGCGCATCATCGAGACGACCAAGGAAGGCGACGTCGTCCAGGGCCGCGTCATGCGGAAGATCAAGGGCGGCCTGCTCGTCGACATCGGCGTGCCCGCCTTCCTCCCCGCCTCGCAGGTGGACATCCGCCGCCCCAGCGACATCGGCGAGTTCATCGGCCGCGACATCCGCGCCGAGATCCTCAAGATCGACCTTGAGCGCCGCAACATCGTCGTCTCCCGCCGCAAGCTCATCGAGACCGAGCGCGAGACCGCGAAGAAGCGCCTGCTCACGACCCTCAAGGAGGGCGACATCGTCACCGGCACGGTCAAGAACATCGCCGACTTCGGCGCGTTCGTGGACCTGGGCGGCATCGACGGCCTCCTGCACATCACCGACATGTCCTGGGGCCGCGTCAACCACCCCTCCGACATCGTGCGCATCGATCAGAAGATCGAGGTCAAGGTCCTCAACATCGACCACGAGCGCGAGAAGATCGCCCTGGGCCTCAAGCAGAAGGAACAGAGCCCCTGGGAGGAGATCGAGAAGCGCTACCCCGTCGGCTGCCGCGTGAAGGGCTCCGTCGTCAACATCATGTCCTACGGCGCCTTCGTCCGCCTCGAGGACGGCATCGAGGGCCTGGTCCACATCTCCGAGATGTCCTGGACCCGGCGCATCAACCACCCCTCCGAGATCGTCCAGCCCGGCGCCGAGGTCGAAGTGGTCGTCCTCGACATCAACAAGGACAAGCAGGAGATCTCGCTCGGCATGAAGCAGACCGAGGTCAACCCCTGGGAGCTCGTCGCCGAGAAGTACCCCGTCGGCACCATCGTCGAGGGCACCACCCGGAACCTCGTCAACTACGGCGCCTTCGTCGAGATCGAGCCCGGCATCGACGGCCTCCTCCATGTCTCGGACCTGTCCTGGACCAAGAAGGTCGCCCACCCCAACGAGCTGCTCAACAAGGGCGATGTCCTCCGCTGCGTCGTCCTCGATGTGGACCTCTCCAAGCAGCGCATCTCCCTCGGCCTCAAGCAGCTCACCGAGGACCCCTGGCTCAACGCCATCCCCGGCGCCTACCAGCCCGGCATGGTCGTCCGCGGCAAGGTCACCAAGATCACCAACTTCGGCGTCTTCGTGGAGCTCGAGGACGACCTCGAAGGCCTCCTCCACATCTCCGAGCTCGCCGACCACAAGGTCGAGAACCCGCAGGATGTGGTCAAGGCCAACCAGGAGATCGATGTCAAGATCCTCCGCGTCGACACCGACGAGCGGAAGATCGGCCTGTCCCTGAAGCGCGCCCAGTGGGGCGCCGCCGAAGAGGCCCGCGCGGAGCGCGCCGAGCGCCCCGCCGACGGCCGAGGCCCCTCCCCCACCCGCGGCGGCATGGACGACCACGGCGCCATGGGCACCGACAAGATCCGCCTCTAAGGCCTCTCGTCGGACAATCCTGAGAAGAACACAGGCCCGGACGATTCTCGTCCGGGCCTGTTTCATTTCGGCGTGAGACGCGAACAGCGAGGCGGTCGCGCGATCGAAGTTGGCCTGTTGTACCGGTGGTGTCGGACGACGCAAGCAGCCGGATCAGCACATCGCCGCGAACATGAGCGCCGCCAGGATCAGGATCCGCTTGCGCGAAGCCGTCAGCATGACGAGGGTCTGGATATGGGCGATGCGGTCCATGGGGGTCTGCTCTGAGGTTGTCCGACCGGTACAGCATGATCAAGAACCGTGCCAGCGTCCAGCGAAGCGGCCCCCAATCCTCCAGATCGCCGCGGATCCGCCCCCCCGGCCCCATAACGGCCCCGACCCCGCTACCGTTTGCGCCCGCATGATGCGTCCGCTCCACATCGCGTGTCTTCTCGTCACCACGCTGGCCGTCCTGTGGTCGCAGGCCCCCGCCGCGCTGGCCCGCCAGGCCGCGGCCACGCCGCTCGCCCCCGGCGAGGTCATGAGCGCCTATCGGACCCTCGACGAGTGGGTCCGCGCCTGGCAGGTCCCCGAAGAGCCCCAGCCATCCGACCCCGACGGCGCCGCGGGCGCGTGCGTCACGCTGCGTCTGGGCGGAGTGGTCGTCGGGCGCGCGACGGACATCGCCTCCGACGGCCAATCCATCTGGCGCGCCGCCCGTCGCGCGATGGCCGAGGCCACCAGCCGCGCCCCCGTCCCGCGCGACGCCCTCCGCGAAGAGGCGCTGCTCGACATGGCCGCGCGCATCACCATCGACCTCCAGGTCGCCGGCCCGCTCGTGCCCCTGCTCGGAGACAGCTTCGACGACGCCGGCGGCGCGCTCCGCCCCGGCCTCGACGGCGTCGCCGCACGCGCCGCGGAACAGATCGGCGCCGTCTTCCCCGGCACGATGATCGCCACCGGCCTCGCGCCCGCCGCGGCGCTCCGCGCCGCCAGCGCCCAGACCGGCCTCGGCCCACTCGAACTCGACAAGCTCCGCGCCGACCACGGCCTGCTCGTCTACCGCTTCACCACCCAGCATCTGGCCCAGCCCGGCCCCGGCGAAGAACCCGTGTTCCTGCACCGGGGCGGACGGGTCGTCCCCACGACAGAGGTCGGCGTCGCCGCGCTCCGCCGCCTCGCCGAGCGCATCGCGGCGCACCTCCAGTCCCACGAATGGCTGCGCGACGAGGCCGCCGGCATGCTCGGCGACTACGACCCTATCCGCGACGCCTACGAACCCCTCGTCGCCACGCCCAACCAGCAGGCGCTCACCGCGCTCGCGCTCTTCCGCTTCGCGAACACCCCCGGAATCCGTCCCGTCGCCGCGGCCCGCGCCGCGCGGTTCGGCTGGAACATCCTCGACGACCTTCAAACCCCCGCGCCCGGCGAAGCGACGCCCTTCGCCGACGCCACCGACTGCGCCGGCTACATCGCGGCGCTGCTCGAAGCGCCCGAGCGCCCTCCCGGCATGGTCGAGGTCGCGACGATCGGCGACGACGCGTGGAATCTCTCGCTCGAAACCATCCGCCGCGCCTGCTCGCCGGAGGGCGAATGGAGCGAGGACATCCCCCTCGGCGCCCGCGCGCTGGTGGCGTACGCGCTGACGAGCGTCGCGCTCGACCCGCGCGCCGCGCAGCCGGGCGATGAGGGCCGCGCCCGCGAGGCCGTGCGCTCGCTGTTCCGAACCGTCTCCCCCGGGGAGCTGCCGACGACCATGCCGTGGCTGGCCTGGGCCGAGCTGCGCCTGGCGCCCGCCGACGGCGCCGTGCCCGCGGGCGAGGCGCTGCGCGACCTGCGCACGATGCTCTGGGCGCGCCAGGTCACCCCGACCAGCGCCGCGCCCGGCGACGAAGACCAGATCGGCGGTGTGTGGTTCACCGCCGCGCGCAACCCCTTCCCGACCTGGCACACCTTCCGCCCCGGCGCCGCGGTCGCGACCATGTTCGCCGATCCGCGCCTGACCCCGCCCGACGAGGCCCCGGGAGAACTCGCCCGGCTCGGGCTGGCGATGCGGTTCCTGTCGCAGCTGACCGTGGACGACGCGGCCATGCACATGTTCCGGGACCGGGGCCGCACCATCGGCGGCGTGCGGGACGCGGTCTGGTCCACGCGGATGCCGATCGAGGCGTCCGATGCGGGCCTGATGGCGGTCTGCGAGGTCCTGCGGGCCGTAGACGCCCGCTCCGCGGCGTCGGCCCCTGCCGGGGGC
>CALKYH010000284.1 GCA_938003595.1 uncultured bacterium
CGGCTGTGCGAGACCATCGGCGTCCCCGTCACCGCGGTCCTCTACATCGGCGACGATGTGAACGACCTGCCCGCCATCCACCTGGCCGCCGCGAGCGTCTGCCCCGCCGACGCGCGGCCCGAGGTCCGCTCCGCCGTGAGCCATGTGCTGGCCTCTTCCGGCGGGCGCGGCGCCTTCCGCGAGGCCGCGGACATGGTGCTGGATCACCTGGGCGCCCATATCCCCATCCCGCCGTCGATCGAACTGGCCTGATGCCCGGCGCCGGCACCATCACCGTTCAGGCGCACGCCAAGGTCAACCTCGCCCTCGCCGTCGGTCCTCCCGTCGCCTCCGGCGACAAGCAGGGCTGGCACCCGATCGCGTCCTGGATGGCGCCCGTCTCCCTCGCCGACACGCTCACGCTCACGCGCCTGCCCGAGGGCTCGCTCTCCCGCTACGCCGTCTGCTGGAGCAAGGACGCCCCGCGCCCCACGACCATCGACTGGTCCATCACCAGGGACCTGTCCGTCCGCGCACACCTGGCGCTCGAGCAGCACGCCGCCCGATCGCTCCCGCTGCAGGCGCGCCTCGACAAGCGCACGCCCGTCGGCGGCGGGCTCGGCGGCGGCTCGTCCGACGCCGCGGCCATGCTCCGCGCCGGCTCACGCCTCTTCGAGCTCGACACGCCCATCAACGCGCTGCACACGCTCTCGCGCCCGCTCGGGTCCGATGTCGCCTTCTTCCTCGAGGACGGCGCGCACGACCGCACGCCGTCCCCCGCGCTGGTGGAGGGCTTCGGCGACCGCATCGAGCGCACGCCCGCGGCCCGCGGCTCGCTCGTGCTGCTGCTCCCCGACTTCGGCTGCCCCACGCCGAAGGTCTACGCCGCCTTCGACGCCGTCGCGCCGGAGTCGAGCTTCGACGATCGCGCCGCCGCCGTCCGCGCCCTGGCCCAGGGCGCCGACATCGCCGCAGAGCTCTTCAACGACCTCGCCGCTCCCGCCGAGATGGTGGCGCCGCAGCTGCGCGACCTGCGCGCCGCCGCCGAGGCCGCGACCGCCACGCCCGCGCATGTCACCGGCAGCGGCTCGACGCTGTTCCTCGTGGCGAGCGACCCCGACCACGCCGATTGGCTCGTGCGAACAGTGGGGGAGCAGTTCGACGCCTCGCGCCTCGCGGCGCTGGCCGTCACACTCCTGTAGGAACAGGCCCCGGGGCCATGACGGGCTCGCTGGCGCGACGCAGGGATTCGCCGGGCGCCGTCGGAGGGAATGGCTCGGGCCCGTCGTTCAGGCCGTAGCGCATCCACTGATCCACCGGGATCGCGGCGCCCGCGCTCAGGTCCACCCCGGGGAACTCGCCCAGGATCCCGCGCCCGTCGATCACATGCTGCGGCAGCGTCAGCCCCGCGGCCTCGAACGCCGCGCGCAGGCCCGAGGTGCTGTTCGGCCCCAGCAGGAAATACCGGGACTCGAACATCCGGTCCCGCTGCAGCTCCATCGCCTGGCTCGCGGTCACCTCGTACACCGCCTCGAGCCGGTCGTCCGGCTCGGCGAGCATCGGGCGAACCCGCACGCCGCGCGGCATCTTGGCGATCCGCCCGTCCCGATCGGGGTCGCCCGAGGCCAGGTACTGCATCCGCTGCGCCGTGCTCCAGTATTCCACGACATCCGCCAGCGCCGCGATGTGCTCGGGCGCGCCCTCCGGCGGGATAATCCGCGCGTACAGGTGCCGCCCACGGCCCGCGACGATCCAGGACCGTAGTTCGACCCGCAGCGTGGCCTCGCTGACAGGGGCCGCCGCCGCGGAACCCGCCGGCGCGGACGGGATCGGCGCCCACACGGCCGCGGCGCCGCCCAGCGCCAGCGCGGCGCACACCGCCGCGAGGCTGACCGCCCTGTCCTTCCGGAAGATCCTGCTCATGCCCATGTTCTCGTCATCGGCCAGACGCTAGCCCTCCCGTGTGCGGTTGGCCACGGTTCGATCGCCATGAATCAGGCCTGTACGGGGCGAGTCCGGGGAACGGCCGGATAAGATCGCCGCTGTCATCCGGGCCGCCCGTGTGCCCATCGGAGTCCCCATGTCGACCCCCCGAATCATCCCCAACGGCGAAGGCGAGATCCTCGAAGTCGCCGGCGACCGCGTCCGCATCCTCGTTGACTCCGAGCAGTCCGGCGGGCGCTGTGTGCAGTTCGAGACGATCACCGCGCCGGGCGCCGGCCCGCCGCTGCACCGGCACGGGCGCGACGACGAGCTGTTCTTCGTCCTCGAGGGCAGCGTGAAGTTCCATGTGAACGGGCAGGAGACGGTGGTGGGCCCGGGCGCCTCCGTCTTCGCGCCCCGCGGCAGCGTGCAC
>CALKYH010000285.1 GCA_938003595.1 uncultured bacterium
TCTCGAAGACGCCGTCGCCGTTGAGGTCCCAGTCGAAGGAGGCGGTGGTGAGGAAGGCGCCGGGCTCGTTGGCGGAGGAGTTGATGTCGCCCATGAAGAAGCAGTTGGTGTTGGCGGCGATGCGCTTGTTGAGGCCGGCGATGGCCTGGGGCGGGGCGACGGAAGAGCCGACGCGGACCGTGAGGTCGTAGAGCTGGACGGTCTGGTTGGCGTTGGGGCCGACATCGAAGACGCGGACGGTGTACTCGCCGGCGGCGAGGTTGTTGGCGGTGAGGACCTCGTTGACGCCGGCGGCGGCGGAGGCCGCGGTGAGGAGGACGGAGGAGCCGTCGGCGCTGCGGAGCTCGATGTTCAGGTTGCCGGCCTGGTCGGCGACGATGGAGGAGGTGGAGCCGGAGCAGTTGGAGGACTGCTGGCCGGCGGTGTAGGTGCCGCCGGTGGGGTCCACGGTGATGACGACATTCTGGTTGGAGGAGAGGGAGAAGCGGAACCAGTCCTCGTCGGAGTTGTTGAAGCCGGTCACGCCGTTGGTGGAGAGGTTCTTCTCGATGACGGAGCGGAGGGAGGGGGAGGTCAGGTCGCCGAAGGCGACGGCGTTGGCGGCGGAGTTATTGCCGGAGAAGCGGTCGCCGTAGGACCGGCCGGCGCCGCGGCGCTCATCGACGGTGGCGCCGTCGGTCGAGGTCTGGATGAGGGGCTCCATCAGCTTCGAGTTGTTGCAGGGGACGGTGTGGACATTGCCCAGACCGTGGCCGTGCTCGTGGGCGACGCAGTTGCGGAAGTAGCGGTAGGAGTTGCCGGACTGGTTGAAGTTGGAGCCGTTGAAGAAGGAGGTGTTGATGACCATGTCGCCGCCGCCGACGCCGGCGAGGCCGCTGGCGCTGGGGAAGGCGTTGTAGGCGAGGAAGGTGTTGGTCCCGTACGCGCGGCCGCCGATGCGGATGTCGCCCCGGTTGGGCGAGCGCGTGGTGGTCTGGTTCATGGTCTCGTTGTTGTCGGCGACCTCGGAGTAGGTCAGGCCGCCGTAGCGGCGCCAGGTGGCGAGGGCCTGGCGGATGTACTCGCGGCCCTCGTCGAGGTCGTTGGCGCCGAAGAGAGCGGTCAGCGAGGCGCTGAGGGTGCTCGGTCCGGTGCTGGAGACGGAGGAGAGGCCCCAGGTGGTGCCGTCGGCGGGGAAGGAGTAGGTGAGATTGGCGCGCTGGGCGCGGTTGGCGGTGGAGATGGTGACATCGCCGTTCCAGACGAGGTTGTCGGTGACATAGCGCTCGTCGGGGTCGAACTGGATGAACTGGGTGGGGGGCAGGAGGTCGGCGCCGCGGATGTTCCGCTCGAGCTGGCTCGCGTCGAGGTTGTCCGGCCAGCAGGTCGGGCTGGCGGCCAGGCGGCGGAGGATGGCGTCGCGGTAGAGGTCGGGGAAGAGGGCGCCTTCGGTCAGGCGATCCAGGGCGCGGTCCAGGCTGGCGTTGCCGGTGTCGGCGCCGGGACGGAGGCTGCTGGCGGACGCGGCGCATGCGACAACGAGCGCCGCGGCGGCGACGGGGGCGAGGCGAAGCTCTCGAACTGGCATTGGTCTCTCCGGGGGGTGGCTGGTGGGCTGGCTGGACTCTCTCTGGACGCAACGGGAGCGCGGTCCCCACGGAAGCTCTCGTCGAAACTACAGCGCAGATGCACTTGTGCAACGGACCGGCAAGAAAGTTATTGCGGACCCACGGCGCGGCCCCCTGAACAGTGGGGAGTTATGGGATCGGCCGGGGGTTTGCCCGGCTACCGGCCTCCCCGCTGGGGGGTGCCGATGACCGAGATGATCAGGCGCTGGTCGAGCTCGGCGATCAGGGGGGAGGGGACCCAGCCCCAAAGGGCGTGGGCGCCGTAGGCGACGATGCCGGTGGCGCCGACGGCCTGGTCCGGCGGGTGGAAGGCGAAGGCCAATGGGAAGGCGGTGTCGAGGTAGCGGTTGTTGCCGAAGTACTCCCAGGTCTGCCTGATCGGGGGCGGGCGGGAGCTGAAGGCGCGCTGGCGGACGACATCGACCGGGATCCACTCGGTCTTGTTGTCGGCAGGGTCGAACAGGGCGAACTCGACCCAGGCCAGGAAGACCGGGTAGCCGACGGTGTTCATCTCTTCGACATCCAGCCCGACGACCAGGCGCGAGGGGATCCCTGCGGCGCGGTAGACGGCGACCAGGAGCGCCGCCATGTCGAAGCACGAGCCGCCGCCCTCGACGGCGGCGTACGCGGCGCCCTGAACATCGAGTCCCGCGATGCGTCCCTTGGTGTTGTAGCGGTAGCTCGGCGCCGTGGGCATGACATGCTCCACGACGCGGCCGCAGAGCTCCTTGGCGAGCAGGACTGGGCCGCCGACGGCGCGAGGGTTGCCCTTGGTCCACTCGTTGACGAGTTTGACGACCTCGGGGTGCGTCGACTGGATCATGGGCTCGGGATGCGTCCAGGCCTCCAGCTCCGGCGGAAACGCGGCGGGCCAGGGGATCTGGAGCGCGCGCTTCTCGTCGAAGACGGTCTCGCGGCAGACCTGCGAGAAGCCGTAGAGGATGCGGATGTCGCGGCTGACGCTCTGGTCCTGCGCGGGCAGGCCGCCGCCCCGGAAGACATTCTTGGACTGCTGGAACTCGAGCTTGCCGTAGCGGCCGAAGCCGGGCTTGGCGGGCAGGAGCGTGTAGGCCTCGGTCCAGATCTTCTGTCGCCACCAGAACTGGATGAACGCGGACTGGAGATTGCCCGTCGAGGAGCCGGTGGACTCGACCACGGGGAAGTAGACATCCGCGTGGTTGATCTCGAAATCCAGCGCGTTGGCGTCGCGCGAGGTCGTCAGGCGGACATCGTACTGGACCGTGTAGTCGTTGCGGTCGGTGGTGTTGGTGATGAGCGGGGGCGTGGCTGCGAGGGCCGAGGGCAGGAGAGCCATGAACAGCAGAAGGGGCTTCATGGGGCGCGCTCCGCGATGTGGATCTCGGACTTGTACCGGAGGACGACCGCGTCGTTCTTCTGGTGGCGGTCGAACAGTTCGCGCAGATCGGCGGCCATGGCGAGGAAGCCCGGGCCGCTCTTGGGAGAATAGGAGGCCGAGAGCGCTCGCTCGACCAGGCCGTCGCGGTCGAGAGTCTGCTCGTGGTCGTAGACCAGCACCCGGTAGCCGGCGAAGCGGTCGTCGACGACCAGGTCGGCGGCGGCGCCGGGGAGGGACCAGGGCGAGCGCGGCATCTCGACGGCGTGGCGGGACATGAGGGTGCAGTAGCCGGCGGTCGCGGGGTCGTCGCGGTTCTGAATGTTCCAGAGCATCGCGATGCGGCCGTAGGGCCGCAGGATGCGGTGGAACTCGTCGAGGGCGCGGGCCCGGTCGAGCCAGTGGAAGGATTGGGCGCAGAGGATGAGATCGACGGAGTCGTCGTCGAGGGTGGTGGCCTCGCCGGTGGCGTCGATCCAGCGGATGGAGAGGTTGGCGGCGCGGGAGTCGGCGTCGCCGCGCTCGCGCATGGACTTGTTGGGTTCGATGGCGACGACGCTGCAGCCGCGCTGGGCGAGCATGCGGGAGGAGATGCCGGTGCCGGCGCCGATGTCGGCGGCGGCGATGGGGGGCTGGTGGCCGCAGCCGGCCACGATGGCGTCCATGGCGGCGTCGGGGTAGGCGGGGCGAGCGCGCGAGTACGCCTCGGCCCGGTCGTTGAACCGGCTGCGTGGGTTGGACGGAAAAGCGGCTTCGACGGACATGGGCACAGATCGGGTCCGAGGGGAGGGACTGGTACAGTCTACACGCCACCGCAAGTGATTCCCCGTTTGCGGGGTCGGGAAACGAAACCGGGCCCCGGCACGGCTGTACACCATGGCCGTGCGGCTTGGTACGGCGTGTTCGCGGCGTGTGCGGGCGCGTTCTCCGGGACGATCGGGATCCGCGGCCGAGTCCGGCCGCCACCAACGACGAAGGAGCATCGCGGGCATGAGCCAGACACGACGATCGTTTCTCACGACTTCCGCGCTGGCCGCCGGGGCGGCGCTCGGGCTGGGCGGGCTGCCGATGCCGGCCTGGGCACGACGCTCCGATGCTGGCGGCAAGCGCGTGCTGATCCTGGGCGGCACGAAGTTCATCGGGCCGCACTTCGTGGAGGCGTTCAAGAAGGCCGGGTACCACGTCTCGATCTTCACGCGGGGCCGGACGAACGCGGACATGTTCGCGAACGACCCGATGGTGGAGAGCCTTGTCGGCGACCGCGACGGGAACCTCGAGGCGCTCAAGGGCAAGACATGGGACGCCGTCGTCGACAACTCCGGCTATGTGCCGCGGATCGTGGGCGACTCGGCGAACCTGCTGAAGGACTCGGTCGGGCAGTATGTGTTCATCTCGTCGATCTCGGTGTTCGCGGACTTCGCGACGCCGGGGATGGACGAGTCGGCGCCGGTGGGCAAGATGGAGGATCCGACCGTCGAGACGATGGGGGAGAACTTCCAGAACTACGGTCCGCTCAAGGCGCTGTGCGAGGAGGCCGCGGAAAAGGCGATGCCGGGGCGGGTGACGAACATCCGGCCGGGCTTCATCATCGGGCCGCTGGATCCGTCGGGGCGGTTCACCTACTGGCCGGTGCGCGTGAAGCGTGGCGGCGAGATGGTCGCGCCCGGCAACCCGACGGACCCGGTGCAGGTGATCGACGCGCGGGACCTGGCGGACTTCGTGGTCAAGTGCGTCGAGGAGAAGACCTTCGGCGTGTTCAACGCCACGGGCCCGGACCGCAAGCTCGGGGTGGGCGAGATGATCGAGGCCTGCGAGGTGGGCACGGGCGGCGACCCCACGCTGGTGTGGGTGGACGCGGAGTTCCTGCGGTCGCACGAGGGCGGGCTGCCGATCTGGGTGCCGCCGATGGGCGAGTACGCGGGGTTCGCGTCGATCAACTGCCGCAAGGCGATCGCGGCGGGGCTGAAGTTCCGCCCGCTGTCGCAGTCGGCGCGGGACACGCTGGCGTGGTATGACTCGCTGCCCGAGGACGCTCGCGAGCGGCGTCTGGCGGCGATGTCGCCCGAGAAGGAGCAGGAGATCCTCGCGGCGTGGAAGGAAGCGCACCCTGAGAGCTGAGCAGGGCTCGACGAATGACAACGGCGACGGCGCCTTCCTCCGGCGGCTCGCGGATGTGCGGCCGGGGGAGGGCGCCGCGCTCGTGCTGTCGTTCCTGTACTTCTTCTTCCTGCTGGGCGGGTACTACCTGCTGCGCCCGGTGCGGGAGACGATGGGCGTCGAGGGCGGGGTCCGGAACCTGCCGTGGCTGTACATGGGGACGCTGATCGTGATGATCGGCGCGCAGCCGCTGTTCGGCGCGCTGGTGTCGCGGGTGGGGCGGCGGGTGTTCATCCCGGCGACCTACCGGTTCTTTCTCCTGAACATCCTGGGGTTCTACGCGGCGTTCACGCTCCTGGAGGAGGGCCACCGCGTGTGGGCGGGGCGGATCTTCTATGTGTGGGTGAGCGTGTTCAATCTGTTCGCGGTGACGGTGTTCTGGGGGTTCATGTCGGACATCTGGCGGAGCGAGCAGGGCAAGCGGCTGTTCGGGCGGGTGGCGGCGGGTGGATCGGTCGGGGCGCTGGTCGGCGCGGGCGCCGCGACTGCGATGGCGACGAAGGTCGGAGAATCCAACCTGCTGCTGTTCGCGGCGGCGTCGCTGGAGATCTGCGTGTGGTGCATGCTGGCGCTGTCGAAGCGCTCGCACCGGGCGGGGTCGATGCACGAGGCCGGCGTGGAGAAGGCGCTGCCCAAGGGCGGGGCGTTCGGGGGCATCAAGACGGCGCTGAGCTCGCGGTACCTGCTGGCGATCTCGCTGTACCTGCTGCTGTTCACGGTGACCTCGACCGTGCTGTACTTCGCGCAGGCGCGGATCGTGGCGGAGGCGTTCGGCGATGATCGCGCGGCGCGGACGGCGGGGTTCGCGGCGATTGATTTCTGGACGAACGTCGTGGCGCTGGTGTTCCAGGGGGCGCTGACGGGGCTGATCGTGCGCCGCATCGGCGTGGGCTGGACGCTGACCGTGCTGCCGATGGTGACGCTGATCGGCATGGCGGCGCTGGCGGCGTCGCCGGTGTTCCTGACGCTGCTGTTCGTGCAGGCGGGGCGGCGGGGCCTGAACTACGGCCTGACGCGCCCGGCGCGCGAGGCGCTGTTCACCGTGGTGGCGCGGGAGGACAAGTACAAGGCCAAGTCGTTCATCGACACCTTCATCTACCGCGGCGGCGACGCGGTGGGGGCGTGGACCGAGACCGGGCTCCGGGCGCTGGGGGTCGGCGCGGTGGGGCTGGCGTGGTTGACGGCGCCGGTGGTGTTGGTGTGGGCGCCGTTGGCGCTGTGGCTGGGGCGACGGCAGCGGCGGATGGCGGAGCAGCAGGAGGCGGCGGCCGCCGCCTAGACCCTGAAGATCGCCCCGAGCGACTTGCCCATGAGCAGCGACGCGCCCACGAGCGTGACGGTCAGGAGGAGCATGCCCCAGACGCCCATGCCGCAGGCGATGGCGACGCCGTCGCCCAGTCGCTCGGCGAAGGTGTAGATGGCCTTGGTGATGGGGTAGAAGCGCTCCTGCTGGGCGAGGACGAGGGAGTCGCTGACCTCGAGCATGGCGAAGGAGAAGGCCAGCAGGCCGCCGGCGAGGAGGTTGGCGGCGATGAGCGGCACGATGACGCGTCGCATGGTCGTGATCGTGTTGGCGCCGAAGACCGACGCGGCCTCCTCCAGCTCGACATGCACCTGCTGCAGGCCGGAGACAGTCGAGCGCACCACATAGGGCAGCCGGCGCACGGCGTAGGCGATGATGAGCAGGGGGATGGGGTTGGGCGTGGCGCCGACGACATCGACCAGACCCTGCAGAGGGTCGCCCTGGCCGAAGGGCCAGCGCAGGGTGAGCGCGACATAGCCGAACGCCATGACCAGGCCCGGCACGGCCAGGGGGAGCATGGCCAGGGCGTCGAGCAGGTTCCTGCCCCTGATGCGCGTGCGCACGATGAGGTAGCCGATGGCGACGCCGAGCAGCAGGTCGATCGCGGCGGCGGCGCCCGCGAGGGTGAGGCTGTTGACGATGGAATTGAAGGCGAGGGGGTGGCCCAGCGCCAGCTCGTAGTTGCCGAGCGTCCACTGCGCGGGGACCACGGTGTCGTACCAGGCGCCGGGGGGCGCGAGGCTCATGAGGATGACGCCGATGTGCGGGAGGATCGCGGCGCCGGTGACGGCGGTGAACAGGGCCGTCGCGCCGAGGGCCTTGAAGCCGGAGAGTCGCGTGGCGCCGCCGGCGCGGAAGGCGCGGGTGCTGGAGGCGTGCCCCGGCGCGCCCAGGACGGACTTGCCGAGGATGTAGAAGACAATCGCCATCGCGAGCATGACGGCGGTGAGGGCGTAGGGCTCCGACGAGGCGGACATCTTCTTGATGCCGTTGAAGATCTGCACGGAGGTGATGTCGTAGTAGTCGAACATCAGCGGCGTGCCGAGCTCGGTGAAGGACCAGATGAAGACCACGGCGCCGCCGGCGAAGAGGCCCGGGCGGATGAGGGGCAGCGTGACGCGGAAGAAGCGGGTCCACGGGCCGACGCCGCAGGTCTTGCCGGCCTCGTCGAGGGCGGGGTCGAGGTTGGCCAGGGACGCGGAGGCGTTGAGGTAGATGATGGGGTAGAGGTGGAGGGCGAGGGCGATGGCGACGCCCCAGAAGCGGTGCGCGCCGAGCAGGTCCCAGTCGGTGCCGAGCAGGGCGTTGACGGCGCCGGCGCGCCCGAGCATGGCCTTGAGTCCGATGGCGCCGACGAAGGGCGGCAGGATGAGGGGCACCAGCGCCGCGGCGTTCCAGAAGGATTTCAGCGGGAAGTCGTGGCGCACGCTGAGCATGGCCATGGGCAGACCGATGGCGGTGCACAGGAGCGTGGTGACGGTGGCGAGGGCGAGGGCGTTGATCAGGCCCTGGCGGAGGATGGGGTCGGCGAAGACGAGGGCGACATGGCGGAGGCTGAAGCCGGAGGCGGTCGCGGCGTCATCGGCGAAGCCCACGCGGACGGTGAGCCAGATGGGGTAGAGCAGGGCGACGCCCAGCAGCGCGAGGATCGCGATCAGGAGCGCGTAATGGATGGGCCGGGCGGGCTTCATCGGCGGGGCGATGGTTGTACCGGGAAGGGCGAAGCCGCGAAACCCGGACGCTCGTCGGGGCATGTCAAGGGATGGTGAATGCCGGCGCCGGCCGGGCGCAGGGGGGCGATATACTCCGGCCCACCATTGAGCCATTGGAGCCGAGCCATGCTGAGTCGTCTTGCGGTCGTTGTCGCGGTGTCGGGGCTTTCGTTCGGGGCGATGGCCGAGGCGCCGCGGCTGGGGCGCGCCGAGCCGCCCGCCAAGGCGCCCGGGGCGATCCGGCTGGCGACTTACAATGTGCTGAACCTGTTCGATGAGCACGACGACCCGACGCTCAAGGGCGAGCAGGACGACATGTCGTCGGTGAAGCCCGAGCGCGAGAAGGCGGCGCTGGCGGAGACGCTGCAGCGGCTGGACGCGGACATCGTGGCGCTGGAGGAGGTCGAGTCGCTGCAGGCGTTGACCGAGTTCCGCGACGAGCATCTGCAGGGGCTTGGGTACGACTACATCGTGTCGATCGACGCCGGCGACGACCGGGGGATCGAGCAGTCGCTGCTGTCGCGGTTCCCGATCAAGGAGGCGACCGTGTTCCCGAGCATGCCGCTCGGCGGCGTGCACCCGGAGAAGTACGGCAACCAGCCGAACTGGAACGCGGGCGAGCCGATCGAGTGCCGGCGCTCCCCGCTGCTGGCGGTGGTGACGATCCCCAACGCCGAGGGCGGCAAGCCCTACGACCTGACGCTCATGGTGGTGCACCACAAGAGCGGGCGGTACAGCGGGTATTGGCGCGAGAAGGAGTCCGCCCGGTTCGCGTCGATCATCCAGGAGATGCAGGCGGCCAACCCGCAGCGGAACATCGCCGTGCTGGGGGACTTCAACGCCGAGCCGTCGGACCTGTCCGTGCGGACCTACGCGGATGTCGCGGGCATGGCGGATGTGTTCGCCGAGCGCTCCCCCGGCGACGACGCCGTGCTCACCCACGAGAGCGACCGGGTGATCGACATGATCTGGGTGAACCCCGCGCTCGGTCGGGACCTGGTGCCCGGGAGCTTCTTCGTCCTGGGCACGCCCCTGCGGGCCCGGGGGGCCGACTGGCGGACCACCGAGCCCCCGGCGGGGTACGCCTCCGACCACATGCCGGTGGCGGTGGACCTGATCCCCGCGGACCGCTAAGGGACTTTTCCGGACGGGCTTCAGGGGCCCCGGGAACCGGGCCGATAACCGTGGGATGAAGCCATCCCGTCGGTCGCCTGTGGAGGTCTGGTACGCGATTCCCTCGGCCAACCCGGAGAACTGCCGGGCGCGGCTGCCGGTGTGGCGCGAGCAGGGCTACAAGGTCGCGGTGCTGCAGAACTGGAAGCGGGGCGAGATCCCGGCGGACCTGGTCGTGTGGTCGGACCACTACCCCGGGTGGCCCGGGTCGGTGAACCTGCTGTGCCGCGAGATCGTGCCGAAGACGGCGACGATCGTGGTGAGCGGCGGCGACGACATGCTGCCCGAACCGAACTTCACGGCGCAGGAGTTGGCCGAGCAGTTCCTCGAGCGATTCCCGGACACCTTCGGCGTCATGCAGCCGACGGGCGACGGGTACATGTCCTGCGACGGGTACTGCGGCTCGCCGTGGCTCGGTCGGGCCTGGTTCGAGCGGGCCTACGGCGGGCGCGGCCCGATGTGGGGCGAGTACCGGCACAACTGGGCGGACAAGGAGCTGCACTGGGTCGCCAAGGGCCTGGGCGTCCTGTGGCAGCGGCCCGACCTGACGCACAAGCACGAGCATTTCACGCGCGGCGGCGAGGATCGGCCCGACTACTGGGCGGCGACCGTGGCCCCGAAAGACCAGCACGATGTGGAGCTGTTCCTGTCGCGCAAGTGGGCGCACTTCCCGGGGCACGAGCCGCTGGGGGCGACGAGCCAGTATGACCACGCGCTGGCCGCGAGGGGCGACGACCGCACGGCCGAGCAGCACTGGAGCAACCTCTACGGCCCGCAGTGCGCGCCGGGGTCGTGGATGCAGCGGATGCGCGCGGCGCTGGAGAGCTGCGCGGTGCGCGGCATGCGTCGCGTGGCGCTCTACGGCGCCGGCACGCACACGCGGACGGTGGCGCCGGCGCTGGCCGAGCCGCCGGTCGAGGTCGCCGCGATCATCGACGACAACCCCAAGATGATCGGCAGGAAACTCTTCGGCTTCCCCGTGGTGTCGGTGGACCAGGCGCGGTCGCTGCGGCTGGACGCGGTCATCCTCTCGGCCAACAGCCACGAGGAGACGCTGTGGGAGCGGAGCGCCGCGCTGCGCGACGCCGGCGTCGAGGTCATCCGGCTCTATAAGCCCTCGGGCGATGTGGACCCCGGCATGGTCAGCCGACTGGGCGAGGCGCCGCCGGCGTCCAAGCCCGCGGCGCCGCTGCTAGAGCAGGACGCCTATGTGATGATGACCCGCGTGATCGACGCCTCGGCCCCCGCGGTGATCCTGGACATCGGGGCGAATGTCGGCGCGACCGTCGAGCGCCTGCGCTCGCAGTTCCGCAGGCCGACGATCTACGCCTTCGAGCCCGCGCCGGATGTCTACGAGCGGCTGTGCGAGCGCGTGGCGGAGTGGCCCGAGGTGCGCCCGGTGCACGCGGCGGTGGGGGAGGCCAGCGGGCAGGTCGACCTGCGCGTGACGGCCGACCGGCACATGTCCAGCGTGCTGCCCGCGAGCGCCATGGGCGAAGCGTTCCACGGCGCGGGCATCCGCGAGGAGCGGCGCGTGCGCGTGCCGCTGGTGTCGATCGATGAGTGGGCGAGCGCCGAGGGCGTCTCGAAGGTGGACGCGATCAAGGTCGATGTGCAGGGGCTGGAGCTGGCGGTCCTCAGGGGCGCGCGACGGACCCTGACCGAGCGCGGCGTCATGGCCGTCAACTGCGAGGCGCAGCTGACGCCGGAGTACGAGGGCGCCTGCACCTTCTCCGAGATCGACCTGTTCCTGCGCTCCTGCGGGTTCGGGCTCTA
The DNA here is from genome assembly GCA_938003595.1 of uncultured bacterium. Lineage (GTDB taxonomy): Bacteria > Planctomycetota > Phycisphaerae > Phycisphaerales > UBA1924 > JACVCK01. Next base: position 11,083 of record CALKYH010000285.1, read on the forward strand.
CCAGATCCACGAGGTCTGGTCGCACGGGCCGGAGCAGCGAACGACCTGCCTGGATGCGCTGTGGGTGCGGGCCGAGGCGCTGGAGTGGCTGCGGCAGCAGCCCGAGCGGGCGTACGAGGTCGGCCGGCAGAAGAAAGCCAAGCCGCCCGCGGCGCTCTGCACGGAGGCCGCGTGAGCACGATGCACATGCCGCAGACCAAACCAAGCGCCAGCTGGCGGGACGACAAGGCGCCGTCGCGCCGTCCGCAGTCGCCCGTGGAGTCCTTCCGATTCCCGTACTACCAGCGACTCAATCAGCGCCGGCTCGAGCACCTGGCCTCGCTGGGCCTGGAATTGACCGACCGGCGCGTGCTGGAGGTCGGCGCGGGCGTCGGGGACCTGACGACCTTCTGGCTCGACCGCGGCTGCGCCGTGCACTCGACGGACGCACGCCCCGAGCATGTGGAGATCCTGCGCTCAACCTTCTCGGGCGACGAGCGCTTCAGCGCCGGCGCCCTTGACCTGGACAATCCCGGCGACGCCGGCGGCGAGCCGTACGACATCGTGTTCTGCTACGGCCTGCTCTACCACCTGCGCGACCCGCTGCGCGGGCTCGAGTTCATGAGCCGGGCCTGCGCCGGCATGCTGCTCGTCGAGACCTGCGTCTCCATGGGCGAGGGCGAGGCGATCAACTCCGTCAGCGAGGACCACATGGTCTTCTCGCAGGCGGTCAGCGGGCAGGGCTGCCGGCCCACCCGCGCCTGGGTGTTCGCGCGCCTGCGCGAGCGCTTCCCGCATGTCTACTGCCCCCGGACCCAGCCCACGCACGAGGAGTTCCCGCTGGACTGGTCCAAGCCCGC
>CALKYH010000286.1 GCA_938003595.1 uncultured bacterium
CCGCCCGCGCCGGTCCCGATGATGATGATGTCGTAGCGGCCGTCGCTGGGCATGGTGGAGCGCTCCGGGATGGGTGGTCTGGCCTCAGGGCGCCGTGGCGTCGCGGGGCCGTTCCACGAGTTCGATGCCGGCGCCCGCGGCGGGATTCGCGCCGACACTGCGCAGCTGGTCGAAGGTGCAGTGGAAGGGGCACGGCGCGTCGCCCGAGTGGTTCCACTTCGCGCAGCGCACCGCGCCCGATCCCATGGCCGCCGTGTAGAGCGCGGCGGCCAGGAGCATCGCCGCCGTCGGGGCGGTGAGGTAGATCCAGAGGCCCTTGAATTCTCTGGCCGCCAGCGCCGAAGCCAGGGTGCGCGCAGGATTGACGCTCATGCCCGAGATCGGGGCCTCGAGGCCGATGAAGAGCGTCAGCAGGGCCCCGATCGCGAGGGCGGTGTAGGGCGCCGTTGATGCGCGGCCACTGAGGGTCAGCGCTACGGCCATCAGCAGGAACGCCATCAGAAACTCGGCGGCCCATGCGACTCGTGGTCCGGCGGCGCCCGGGACGGTGACCGCGTGCCGGACCGACTCGTGCCGCGCCGCGTCGCGGAGGAACGCCGCCGCGATCTGGACTCCGATGATCCCGCCCACGATCTGGAAGAGGGCGTAGAAGAAGGCGTCCCACGGCTCGACCTTGCCCAGCGCGAGGAAAGCGATGGTCGCCGCGGGGTTCATATGGGCGCCGGAGCGGGCCCCCCATGGCGAACGGATGAGCAACACCGCCGTGACGCCCATGAGCGCGCCCATCGCCCACCGACGCGCCGCCGCCGAAGGCATGCGACGGCGCAACGCCGAGGCAGGATGCTCAACCGCGGCCGCGCCGACGCAGGCCACGAACATGAAGACGCCAAGCAGCGCGCCGTCGATCAACCGCTCGGGCCAATGTCTTGACAGCGCCTCGATCATCGCGCCACCGCGGCTCGGGGCCTGCTCGCTCCGCTCAGCTCGAGCCGCCCAGGCGCCTCGGCGGCGAGGACGACCCGATCCAGGCGGAGCGCCTCCCCCACCGACCAGGCCTGGAACGGACAGCCCCGGGGCGTGTGCGGATACTCGGCGTCGGCGATCTCCGACACATGGCCGAGGCCCGCGAGCTCAAGGTGGCGGAGCAGGGGTCGAAGGAATCGGTTGCGGGCGTCGATCCGATCGATCGGCCGGCCGCCGCGAACTCGGAGCCAGGCCTCGACGAAAGGGCCGATCAGCCACGGCCAGACCGTGCCCTGGTGGTACGAGCCGTCGCGCTGGCGCGGATCGCCCTCGTAGCGCGGCGCGTATCCGGGCTCGTCGGGCGCGAGCGAACGGAGCCCGAGCGGCGTCAGCAGCCGCGCCTCGACGCGCTCGACCACGCGGCGCGCCCGATCACCGTGCAGCAGCGGGAACGGCAGGCCGCCGACGGCGAGGATCTGGTTGGGACGCAGCGCGCCGTCGTTGACGCCGGCGACATGATCGACATCCACGACATCGAAGAGGCAATCCGCTTCCTCGTTCCAGAAGCGCTCGCGGAACGAGGCGAGGGCGCGATCGGCGGCCCGGGACCAGGACGGCGTGGTGTGTGCGGCGATCCGCAGCGCGTTGATCCAGAGGGCCTGGACCTCGACGGGCTTGCCGATCCGCGGCGTGACCTCGCGCCCGTCCACGCGGGCGTCCATCCAGGTGAGCTGCACGCCGGGTTCGCCCGCGGCGAGAAGGCCGTCGTCGTCCATGCGGATCCCGAAGCGGGTTCCGCGTGCGTAGGCGGAGACGATGCGCTCGATGGCGTCGCGGAGCGCGGCCGACTGGCTCGGCGGGACGCTCATGCCCATCGAGTTCGCTTCGCGCAGGGCCTCGTCCGCCGCGACAATGAACCAGAGACTGGCGTCGACGCTGTTGAACTCCGGCTCGCCGCCGTCGTCGGGGAAGCGGTTCGGGAGCATGCCCTCCGAGATCTCCGCGGCCCAGCGCTCGAGGACGCTCAGCGCTTCACTCACGCGCCCGGTCGAGGTGCAGAGGCCTCGCACGGCGATCATGGTGTCGCGTCCCCAGTCGGCGAACCAGGGATAGCCGGCGATGATCGTCGAGCCCTCGCCCCGGCGAACGAGGTAGGCGTCCGCGGCGACTTCGAGCGTGCCCCCGAGCGCGGCCCGGCGCTGGCGCTCCGCGGCGCGGAGGCTGGCCAGTGGATCGCGGATCGGCGCCCCCATGGGCGTCGGGTCCGCGCCCGGCGCCTCGGCCGCGAAGATGATCGCGCCCTCGTCGGCGCCGAGATCAAACTCGAACACACCCGGAGAGGCAAGGTCTTCCACGAACTCGAACCCGCGCGCCCGCTCCTCGGCCAGCTCGAAGTTGCGGTGCCAGACCGGCTCGCGCCGGAACTCGCCGTTGTGGTGCGCCGTCACAGCGGGGGTGTCGGCATAGGTCCGCCAGCGCACGCGGCCCTCGTGGACCTGGGCGTCGAGCGGCGCCGCGTCGTTCTCGTGGTGCAGCGCGTGATAGTCACGGCCCGAGATCAGCGGGCGGACCCGGAGGCGCACGCTCGTGCTGCCGATGGCGCGCCAGGAGGCGATCACCGTGGGCGAGCCGTGGCGCACGAACACTTCGTGCACGATCCGAACGCCGTCCGTCAGCCGGAAGGTCCACCGAGGCCAGGGGCTCCGCTCGAAGCGCTCGATCACAACCTCCGACGACCGAGTGACAACGCCGGGCGTGTAGACCTCGTTGGAGAGCACGAACTCGCCCGCCGCGGTTGATGCGACCATCTCCAGGCCGTTGATCAGCGCCAAGCGCCCGGTGGGCGGCGAGGTGGCCGCGACCAGCAGGGCGTGGTAGCGGCGCGTCCGGGCGCCGTCGGTGGTCCCGCTGGCGAAGCCGCCCAGACCGTCGGTCTCGAGCCATTCCGTGCGTGTATCGATCGCGATGGACACAGGCCGCCTCCGTTCGGGCGTTCGAGGTGCGGGCGTCTTGCGTGCGGGCGAGGGTCGGCGTGTCGCTCAGCCGCCGGCCTCGAAGCCGGGGTAGAGCGTCATGCCGCCGTCGACGAAGAGGCTCGCGCCCGTGACATAGTCCGCCTCGTCGGAACAGAGCCAGACCGCCAGGCGCGCCACATCCTCGGGCTCGCCGATGCGCTTGTAGGGGATCAGGCGCATCAGGTCGTTGTAGGCGTCCTCGGTCTCCCAGGCGGCGCGGTTGATCGGCGTGCGCACGGCCCCGGGGCAGATGCTGTTCACGCGGATGCGCCACGGCGCCACTTCCTGCGCGATGCTCTTCATCATCAGCATGACGCCGCCCTTGCTCGCGGCGTAGTTCACATGCCCGGCCCAGGGGATCACCTCGTGCACGCTCGAGACGCACACGATCTTCCCCGCCGCGCACGAGACGCCGGGCACAACGCCCCGGCGCTTGAACGCGCGGACCGCCTCGCGAGCGCAGAGGAACTGGCCCGTCAGATTCACATCGATGACGCGCCGCCACTGAGCCAGAGTCATGTCCTCGAGCGCCGCGTCCTGCTGCAGGCCGGCGTTGTTGATGAGGATGTCCACGCCGCCGAACTCCGAGATCGTTCGCGCGAACATCTGGGAGACCTGGCCCTCGTCGGAGACATCGGCCTTCACCGCAATCGCACGACCGCGGTGGGCGCACCCGCAGTGGGTGGCCGCCTCGACGGTCGCCGCGGCGGCCTCCTCGGCGCCGATGTAGTTCACCACGACATTCGCCCCCGCGGCGCAGATCGCCTCCGCGATCGCCCGCCCGATCCCCGAGGAGGCCCCGGTCACGATCGCCGTCTGTCCGCGCAGGATCGGCCTCACCTCGCAGGTCGGCATGACCACCTCGGGCAGATCGTCGGGCATCAGATCGCGGATCGTGGCGCTGTTCATCCGGCTGGCGGTCATCACGGGCGGGCTCCTTCGAGGTCCGTTCGGGTCTTGCGGGGCCCCACGCCCCGCTGGCGGACCGTGTGATGCCTGCCCGCCCGCCGAGGATTCTCCGTCCGGCCTGGCGTAACCTGAGCGCGCCCGCCGGCATCGGAACCCCGAGGGCCCCGCCGCGCCGGGTCCCGGCACGGTCCATGGAGACCACGGCATGAGCGACCCGACGAATCACACCACGCCGACGAAGTCGAAGCCCTACCTGACCTGCGAGGAGGTCATCGACTTCATCGCGAGCTACGTCGAACGGACGCTCAGCCCGGAGCAGCTCCACGAGTTCGAGCGGCACCTTGCGGTGTGCCCTTCGTGCGTGAACTACCTCCGGAGCTACGAGACCACGATCAAGCTCGGCAAGGCCGCGATGCAGCCGTCCGACCGACCCGCCGCCGACGCGTTCCCAGAGGGTCTTGTGCAGGCGATCGCCGCGGCTCGTCGGGACAGGCCCGCCTGAACCTCCGGGGCCAGCAGGCCTCCCGGGGACCCCGCCTGACAACCGGCCGCGCGCGGCCCGGTATACTGTCGAGGCGACCTCTGATGCACACTGGTCGGTCGTGAGGTGCGGGTTGAGCAGCGATTCCGGCGAGAACACCAACGAGGGCCCGGGCCCCACGCGGAGTTCGGACACCGCCCCGATGGGCGGCACCGTTTCGCCGCGCGCCGGGCCTACTCCGCCTCGCCCCGCCGCGCCCGCGGTCGACGCCACGCCGCCGATCCACCTCCCCGAACACGACCTGATCGCCAAGCTCGGCAGCGGCGGCTTCGGCGAGGTCTGGCTCGCCAGGCACCGGGTGCTGGGCGCGTATCGCGCGGTGAAGCTGATCCCGCCGCAGGGCCGTGACGAGCTGCTCGGGTTGCGGATGCTCTTCGAGCGCATCCCGGCGCACCCGCGGCTGTGCCCGATCGAATCGGTGGGCGAGGCGGGCGACTGGCTGTACTGCGTGATGCCCCTGGCCGACAGCGCGACGCCCGGGGCGCTGGACCCCTCGGGCTACCGGCCGCTGACCCTGGCGGAGCACCTCGCGCGGGTCGGGCGGTTGAGCGCGCGCGAGACGGCCGCGATCGGGGCCGATCTGGCCGACGGGCTCGTGCATCTGCACACGCACGGCGCGGTGCACGGGGATGTGAAGCCGGCCAACATCCTGCGGATCGATGGGCAGTGGCGACTGGCGGACTACGGGCTGCTGTCCGGGCTGGAGCGGGGGGACGCGCGCGGCGCCACGCAGGGCTACGCGCCGCCGGAGGGGCCCGGGACGCCCTCGGGCGATCAGCACGCGCTCGGAGTGACGCTGCACCGGGCGCTGACGGGCCGCGGCGCGGCGTCGTTCGCCCGCCAGCGAGAGGCGCGCGACGCGACCTCATTCGACGGTGTCGACGATGCGCTCGAGGCTGTGATCTGGAAGGCGGCCGCGGCCGATCCGGAGCGGCGGTACGCCTCCATGGGCGAGATGCGGGACGACCTGCGTGCGGCCGCGAGCGGCGGCGTGGGCTCGCTGCTGGGGCGCGCGTGGTCGCGGGCGCGGGTGGCGCTCGCGGCGGCGGTCGTCGCGGCTGTCCTCGCGTTCGCGGCGGTGGATTTCGCTGTGGAGCCGCTGATCCGCGCGACGGGGCTGCACGCGGCCTATTCGGGCTGGCTGCGGGCCTGGTCGCCGGCGCTGTCGGACACGGCGCTGGACCGGGTGGTGGTGATCGCGCTGACGGACGACGACGATGTCGAAGCGCTCGCGGCGGGCGCGGAGCTGGAAGGGGTGAGCAGGGAGAATATCTACAGCCATCGTCGGATACATGGCGAGATGGCGCGCCGCATATCGAGTTCCGGCGCACGGGCCTTGGTGTTCGACATATTCTTCAGTCAGGTATCGCCGTTCGACGACGATCTGGTCGACGGCGTGAAGGCGCTGACCGCGGCGGGCGTCGGGACGGTCATCGCCTTGAGGAATTGGGAGGTTGCGCCGGAGAGGGCCAACGATCTGGTGGGCCGCCTCATGAAAGCTGGCGCAGCGTTCGGCGCCTTCGAGATCCTGAAAATCGGGCGGTCCCCTGCGGAATTCTGGCCGGCCCTCGCCGTGCTCCGCGGCGCGGACATCATGCCCTCGCTGTCGCTCTCGGCGCTGGCGGCGTGGCTTGATCCGATCGTCAGCTACAACCTCCAGCCGCACGACTCGGACGCGTCTCTGAAGATCGAGCGATTCTCCTCGGCCAACGCCGGGCCTCGATTGTCGAAGCTGGGCGAGTCAACGACCGTCCGCGCGGGCGCTCGATTTGAGAGCGATTCAACAGTCGGCAGGGGAGACTTTAACCGGCGCGCCGGCGACACATGCTTGGCGAACCTGCTGCCGCCTGTGCCGCCAGACGAGAGGCTGGACCGGATGACGCTGTCCTATTCGGAGGTCTTCGAGGCCACGTCGGTCGATCGTCGGCGCATGCTCGGCGGCCGGCTGGCGATCATCGGCGACTTTCGGGCCAGGTCGAACGATCTGCACCAGGTCGGCGACCGGATGGTGTACGGGGCGTACCTGCAGGCGCTGGCATGCGCTGCGCTGCTGGAGAACCAGGCGCCGCGGACGCTGACGGTCGCGGAGATGCAGATCAGCGCAGCGCTGTGCGCGCTGGTCGGGGCCTTGCTGGGCGTCACCGTGCGCGCCCGTGACCGCGGCTGGCTCGGCGTGGCCGCGCTGCTGGCGTGCGGCCTGGCGCTGGCGGGGGCTATCGTGCTGGGCAGCGCGCTGGCGTATCGGTCGACAGGCCTGCTCATCGCCGCGATCCCCCTGGCGGCGACGCTGCTGGTCGGCGCGGCGCTGGGGTACCTGCTGCTCCCCGTGGCGCATCGGCTGGCGCAGCGGCGTGCTGGCGCACAGGGGCGCGCGGTCTACGGATGAGAGGTTGGGGCGTCGTCGTGTGGGCGGCGCGTGCGGGGTTCAGAAGGTCCTTGGAGACACCGGAGGCGACGCGATGACCATCACACTGCATCGAGGCATGTTCCACTCGGCTCTGGCGGGAGCGGCGCTGTGGGTCGCACCGATCGCCCGCGCGGGCGAGGGGCCGATCTATGTCGCTCCGCTCTCCGAGGCGCAGAACGGCCAGACGATCTCCACCACCAGCGCCTCGCTCATCACCGGGTTCTACAAGGAGACCGGCAAGGGACTGACCGGCTGGCAGTCGTGCCGCATCCTCCTGATCGCGGGCGGCGCGCTGGGGAACACGGCGTCCGGGTCGCTCGATGTCGATGACGACATGCTGACGCTCACGCAGGGCTGGGCGGTCGTCAGCGTCTCGTACGAGAAGCCGGCCGAGGCGCTCGATCGCGATGTCTTTCGCCCGTGGGTGTTCATCAACATCGGCGGGGTCGGCGCGGGCGCGGAGGGAACCGAATTCATCGTCGAGAGGACGGGGAACATCACGCGGATCGACACGATCGCGGAGAACGGCGCACACGATGTGCTGCTGGATGTGCCGCTGCCCAATGGGGTGGACAAGCGCCTCGTCCGGCTGCCGAACAACAGGCACCTGGAGATCACGCAGAACGCGCTCGGGGTGTATGTCCTCAACGGGACCACCATCGATCAGATCGCCGAAGACGCCGAGGTCCCGGCGATGAGCCGTCCCGCGGGCCGCCAGCAGCTGCTCGACGGGATCCGCGCCAAGAGCGATACTGTGCACCCCGCCAAGCAGCGCTAGGAGAACCGTTCATGCGAATCGTCTGGTCACATTCTCTGGGCTCGTGCCTCGTCGCGGGGCTCGCAGCCGCCTCGATCGCCGGCCCCGTCTTCATCACCAAGCTGCCCGCGCCGGCGGAAGACGGCACGGCGCTCTCGACGGAGGGCGCGATCATCATCGACGGGCTCTCCAAGAAGACGGGCAAGGGGACGACCGACTGGCAGTCCGCGCGCATCCTGCTCAGCGGCGCCGGCACCGTCGCGGGTGAGGCGTCGGGCAAACTCTCGACCACCTACCAGTGGCTCGAGCTGACCAAGGGCTGGGCGTATGTCAGCGTCGCCCCGGCGTCCTCGGACTCCTCCGCCGCCGTGCCGACGGCCGCGGTCGTGTGGTTCCGGCCGTGGGTGTTCGTCGGGGTCAACGGCATCGGCGCTGGGGCGGAAGGAACGAAGTTCCTGACCCAGCTGGACCCGGGCGCCGACGCCGCGGACACGAGCGACGACATCGTCCGGGTCTTCGCCGACAGCGACAACACCAAGCAGGTGCTGCTGGTCATGCCGTGCCCCAACGACGACGGGAGCGAGGGCTCGAAGGAACTCGGCGTCTACCCTGGGAAAGTGGCGCAGATCACGGTCATCGACGGCGTGTATTGCGTGAACGGCAAGAGCATCCAGGACTACAAGAACGGCGACGCCGTCGGCGAGAAGCCGGACGCCTATAGCGAGTTCCTGAAGGACGCCGCGGCGGAGATGGCCCGAGCGAAGTTCTGATCGGCCCCCGGCCCCTGTCGGGCGGCGTCGTGACTACAGCCGCACGAACCTGGACAGTGTGTGCGTCGCGGCGCAATTGCAGGGCTGGCCCGCGCGACGACAGGCCCGCCGGGCGACAGCATCGCTGGGCGCCGCGGTGGTCGTGCTGCAACGGAGCCGGGCGGTGTGGTAGCCTTGCCGGCGCCGCGCGGCGGTCTCGATCCGGGGGCGCGGCGCGCCCCTGGAGGCACTGATGAAGCCACGCAAGGCGGTCTATACGGCGCATCGATGGTTGGGGCTGCTCGTGAGCGTGCAGTTGCTCGCGTGGAGCGTCGGAGGGTTCATGTTCAGCGTGCTGCCGATCGACGCCGTCCGCGGCGAGCGGGATATGAACCCGGTCGCGGCGGATCGGTTGTCGAACGAGGCGCTGGGCGCCCTGCCCGCCGGCCTGCGCGAGGCGGCGGGAAGGGCGGAACGGCGAGGGGGCGTGGTCTGCTCCGTGACGCTTCGCGACCGGGGACTCGGCGCTTTCTGGGAGTTGATCGGCCCGGGCGACGAGGTCCTCGGGCGAGTGGACACCGAGCGCTTCGAGGATGTCGGCGAGATCACCGGGGAGGAAGCCGCGGCGCTGGCGCGGAGGGACTTTCTGGGTAGCCCGGCCGCCCTGAGAGTGGATCGACTCGATGCAGACCCGCCAATGGAGTACCGGTCGGGGGCGCTGCCGGCGTACCGAGTGGAGTTGGACCATCCGAAGGCGCCGCGGATCTATGTGGTCGCGGCGAATGGAGAGGTGGCCGCGAGACGCAACCGGATGTGGCGCGCGTTCGACTTCCTGTGGATGCTGCACACGATGGACTACCGGGGGCGGGACAATTTCAACCACCTGCTGCTGACGGGCTTCAGCGTGCTGGCGATCGCGACCTCGGCCTCGGGGCTGGGCCTGTGGGGCTGGCGGGCGGCGTCCTTCCTGGGGCGTCGGAGGGGCGATCCCGCGGATACGCGGCGGTGAGGGCGGTTCGGAACCCGCGGCGCCTCGGAGGCGTCCATCGTGAGGGCGCCTGCGATCGGCTGGGGCGCCGGGATCGTTGACCCTCAGGGGAGTTTCGTCGATACTTCTTCCTGGATGAACCTCATCCGGATCATCTCGATGCTGGCGGTGGCCCTTCCGGGCCTGCTGTCCGTCGGCGGCGATGATGTCGCTGGCGGCGGCGGCGACCATGGCTGCGCCGACGCGACCTGCCACGAGGTGGTCGTGCGGACGACCTGCTGCGGCGAGGCGATCGAGGAGATCGTCTGCCCGATGTCGGGCGGCGACTGTCGCTGTGTCGCGGCGCCGCTGGACGAGGACGGGCCTCGCCCGCAGGCGCCGGCGCCGAGTCCGGAGCGCGAGATTCGTGCGACGGTCCCAGCGGCGCGAGTGGTGATCGGGCTGCTGCCGGAGGTCCAGCCTTCGGCGCCGGTGGTTCGCGCGGAGGGTTGGTCGATCTTCGCGGGCCGAACGCACAACGAGGCGCTGGCGCTGCTGAGCGTTCGATTGACCTAGGGGTGTCCTGACGCGCCCTCCCTGCGCGCCGATCGGGCGCGTCGAGGAGTCGTCGCTGTGTGATCCGCCTCGGCCTCCTTCGAAATTCAGGAGATACGCATGGCATCGCGACTGTTCGCGTGCGCCCTTGGCGGCGCGGCCGGGCTTGGGCTGGCGACGGGGTGCTCCACGCCGTTCGAGCTGCCGCCGGTCAATACGAATGTGCTCAAGCGTGTGACGCCCGAGGGCGTGGACCGCGTGCCGCCGTCGGCGTTCCGGGAGACGGCCGCGGAAGCGGAGGTCGCGCCGGCCCTGCCCGCGAACGCGTCGCCCGATGAGTTCGTGCGGTACGCCCTCTACAACAACCCGCGTGTGGAGGCGGCGCTGCTGCGCTGGCGGGCGGCGGTGGAGCGGCTGCCGCAGGTCTCGGCGCCGCCGGATCCGCGGCTGACTTTCGGGTACTTCCTGGAGGAAGTGCAGACGCGGACCGGGCCTCAGGAGGCGCGATTCGGCGTGGCGCAGACGCTGCCGTGGTTCGGCAAGCTGCAGGACCGAGAGGACGCAGCCTCGAAGGCCGCGATCGCGGCGTGGCGACAGTTCGAGGCGGCGCGGCTGGACGTCGTCGAGCGCGTGGTCGGCACGCTGCACGATCTGGCGTACCTGGACGCGGCCACCCGGATCACGGAGGAGAACCTGCGGCTGCTGGGATCCCTCGAGGAGGTAGTGCGGGCGCGCTACCGCGTGGGCTCGGGAACGCACTCGGAGCTGATCCGCGTGCAGGTGGAGCTCGGACAGCTGGAGGATCGGCTGGCGCAGCTGCGCGCGATGCGCCCGTCATTCGTGGCGGAGCTGAACGCGGCGCTGAACCGGGAGACGACCGCGCCGGTCGCGACGATGCGAGAGCTGCCCGGACGCGTCGCGACGGTGGAGGGCGCGGCCCTGTCGGAGATCGCGCGACGCAGCAACCCGACGCTGCTCGCGTTGGACGAGATGGCGGACGAGCAGCGATACATGACGGAGGTCGCGCGAAAGGACGGACTCCCGGAGTTGACGGTGGGGCTGGAGTACATCGTGACCGGGCAGGCGATCAACCCGGCCACGCCGGGCAGCGGCGACGACCCGGTGCTGCTCAGCTTCGGAGTGAACCTCCCGCTGTGGCGGGACAAGTACGACGCCGGCGTCCGCGAGACGATGGCGCGCCGGCTGGCGATCACGCACGAGCGCGGCGGCGAGGCGAACCGCGTCGCGGCGGGGGTGCAGCGGGCGTGGTTCGAGCACACGGACGCGGATCGACGCGTTCGGCTCTACGAACAGACGCTGATCCCGAAGGCGGAAGAATCGCTGCGGGCGTCGCTCGCGGGCTTCCGGTCGGGGGACGCGAGCTTTCTCGAGCTGCTGGACACCGAGCGCACGCTGCTGGAGTTCGCGGTGGCGGCGGAGCGCGCGAAGGCGGACCGCGGCAAAGCCCTGGCGCGGCTGAGCACGCTGGTCGGCGAAGACATCCCCACGAGGCCCGCCGCGGCGGCGCCGGAGACGGAGGCGACGAAATGAGCGGCGCACACCATCGATTCGGGCGCGGACTGGCGTGGGCGTGGCGGCGTGCCTCGGCGGCCGTGGCCCTGGCGCTGATCGTGGGCGCGGCGGCGCTGGGATATTGGCTGGGACGCGGCGGAGCGGCGCCGTCGGAGCTCGCCCACGCCGAGCCCGACTCGGCCGCGCCGGTGTGGTACACCTGCTCCATGCACCCGTCGGTGCGGCTGCAGGATCCCAACGCGAAGTGCCCGATCTGCTTCATGGACCTGATCCCGGTGTCGAGCAACGACACGGGCGCCGACGACGGCGCGACGCGGTTGTCGATCAGCGAGAACGCCGCGGCGCTCTCGAGGATTGAGACGGCCCGCGTGGAGCGGCGCTTCCCCGTGGCGGAGACGCGCCTGTACGGGCGAGTGACCTACGACGAGACCTCGGTGGCGCGCCTGACGGCGTATTTCCCGGGGCGGATCGATCGACTCTTTGTGAACTATGTGGGCGTGCCCGTGGCGCGCGGGGATCATCTGGCGGAGATCTTCAGCCCCGCGCTGCTGGCGGCCTTCGAGGAGCTGCGTCAGGCGGGCGCCGCCGCGGCGACGGAGGGCGACGGGAGCGACCTGGTGCGCCGTGCGACGGCGGAGACGCTGGTGGCCTCGCGAGAGAAGCTGCGGTTGTTCGGGCTGACGACGGAGCAGATCGCGGCGATCGAGGACGATCGCTTCGACGCCGATCGGTTGACGATCTACGCGCCGATCGGGGGCGTGGTGACGCATCTGGCGGTGCGCGAGGGGGACTATGTGCAGACCGGGGCGCCGATCGCGACGGTGGCGTCGCTGCAGCGGCTGTGGCTGGACCTCGAGGCGTACGAGTCCCAGTTGCCGATGCTGCGCTGGGGTCAGCCGGTCTCCTTCACCGTCGAGGCGCACCCCGGCGAGGTGTTCGAGGGCCGCGTGTCGTTCATCGAGCCGATCGTGGACGACCGCACGCGGACCGCGGCGGTTCGGGTGGCGGTGGACAACGCGGATCGCCGTCTGAAGCCGGGCATGTTCGCGTCGGCGGTCGTGCGCGCGCGGGTCGGCGAGAACGGCGCCATGGCCGACGAGGAGTGGGCGGGGCTCTGGGTGTGCCCGATGCATCCCACGGTGGTGAAGGATGCCCCGGGGTCCTGCGACATCTGCGGCATGGACCTGGTGACGACGGAGTCGCTCGGCGTGGCCCCCGACCCGGCGCCGACGCAGGCGCCGCTGGTGATCCCGCGGAGCGCGGCGCTGTTCACCGGGGCGCGCTCGGTGGTGTATGTGCAGGTGGAGGACATGGAGCGGCCGACCTACGAGGGCCGCGAAGTGACGCTCGGCGCGCGGGCGGGCGACCTGCAGATCGTTCGAAGCGGCCTGGTCGAGGGCGAGCGGGTGGTGGTGAACGGCGCCTTCCGCATCGACAGCGCGATGCAGATCGCGGCGAAACCGAGCATGATGTCCGAGGAGGACGCCGTCGCGGAGCCGGCGGCGGCTGATCTCGGGGCGCCGGAAGCGTTCATCGCGGGGTTGGGCGCGGCGCTGCACGCGTACCTGACGGCCCAGGAGCGGCTGGCTGCGGACGACTTCGAAGGGTATCTCGTGGCCGCCTCGGCGTTGAGCGTCGCGGTCGCCGCGGTGGACGACTCGGCCCTGCAGGGCGAGAGCCTGGCGGTGTGGCGACGAGCCGCGGCGGCGCTCGCGCCCGGCGACGGCGGCGCGACGATCGAGGACGCGCGGGCCGGCTTCGAGTCGATGAGCGCCGGCGCCATCGAGCTCGCGCGTCGCTTCGGGCACGCCGACCGCGAGGCGCTCGTGGTGGCGCACTGCCCGATGGCGTTCGGCAATCGCGGCGCGGACTGGCTGCAACGGGGCGAGACGATCGACAACCCGTACTTTGGCAGCCGCATGCGCCGGTGCGGGAGCGTGGTGGAGACGCTGGCGCCGTCGGCGAGCGCACGGGACGGGGGTCATCGCCATGAGTGACCTGAATCCGCCACCCTCGAGCCCGACGCCCCGCGGCCCGGTGAACGGGGTCATCCGGTTCTGCCTCACCCAGAAGCTGGTGGTTGCGATCCTGCTGGTGGGCGCGATGTTCTGGGGCGTGCTCGTGGCGCCGTTCGACTGGGACCTCGGCGGGCTGCCCAGGAGCCCCGCGCCGGTGGACGCCATCCCGGACATCGGCGAGAACCAGCAGGTCGTGTTCACGGAGTGGCCCGGCCGAAGCCCGCAGGACATCGACGACCAGGTGACCTATCCATTGACGGTGGCGCTGCTGGGGATCTCCGGCGTCAAGGACATCCGCAGCTACTCGATGTTCGGGTTCTCGTCGATCTATGTCGTGTTCGACGAGGGCGTGGAGTTCTACTGGTCGCGCTCCCGCGTCCTGGAGAAGCTGGCGTCGCTGCCGGCGGGCGCGCTGCCGCAGGGCGTGTCGCCGGCGCTCGGCCCGGACGCGACCGCGCTCGGGCAGGTGTTCTGGTACACGCTCGAGGGTCGGGACGAGCGCGGCGAGCCGACGGGCGGCTGGGGCCCGGAGGAGCTGCGTTCGATCCAGGACTTTGTGGTGAAGTACAAGCTGGCGGCGGTCGAGGGCGTGTCGGAGGTCGCCTCGATCGGCGGCTTCGTCCGGGAGTATCAGGTGGATGTGAACCCCGACGCGATGCGTGCGGCGGGCGTGACGCTGCAGCAGATCATCGGGGCGGTGCGCCAGAGCAACTTGGATGTGGGCGCGCGAACGCTGGAGGTGAACAGGGCGGAGTACATCGTGCGGGGGCTGGGGTTCATCGAGAGCGTTGAGGACCTGGAGCAGGCCTCCATCGTGGCGCGGGACGGCCAGCCGATCCTCGTCCGCGACATCGCGCAGGTGTCGATCGGCCCCGCGATGCGCCGGGGCGTGCTGACCAAGGGAGGCGAGGAGGCGGTCGGGGGCGTGGTGGTGGTGCGTTACGGCGAGAATCCGATGGCGACGATCCAGCGCGTCAAGGCGGCGATCGCCGAGATCGCGCCGGGGCTGCCGAGCAGGCGCCTCGAGGACGGCTCGCTCAGCCGCGTGACGATCGTGCCGTTCTACGACCGGTCGGGCCTCATCAGCGAGACGCTGCGCACGCTGAACGCCGCCATCGGACAGCAGGTCCTGGTGACGATCATCGTGGTGGCGCTGATGGTGATGCACCTGCGGAGCAGCCTGCTCATCAGCTCGATGCTGCCGATCGCGGTCCTCATGACCTTCATCGGCATGAAGGTGTTCGGCGTGGATGCGAACATCGTGGCGCTGTCGGGCATCGCCATCGCGATCGGAACGATCGTCGATATGGGGATCGTGATGTGCGAGAACATCCTCCGACGCCTGGAGGAGGCCGATCCGGACGAGCCGCGGATCGCGGTGGTGTTCAGGGCTTCATCGGAGGTCGGCGGGGCGGTGTTGACCGCGGTGGCGACGACGGTCGTCGGGTTCCTGCCCGTGTTCACCATGGAGGCGGCCGAGGGCAAGCTCTTCCGGCCGCTGGCGTACACGAAGACCTTCGCGCTGATCGCGGCGATCATCGTCGCGCTGACCATCCTGC
Organism: uncultured bacterium; assembly: GCA_938003595.1. GTDB lineage: Bacteria > Planctomycetota > Phycisphaerae > Phycisphaerales > UBA1924 > JACVCK01. The sequence continues at coordinate 14,974 of CALKYH010000286.1, forward strand.
CCGCCGCGGCCCATCTGCTCCTGGGGTTCCGCGTCCGGGCGGCGAGCGTCCGTCGGTTTCTCGCGGCGCTGTTGGCGGCGGCGGGGCTGGCGGTGGCGATCCGATTCCACCCCCTCGCGGGCGCGGTGATGACGGCGTTCGGGCTGTACTACCTCGCGGAGCCGTGGCTGCCGCGGTTCGTCGGGAGCGTGTGCCGCTGGTCGGTGAACATCGCGGCGGCGCTCATCGCGCTGGCGGCGCTGGCGTCGTGGTGGGAGCCGCTTGGATCAGATCGCGGTTGGCTGGGCAACGCGGTGTTCCTGGGCGCGCTGATCGGCGGCCTGTTGCTGGCGTTCTGGATGGTGAAGGCCGCGTTCCCGTATGTCCTGACATGGGCGCTGCGCCACAAGCTCGTCGCGCTGACGCCGGCGGCGGCCATCACGCTGATGGGGGCGACGGTGTGGCTGGGGTTTGATCGAGTCTGGGGCTGGTTGCCGGAGTCGATCCGGCGCACTCCCGCGGCGGTGGCGACGGCGCACGCGCTGCCGGGGCTGGGCAGCGAGTTCATGCCCTCGCTGGACGAGGGTTCGTTCCTGTACATGCCGACGACGATGCCGCATGCTTCGATCGGGGAGGCGACCGACATCGTCAAGGAGCTCGACCGACGGATCCTGAGCGTTCCGGAGGTGGAAATGGCGGTCGGCAAGATCGGCCGGGTGGAAAGCCCGCTCGATCCGGCCCCGATCTCGATGGTCGAGACCATCGTGCACTACAAGGACGAGTACATGCTCGATGCGCACGGAGCGCGGATGACCTTCCGCGTCGATCGAGCGACCGGCGCGTTCGAGCGCGACGCCGAGGGGGCGCTCATCGAAGACCCCGAGGGCAAGCCCTTCCGGCAGTGGCGGGACGAGATCAGGTCGCCCCAGGACATCTGGGACGCCATCGTCGCGGCCGCGGAGATGCCGGGGGTGACCAGCGCGCCGAAGCTGCAGCCGATCGAGACGCGCATCGTGATGCTCCAGTCGGGCTTCCGCGCGCCGCTGGGGATCAAGGTCTACGGGCCGGACCTCGAGACGATCGAAGCGTTCGGGCTGGAGCTGGAGCGGCTGCTCAAACAGGTTCCCTCGGTGAATCCAGCGGCGGTGTTCGCGGACCGTGTGGTGGGCAAGCCGTACCTGGAGATCGAGATCGACCGCGAGAAGATCGCGCGCTACGGGCTGCGCATCGCGGATGTGCAGGAGGTGATCGAGGTCGCGATCGGCGGCAAGCCGCTGACAATGACGGTCGAGGGCCGCGAACGCTACCCCGTGCGCGTGAGGTATCTGCGGGAGCTCCGGGACCAGCCCGAGACGCTGGGCGACATCCTCGTGCCGACGCCGGGGGGCGCGCAGGTGCCGCTGCGGGAGTTGACGAGGCTCGAGTACCGACGCGGCCCGCAGATGATCAAGAGCGAGGACACCTTCCTGGTGTCGTATGTCCTGTTCGACAAGGCCCCGGGCGTCGCGGAGGTGAGCGTCGTGCGCGAGGCGCAGGCGTACATCCAGGACCGGATCGACGCTGGGGAACTGGCGGCGCCGGCCGGCGTCAGCTTCGAGTTCGCCGGGTCATACAAGAACCAGGTGCGGGCGGCGAAGCGGCTGAGCCTCGTGCTGCCGATCTCGCTGGCGGTGATCTTTCTGCTGCTGTACTTCCAGTTCCGGAAGGTGAGCGTGACGCTGATGGTGTTCAGCGGCGTCTTCGTGGCGTGGGGCGGCGGGTTCGTCATGCTCTGGCTCTACGCCCAGCCGTGGTTCCTGAACGGCGAGCCGTTCGGGCTGGACCTGCGCGAACTGCTGCGGGTGCGGCCCTACAACCTCAGCGTGGCGGTCTGGGTGGGGTTCCTCGCGCTGTTCGGCATCGCCACCGACGACGGCGTGATCATGGCGACGCGCATCGAACAGACGATGGCGGAGCGAAAGCCCGCGACGATCGAGGCGATCCGCGCGGCCGTGGTGGAGGGCGGACGCCTGCGGATCCGCGCCGCCGTGATGACGAGCGCCACGACGGTGATCGCCCTGCTGCCGGTGCTGACCTCCTCGGGGCGGGGCTCGGACATCATGATCCCCATGGCGATCCCGACGTTCGGCGGAATGATCGTGGCCTCCTTCACATGGTTCGTGGTGCCGATCCTCTACTGCGGCGCGCAGGAATGGCGCCTCCGATGGGACAATCGGTCGCGCAAGTCGATCCAATCTGGCGCATGAAGGAAGCCGACCACCGCGCATCATCGCCGGCCCGGAGCGGCGATTCCGCCGGCACGGCTAGGGGAATGGTGGGCTGTTCGCTCTGGAGCGGAGCGCCGCCGGCCAATCGGGCGGCTCACCGCCGACCAGGATCGGACAGTCCCGCAAACGCCCGGAGCTTCTCCATCGGGATCCGGGTCGACCGGCCGATCCGGAGCGACGGGAGCTCCCCGGTCCTCACCAACCGCCAGACGGTCCGTTGGCTCAATGAGTGCCAGGCCGCGGCCTCCCGCACTGCGAGAAGGCCGGCGGCGGACGCGGGCGCCGGCGCGCAATCACCCGGCCGACAGGTCGTCGGCCGGGTGAGGGACGCGGGCTTGGGCCGGTCGGGAGAGGCTCAATCGAAGTCTTCAACATTGATGATGGCGCCGAAGCCGTGGGCGACATCGAAGCCGGGGCCGCCATCCATGAGGGGGCTCATGAGGCCGGGCTGGGTGGCGACAAGCTTGAGGAAGTCGTCGCCCGCGGCGGCGCGCTGCTTCGGCGAGCCGGTGACGGCGCCCTTGAACTCCATGTCGATGTAGTCGTCCCCGCCGCCGCTGTTGAGGACGATGCTGTTGGAGCCGTCGCCCTCCTGAAGCATCTTCAGGAAGTCGTCGCCGCCGCCGCCCTTGACGACGCCGGTCTGCGTCGTGGTCCCGCCGTTGAGGACCGTGATGATCTCCGACACATCCAGGCCCCTGCCCAGATCGATGTTGACGGCGAGCCGGGTGAAGCCGGCCTCCTGCTCGGTCACGGAGATGATGGAGCTGTCGCTGTTGTTGCCGAGAGACGCGTCGATCTCCAGGTCCACGGTCGCGGCGCCGGACTTGAACGCCGCGTCGAGCTTGTCCTTCCCCGCCCCGGACAGCGTGCTGAGGGCGATGGAGGTGAGGGTCGTTCCCTCGGGCGTGTCCACGAGGACCTTGGTCTCGTTCGCGCCGTTGCCGTGCGCCACGGACCAGTCGGCGATGAGCGTCTCGACGCTGTTGAGGACCTCGAACGCGACCTTGTCGTTCTGGTCCGCGCCGATCACGGAGACCATGGTGCTGACCGGCACGGTGGTGTAGGGGATCTGGTAGATCAGTTTGACATCGGAGTTGTTCGTGCCGGTGTTGACGAGGATGTTCGGCACGATCGGGCCGAAGATCCGGAACTCCACGTAGTCCTGCCCGGCGCCGGTGGTCAGGTCGATGCTCGTCACGCCGCTGTACTCGGCGGAAGCGCCATCGACGCCGATCACCTTCACGAACCCGGGCTGCGGGCCCGTCTGGATCTCGATCTGCTGGGAGTCGTCGTCGGTCGTCAGGGTCAGGGCGCCGCCGCTGAACGCCTGCGACGCGACCATGTAGACCTGGGTGAGCAGACGAGCGGTGTCGACGCCGGCCGGGGCGTCGGTCTGTGCGAGGGCGCCGGAGGAGAGCGCCGCCGCAGCGCCGCACAGCGCGGCCATGCCAAGGGGATTGCGGTTCATGGGTTGTCCCTGTCTTTCTCTGAAGTCGTTGTGTCCTGACGCTCCGGACGCTCCGGGCGTCGCCACCCACAGGAGTCCGCGTTGGGTCGCGTGATACAACCTCGGCAGGAATTCCAGCGCGTCGGTGCGCGGCGTATGCTTTGGCGCGGCCGGCGAAACGGGTGCGCCCCGAGGAGCATGAATGGGGACGGACCAGACCGACATCGAACTGGTGCAGGCGTGTGCAAAGGGCGATGAACGGGCGTGGCGCACGCTCATCGACCGCTATGCCCCACTGGTGATCAGCATCGCGCGGCGCTGCGGGTTCAGCGTCGAGGACTGCAACGATGTTCTGCAGACCGTGTCGATGATCCTGCTGCGCGAGGTCGCTCGACTTCGGGACGGCCAGTCGCTGGCCAAGTGGGTCATCACTACAACGAAGCGCGAGTGCTGGAGGAAGGCGCGGCGGGATCGCCGTCGGCGGGACTTCGCGGCGCAGGTCCGTCCGGATGCACTGCTCGTCCGCCCCGAGCTCGAGGACGAACGGCTCGAGCGAGAGCAGGCCGTTCGCCTCGCGCTGTCGCGGTTGTCCGGCCGATGCCGCGACCTGCTCCAGGCCCTGGTCGCGGCCCCGGGCGTCGCCGACTACCAGACCGTCGCGGACCGGCTTCGGATGCCCGTCGGGAGCATCGGGCCGACCCGGGGCCGATGCCTCGAACGTCTCCGGGAGGAACTGATGACCGGCGGCGCCTGGCCGCTCTTCGAGGCCCTCGCGGGGAAAGAAAATCTCTCGCCCGGAGTATCTCGCGACGACCCGCGGGACTCCTGACTCACGGACCGACCCCAGAGATACCCGATGCCCGAACAAAGCCCCAATCCGGACCGCCTTTCCGACTTGCTCGCCCGAGCGCTCGCCGAGCCGACTCCCGGCGATTCTGAGGCGGGCCGTGAGACGGACCTCGAGTTCCTTCGGACGGTCGTCGCGGTCTGCAGGGGCGACGCCGAGCTCGGCCCGCACGCCGCCGCGATCCGGAGAGCGAAGGACGCGATGCCCGATCGCCGGGAGTCGTTGGCGGCTTCGCTGCGCCGGGGCGTCAACCTGATCGTGGCTTCGCTGCTCGAGGATCGGCCGATGCTGGCGTACGGCCTTCGCGGCGCCGGCGCCCCCACGCAGTTCGCCTATCGCGCGGGCGAGATAGATGTGCACATTCGAGTGGCGCCCTCGTCCCATCCCGCTTCGGGGTGGCTGATCCTCGGGCAGATCGACGGTGAGTCGCTCGGCGCGGCGACGGAGGCCTCCCTTTCGGCGACCGGGCGGACCGACGCCCTCGCCAGGGCGGTAGTCACCGCGGACGGCGTCTTCCGGCTCGAGTCCACGGAGGGCGTCTTTGATCTGGTGGTCCACTTCCCGCACACCTCGATCCTCGTCCCCGCCATCGAGGTTGGCTGACCATGGTGTTCGCCATGGACATCCCGAACACGCTCGACGCGCTGCTCCGCCGGCCGGCTTCGGAGCGCCTCACGGGCGTCCGTGAGATCCCGGACCTGGAATGGTTCATCAGCGGCGTTGCGGATCACCTCTCCAGCGCCGGCGGGACCGCGCTGCAGGACTTGGGCGTGGCGCTCGAGATCTGCGCGCTGATGCAGGTGGCCGCGGCCCAGTGGGCGAGCCCGATCGCGAGGGTCCGGATGACCGTCGCCTACGCGCATGTTCTGTCGTACGCCAACCGCTTCGACGAGGCGCTGGCGACGCTCGCCGACGCCGAGGAGCCCTGCGCGGGCTTCATCGACACGGGCGACCGCGCCCGCGTGCGCCTGGGGCGCGTGCAGCCGCTGGCGAGACTTGGTCGGTTCGACGAGGCCATGCGCGAGGCGGCAGAGGCGGCGCGGCTGTTCGGCGAAGCCGGCGATACCCCCCGCCGCGCCAGGGCGCTCTCCAACCTCGGCATCCTCCATCGGATGGACGAGCATCCCGATCGCGCCCTTCCGTACTTCGACGAGGCGCTGCTCAGCGCCGGTGACGAGACGGCGCTCATCGCGACGATCGAGAGCAATCGCGCGGAAGCCCTCATGGACCTGCATCGGTTCGAGGAGGCCGCCGCGGCGTTCGAGCGGGCGCTGGCGCGCTTCGAGGCGCTCGGCGTTCGGCGAGCCGCCGCGATCGTGGCGGGGAACCTGGCGGACCTGCTCGGGCGCCAGGGGCGATACGCCGCGTCGCTCGCGCAGTACGAGCGCGTCATGCGCACGCTCGAAGCCGATCGCGCGCCCGGCGATCGGGCGCGTCTCGATGCGGAGCGAGCAGAGGTGTTCAGCGCCATCGGCCTCTATGACGACGCCGTCCGGAGCTTCCGGGACGCGATCGCCGTCCTGGACCGCAGCGGTATGGCGAGCGAGGCGGCGCGGGCTCGGCTGGGCCTGGGCGTCGCACTCGCGGCCTCGAGCGACCCCTCCGCCGCCGCGACGGAGCTGGCCGAAGCGGCGCTGGCGTTTCATCGCATCGGCGCCGATCGCGGTCGGACGCGCGCCTACCTCGGGCTGGCGCGCCTCGCGATTCGATCCGGCCGGACCGACACCGCCCGCGAACTCCTCGAGCGGGCGCGCCTGGACGACGAACGACCACTGGAGTTCATCCTGCGCGAGCACACGCTGGCCGTGCTGCTGATCGCCCAGGGTCGATCCGACGACGCGCTCGACGCCCTGACCCGCGCGCAGCGGGCCGCCGACGCTCTCGGCCATGAGCCGCTCCTCGCCGAGCTGCTGCACACCCGCGCCACCGCGCTTTCCGCGCTGGGCGACCGCCGGGCCGCCATCGACGCCCTGCGGAGCGCCGTCGATCACACCGAGCGACTCCGCGGCGCCCTGCAGGCCGACTCGCTCCGTGCGGCGTTCCTCTCGACGCGTCAGCAGATCTACGGCGACAAGAAGCGCCTCGCGCTGGAGTTGGGCGGCGAGGAGGGCGTCGCCATCGCGTTCGAGATGTCCGAGCGACTGCGCTCACGCACCCTCCTCGACCTGGTCCAGCACCGCGTGGAACTCTCCGAGCACTTCATCTCCCGAGCGTCTCCGGCGGACCGGCCGGCGATCGAGGCGCTCCTGAGCGCCCAGCGCGAGATGAATGCGCTCTATCGATCGATGGAGCGGGGCGCCGTCCGAGACGCCCGGGCCTGGACGGCCCGCGTAGCCGAGATCGACGAGATCATCGGTCGCACCGAGCGACGCCTCGCCTACACGAGGGACTCGGCGGCGCTGTCCGGACGGATCCACTCGCTCCGGCAGGTCCGGGACGGCCTGCCCGACGGCGCCACGCTGGTGGAGTACTTCGAGCACCTCGGCGCCCTGCACTGCTTCGTGGTCCGTCGCGACGGGACGACGATCCGGCGCCTCTGCGCCGTGCATGACGCCGCGGCTTCGACCGAGCTGCTGCGCCTGCAGATCGGGCGCGCGGTCCACTCCACGCGCAGAGACCCGGACCACCGGTCGCTCCGTTGCTCGGCGTTCACGGAGCTGCACCAACTCCTGATCGAGCCCATCCGCGACCTGCTGCGCGACGCCCATACGCTGGCGTTCGTCCCGACCGGGCCGCTGCACAGCGTGCCGTTCAGCGCCCTCACCGACCTGTCCGGGTCCTGCCTCGTCCAGTCCCACCGCGTCGTGCGAGCCATCAGCGCCAGCGTCATGATGGAGTCGCTCGCGGATCGAGCCTGCGAACCCCGGCGATCGCTCATCGCCGCGTACGGAGACGAACGAGCCCCCGGCATCGAACAGGAGGCGGCGCAGATCGCTTCGACGATCGGGGCCGAAGCGCTCGTCGGCCAAGACGCGACCTATGAGGCCATCGCCGCTGCGGCGCCCGAGCTGTCCCTCCTGCACATCGCGGGCCACGGCGTCTTCGATGAATCGGCCCCGATGTCGGCCAGTCTCCGCCTCGCGGACCGGTGGATGACCGCGCGCGAGGTCTTCGGGCTGCGCCTGCGCGGCTGCGATGTCGTGCTCGGCTGCTGCGACGCTGGGCGCGGCGCCGTCGTGCGGGGCGACGAGCTGCAGGGCCTGACCCGCGCCTTCCTGGCCGCCGGCGCCCGCAGTCTTCTGGCGCCGCTCTGGCCGATCGAGGACGACTCCGCGAAACGGCTCCTGACCCGGACATATGAAATCTGGCACGGCGGATCGAGCGAATCACTGCTCGACGCCATCACTCTCGCCCAGAGAGAAGCGATCGCCGCGGGCCTCCACGCCCGCCTCTGGGCGCCCTTCCAGTTCGTAGGCTCACCATGACCACCAACTCAATCCTCCCCCGTTTGATCCTCGCCGCCCTCTTCTCCGCCTCGGCCCTCCCCGGGCACGCCGGCGACGACGAGGCCTTCAGCGATCGAGCCGCCGTGGCCCTCGAGTCCCCGGCGCAGCTCCCCGCGTTCCTGGCCGACTACGGCTTCATCGTGATCGACCAGATCCCCTCCGCGGGCGTCGCGCTGGTCATGCTGGATCGGATCTACGAGCAGGACGAGTTCGAAGAACTGCTCGAGAACGACCCGCGCGTGGACTGGGCCGACCTGGACTTCGAGGCCGGGCTCTCCAGCGGCGGCTCGCAGAGTCTCTTCAACATCATCCCGCCCGGCGGCTTCATCAACCAGCCGATGCTCGGCGTGATCTCGCCGCCCGTCGGCGCCGCGGCGCCGACCGGCGACGGCGTCCGGATCGCCGTCATCGACACCGGCGCGGACGCCCAGCACGCCGAGCTGCTGGGCCGGCTCCTCCCCGGCCACAATGTGATCCTCGATTCGTCGGACACCGCCGACATCGGGCCGGGCGTCTTCACGGGCCACGGCACCTTCGTCGCGGCGCTCTCGCTCCTGGTGGCGCCCGAGGCGCGCGTGATCCCGATTCGCGCCATGGACGGCCAGGGCATGTCCACGACCTGGTTGATCGCCAAGGGCATCTACAAGGCCATCGACCTCGACGCCTCGATCATCAATATCAGTCTGGGATCCTACGAATCCACGGAGATCCTCGAACGCGCGGCGGAGGCCGCTCGGCAGGCGGGCGTCGTCGTGGTCGCCGCTGCGGGCAACGACAACATCAGCAGCCCGGTCTGGTGGCCCGCCGCGATCCCCAGCGTTATCAGCGTCGCAGGAACCGACAACGCCGATGTCAAGGCGCCGTTCAGCAACTTCGGCAGCGAGGTCGACATCGCGGCGCCCGCGGTCGACATCGTCAGCGCGACCACCGGCGGCGAGTACGCGGAGGCAAGCGGAACGAGCTGGTCCGCCGCGCTCGTCAGCGGCGCGGCCGCGCTTCTGCGCCAGCAGCTGCCGGGCGCCGATCTTGATGCGCTCGTGTCCGATCTGCTCAGCGCGAGCGTGGACATCGACGGGACGAATCCCGATCACCAGGGCCAACTGGGCGCCGGCCGCCTCGATCTGGCGGGCCTCGCCTCGTGCCCGGGCGACTTCGACGGAGACGGCCTCGTCGGCTTCGTGGACCTGAACATCGTCCTGGCCGCGTTCAACAACACGATGGGCTTCGCCGAACTCAACGCGGTGCTCAGCACCTTCAACTCGGCGTGTCGGTGATGAGCCCAGCGAGGCGAGTCCGCGTTGGACGCCGTGGCGAGCGTCGCGCCTTCCCGGAAAGAAAACGACCGCCTTGGCAGGCGGTCGTTCACCGTATCGATCTCGATACTCAATGACCCCATGGG
>CALKYH010000287.1 GCA_938003595.1 uncultured bacterium
CCCTTGATGCCGACGAGGTAGGTGCGGAAGGCGGCGAGGGTTTCGTCGGGGAGCCAGTTGCCGGTGGTGTTGAAGGCCTTTTCGCCGGCGAGGACTTCTTTCCAGTGGATCTTGCGCTGGCCCTTGTAGGCCTTTTCGACGGCGGCGTCGAAGACCATGACGGAGGCGCGCCAGATGTCGGGGCCGGTGCCGTCGCCCTCGATGAAGGGGACGATGGGGTCGTTGGGGACGGAGAGGCCGCGGGACGACATGGTGATGGGGGTTGGCATGGGGGGAGTTTAGCGGGGGGCTGCAGGTCGGAGGCAGGACCCTCTCCCCGGCCCTCTCCCCGCGGCGGGAGAGGGGGCTGGCGGGGCGGCGTCGGGGGGAATGAACCGGCGGGGAGATGGCCGATGAGACTGGGCGATGGGATTTCCCGTGTTCATCAGCTTCGAGTACGAGTCGCGGTTCGCGCTGCTGGGGGCGATGGCGCGGGAGATGGCGGAGGCGCTGGCGGGCAAGGGGTGCGATGTGAACCCCGAGGGGGGGCTGGAGGCGCTGGGCGGGCGCGCGGGGATGGCGCTGTGGCTGAACTTCCTGGGGGGTTCGCGGCAGCTGTCGCCGCGGGTGACGGCGGCGGGGTCGCGCGTGGCGCTGGTGCAGTTCTTCGTGGATCACCCGCTGGCGCTGTGGACGGAGCAGATGGACGCGCTGTCGCGGCTGCCGAACTTCCGGATGGTCCTTCCGTGCGTCGATGGGCTGCACCTGCTGCGGCTGCGCTGGCCGGGGCTGAAGCATGCGCACTGTCTGCACGGGGTGTCGCCCACGGCGCTGGCGCCCCCGGACGAGATCGAAGCGTCGCACCTGGGGCGTGGGGAGAGCGCGCGGGGGGTGGATGTGGTGGTGACAGGGTCGATCCATACGGAGGAGGAGATCGCGGAGCTGCGGGCGAAGCTGCCGGCGCGGGTGCACGGGGTATGCGATGAGGCCGCGGCGATGATGGAGCAGCGGCCGTGGACGCCGTTCGAGCAGGCGCTGGATGTCGCGGCGGGGAGCGATGGGTTGATGACGGGGGAGTGGGCGCTGCTGCAGGGGTGCCAGCGGTATGTGGTGGCGCTGGTGAACCGGCGCCGGCGCACGGCGATGGTGCGGGCGCTGCGGGGACTGGGCGTGGAGGTGTATGGCGGGAGCGCGTGGGAGAGCGTGTGCGCGGAGGCGGGGGCGAAGTGGCGCGGGGAGGTGGCGTACGGCGAACTGCCGGCGACGCTGCGGCGGGCGCGGGTGTGCCTGGCGCTGGGGCCGACGCAGTTCACGCACACCTTCAGCGAGCGGCTGCTGCTGAGCCTGGCGGCGGGGTGCGCGACGGTGGCGGACGATCGGCTGCTGGCGCGGAAGCACTTCGGCGAGGCGGGGTGCGTGGCGCTGTTCGACGCGGCGCGGCCCGAGGCGATGCGCGCGCAGGTCGAAGCGCTGCTGACGGACCGGGATCGCTGCGCGGCGATGGGCGTGGCCGGGCGCGAGGCGGTGGCGCGGGGGCACCTGTGGGCGCACCGGATGGACACGCTGGCGCGGGTGGGGAGCGACGCGGTGGGCTAAGCGGTTGGCGCGCTGGGCGTGGCGCCGTCGACCTTCAGCGGGGGCTTGGCGTAGCGGGCGCGGAGTTTGTTGGCTCTCTTGAGGACCGAGCCTCGGGAGATGAGCCAGCGCTGGGCCTTGAACTTGCCGGGGAAGTCGGCGAGGGCGACGCCCAGGACGGCGACGAGGACGCCGGGGCCGGGGATGACGAGCATGACCAGGCCCGCGGCGATGAGGAGCCAGCCGAGGATGTTGCGCGCGATGCGGAGGGCGAGGCCGTCCTTGGCGCGGCGGCGCTGGTCGGACTCGAAGTAGTCCGCGGGGATCCGGACGATGGCGATGGGCGCCGCGATGAGCGTGCCGAGGAAGAGCACGACGGACACGCCGGCGGCCCAGATGATCATGGTCTGGTTCGCTTCGATCCAGGCGAGCATGCGGAGGGAGCGTAGCGGGCGCAGTGGAGTAAATCAGGATTCACGCTCGGGCGGCGGCGCAAGACAAGACCCGGCCGTTGCGGGCCGGGTCCTGGGGTGTTGCGTGATGTCGGCGAGCGAGGTTTAGTTGCCGGAGTTGGTGGTCGAGTCGGCGGTGGAGGGCTGGCCGATGATGGTGTCGCCGAACTCGATGGGGAGTCGGGCGGTGGGCTCGTCGGCCTGGGCGCCGAGGGCTTCGGCGAGGGCCGCGGCCTCGGCGAGCATGGCGTCGGAGTCGCGCTCGTCCTCCATGGGGGGCTCGGCGAGGAGCCTGGGGATGATGCGCTGGTGGGATCCGAAGCCGGTGCCGGCGGGGATGAGGTGTCCGAGGAGGACATTTTCCTTGAGGCCGACGAGGGTGTCTTCGGCGCCCTTGAGGGCGGCCTCGGTGAGGACCTTGGTGGTCTCCTGGAACGAGGCGCCGGAGAGGAACGAATCGGACTGGAGCGAGGCCTTGGTGATGCCCAGGAGGAGGGTGCGCGCCGTGGCGGGCTTGCCCTTCTTGGCCTTGGCGGGGGCCTTGCCGGCGGCCTCGGCGCGGGCGTTGGCCTCGCGGAGGTCGGCCTTGGTGACGAGGGAGTCGATGGGGAGGTTCGTATCGCCGGAGTCGACGATGCGGCCCATGTCCGCGACTTCCTGGTTCTTGCGCTTGAAGAAGAAGCGGTCGACGACCTCGTGCGGGAGCAGGTCGGTGTCGCCGGTGGTCTCGACGCGGACCTTGCGGAGCATCTGCGCGAGGATGACCTCGATGTGCTTGTCGTTCACCTGCACGCCCTGCGCGCGGTAGACGTTCTGCACTTCGTCGAGCATGTAGGACCAGAGGGCCTCTTCGCCCTTGATCCGGAGGATGTCGCCGGGGACGAGGGGGCCGTCGGTCAGGGGATCGCCGGCGGAGACATAGTCGCCCGCGTGGACGAGCAGGTGGCGGTCCTGCGGGACATGGTGGTCCTTCTCGATCTCCGAGTCGCCGATGACGCGGATGGTCATCTTGCCCTTGCGGATGTCGGAGTGGAGCTCGATGCGGCCCGAGATCTCCGACATGACGGCGGGGTCCTTGGGCTCGCGCGCCTCGAAGATCTCGGTGACGCGGGGCAGACC
>CALKYH010000288.1 GCA_938003595.1 uncultured bacterium
TCGTCCGCCCCAGAGCGGGCGGGGAGGAGTGATGGCGGTGTCCAGGGGTTCCGCCACGAAGTGGCGCGGGCCCGTAGCCGGGGGCGGGAGCCCCCGGATGAGCGTTGGTGTTTGGAGAGCGCCGCGCAGCGGCGCAGGGGCGGCGTCGCCTCCGCCGCGGCGCGGCGGGTTTGTGTTCGGGCGCTTTCCGTGGGCTTGCGCCCACGGCTACGGGCCGCCGCCGCTGCGCGGCGGTGGAGGAATCGGTGCGCGCGGGGAACAAAGACCGCGACCGTGCAGGGCCACGGTCACGGGCACGGGTGAGAGAGCATGGCGCAGGAAAAAGCCCCGCGTTGCGGCGGGGCTTGGTGGTTGGACTCAGATGTTGGAGCGGATCACCAGGCGAAGTGGGCGAAGGCCTTGTTGGCTTCGGCCATGCGGTGGGTCTGCTCGCGGGTCTGCATGGCCTTGCCCTCCTTGCGGGCGGCGGCGTAGAGCTCGTCGGCGAGGCGCTGGGCCATGGGGCGGCCCTTCTCGCCGCGGGTGGAGTCGCGGATCCAGCGGAAGGCCAGCGAGATCTGGCGGCGGTTGCTGACGGGCATGGGGACCTGGTAGTTGGCGCCGCCGACGCGCTTGGAGCGCACCTCGACATGGGGCTTCACATTCTCGAGGGCCATGTGGAAGACATCGATCGCCTCTTTCGGGGCGTTGGGATCGGTCTCCTTGGCGAGCTTCTCCTGAATGAGGTCCATCGCGTCGTAGACGATGCGCTCGGCGGCGGTCTTCTGACCGTCCTGCATGAGCGTGTTGATGAACTTCGACAGCGTCCGATCGCCGAAGCGGGGGTCGGGGCGGAGCTGCGAGTCAGAAGCGGTGATGCGTCCGGGCATGTCGAACTCTCCTTTGGCTCATCTGTCCCGGAAGAGCCGGGACTCTCTGTTCACCGTGCGGGCCTCGACGGGCGCCGCGCGATTACTTGCCTGCAAGATGGAAACGGGGCCTTGCGGCCCCGCGTGACGACTGATGGATTCCGACGACCGGGCTTACTTGCCCTTCTTGGCGCCGTACTTGGAGCGGGCCTGCTTGCGGCCTTCGACGCCGAGGCAGTCGAGCGAGCCGCGGACGACGTGGTAGCGCACGCCGGGGAGGTCGCGGACTCGTCCGCCGCGGACGAGGACGATCGAGTGCTCCTGGAGGTTGTGGCCTTCGCCGCCGATGTAGGCGGAGACTTCCTTGCCGTTGCTCAGGCGCACGCGGGCGACCTTACGAAGCGCCGAGTTGGGCTTCTTGGGGGTCACGGTGCGGACCTGGAGGCACACGCCGCGTCGCTGGGGGCACGCGTCGATATCGCGGACCTTGGACTTGGCGGTCTGCGGCAGGCGGGGGGAGCGACAGAGCTGATTGATCGTTGGCATTCGGTCGGATCTCGTTGGGGTACTCGGAAGCGAGCCGAGTAGTGTAGCGGCCGCCCCGGTTGTGGCAAGCCGGGTGGGGGGTGGGCGAGCGGGGGGAAACCGGGCCGTCCGCGGGGTTTGGGGGTCAGGCGACGGGGGCCGGGGGGGCGGACCATAGGGAGGCGAGTCGCCAGCCGGCCCAGCAGGCGGCCAGGCCGAGGATGTTAGAGGCGGCGATGTACGCGGCGGCGCGGCCCGTGTGGCCCCTCTGGACGAGGGCGAGGGCCTCCAGGGCGAAGGCGGAAAAGGTAGTGAAGCCGCCCAGGACGCCGGCCAGGAGGGCGAGGCGGTGTTCTTCGCGGAGGGGGACGGGGCCGGCGAAGAGGGTGGCCAGGAGCCCGATGAGGAAACAGCCGGCGATGTTGACCGTGAGGGTGCCGACGGGGAAGGCGTCTGCGAAGGGTCGCTGGATGGGCGCCGCGAGGGCGTAGCGGAGGGCGACGCCGATGGCGCCGCCCGCGGCGATCAGGAGGACCTTGGCCATCGGGGCTCGATCTTAGCGGCGTCGGCGCGCGAGCAGGCCGAGCGCGAGGGGCGCGAGCGGCGCTGCGGCGGGCGCGGGGACGACGCGGAGCTGCGCGCCGAGATCGGTGTAGCGGACGCGGAGGGACAAGCCGGCGTCGAGCGTGGGGAGGAGCATGTCGTCGAAGCGGCCGGAGCGCGACTCGGCGGTGAGGATGTCGAAGCGCTCGCCGCGCGTGAGTTCGGCGCCGAAGAGCAGATCGACGATGAGCGCGCCGTCGAGGTGCGCGTGTCCGCTGACGGCGAGGCGATCCGCGGAATTCTCGCGCTCGTCGGTGGAGGCGCCGACATCGACGCGAAGGGAGGCGCCGTCGAGCATCGTGTAATCGCCGTCGATGGTGAGGACGCTGGGCGTGGGCGCGCCGATGGACAGGTCGCCCGGGCGCACGGCGCCGGCGGAGACGATGTCGGCGCGGATGAGGGCGTTTCCGGTGATGAAGCTGAGGGCGCCGATGCGGACCGTGTGCGCCGTCAGCGTCGAGGCGCCGCCGACGGAGAGGTGGGCCTGGCCCGCGTCGGCGCCGAAGCCGAGGAGCAGGTCGCCGTTGATGGTGGCGGTCGCGTCGAGGATGTGGAGGGCGCCGGCGGCGCCGGCGTGCACGGCGACGCTGGTTTCGGCGGTGATGAGCGATGCGTTGTCGCCGATCTGCACGGAGCCGACGCCGCGCTCGCCGATGACGAGGCGGCCGTTTGAGGTCCAGCGGGTGTTCGTGTTGTAGAGGTAGAGCGCGCCGGAGCCGGAGGCCTCGCGGCCGAGTGTGGTGGTGGCGGCGATGTCGATGATCTGTGCGCGGGCGCCGTGTTCGAACGCGAGGGTTCCGTCGCCGGCGTCGCCAACGACGACGGGGCCGCCGGGGAGGAAGCGTGTGAGCGAGGTGTCGAAGGAGGCCGTGCCCTGCGAGGAGGCGACCAGGCCGAGGGTGACGCCGGTGGGCTGGAAGCGCCCGTCGCGGAACTTCACGAAGGCGTTGTCGTTGTCGATCTCGCCGATGACGGTGGAGATCTGGCCGGTGTTGCTGAGGGCGCCGATGGAGCCGCCGGTGAGGAGGAAGGTGACGAAGCCCTGGCGGATGAGAAGGCGATCGACGGTGGCGGGCACGCCGCAGGTGACGGTGTACTCGCCCTCGTTCTTGAAGATGACGGTGTCGAAGGCGGTGGGGACGCGGGGCTCGGACCAGTTGACGGGGTCGAACCAGGAGCCGTCGGCGAAGGTGATCCAGAAGAGTTCGCCGGTTCCGAGGCCGCCCTCGGCGCGGGCGACCGCCTGCGGCAAGGCCGCGGCGAGCAGGGCGCCGGCGCAGGCGAGGATCACGCGCACGGGATGGACTCCTGTGGACCCGAGGTGCGGGTGAAGTGTACCCCGAGAATCAGCCCTGCAAAGCGCTTTCCACGATGGTTTGTTCGCGATCGGGGCCCACGGAGACGAGGTGGACGGGCAGGCCGATGTGCCGCTCGATGAGATCGAGGTAGGCGCGGGCGTTGGGGGGGAGCGCGGCGCGGGACTTGGCCTCGGTGATCTGCTCGGGGAATCCGGGGAGGGTGATGTAGACGGGCTCGGCGCGGGCGAGGGAGACGGCGTCGGGCAGGAAGCGCTCGGTGAGCTGGCCGTCCACGCGGTAGGCGGTGCAGACGCGGAGCTCGTCGAAGCCGGCGAGGACATCGAGCAGCATGACGGCGAGGGAGGTGACGCCGTTGAGCATGGCGGAGTAGCGCACGGCGACGAGGTCCAGCCAGCCGCAGCGGCGCGGGCGGCCGGTGGTGGTGCCGTACTCGCGGCCTCGCTCGCGGATGCGCGAGCCGATGTCGTCCTTGAGTTCGGTGGGGAAGGGGCCGGCGCCGACGCGGGTGGAGTAGGCCTTCATGACGCCGACGACGCGCGCGAGCGAGCGGTCGGGCACGCCCGTGCCGGGGCCGATGCCGAGCGTGGAGCAGGAGGACGAGGTGACATAGGGGAAGGTGCCGTGGTCGATGTCGAGCAGCGTGGCGTTGGCGCCCTCGAAGAGCAGGCGCTTGCCCTCGTGCAGCATGTCGTGCAGGAGATAGGCGGTGTCGGCGATGTGGGGGCGCAGGCGCTCGGACCAACCGGAGGCGAGGTCGAAGAGGCGCGCGGGGTCGCAGTGGGCGTGGAGGTCGATGGGGGTCTGCGAGGAGATGCGCGGGAGGGTGCGGCCTTTGAGCGCGGCGATGAGGTCGAGCTTCTCGCGGAGCTGCTCGGGGCGGAGCAGGTCGCCGACGCGGACGGCGGTGGCGCGGTGGACCTTGTCGGCGTAGGCGGGGCCGATGCCGCGGCGCGTGGTGCCGATGGAGCGGTCGGCGCGCGGGCCCGCGGCGGTCATCTCGTCTTCGGGGGCGCCGGCGAGGATGGTCTCGCGGACGGCGTCCTCGTCCTTGTGGTAGGGCATGACGACATGGGCGCGGTCGGAGAGGACGAGGTTGGAGACATCGACGCCGCGCGCGGTGAGGCCGTCGAGCTCCTTGAGGAGGGCTTCGGGGTCGACGACGACGCCGTTGGCGATGACGGCCTTGGCGCCGGGCGTGAGGATGCCGGAGGGGACCAGGTGCATGGCGAAGCGCTGGCCGCCGACGATGACGGTGTGGCCGGCGTTGGCGCCGCCGTTGTATCGGACCACGGCGTCGTGACGGGGGGAGAGGAGGTCCACGACCTTGCCCTTGCCCTCGTCGCCCCATTGGAGGCCGACCACGGCGGAGCAGGCGGGGGGCGGGAGGGCGGCCCTGCGGGCGGGGAATGGGGCTGGTGAGGTCATCGGGGCCCTGTGCGGCTGGCCGCGTCGGAAGAGGGGGGTGGTGAGGTCAGAATGTCGCGGGGCGCGGGGGTGCGGTCAAGCCGCGGGATTTCCGGGCCGATGCAGGGGGTCGGACCACGATCGCCGGCCTGGAGCTCCCCATGGACAATGTCATCCGCATCATGTGCCCGAAGCTGACCTGCCGCCGGATCCTTGCGGTCCCGACGGAGGCGCGGGGGCAGACGGTGCGGTGCCGGGGTTGCGGGACGACGATCAAGATCCCTTCCAAGCCGCCGGCGGCGCCGGTGACGGCGGAGCCCGCGGAGCCGGCGGAGAACCCCGCGGCCGCGAAGGCGCCGAAGCCGCAGCAGGACGCGGCGTAAGCGAGGCTCGACGGCGCGCGGGGCGCGTCAGTCGTCCTTGTCGTCGTCGAGATCGAAGTCGAAATCGAAGACGCTGCTCTCGTCGTTCTTCTGGCGTGAGATGAGCGAGCCGAGGGGGTCGCTGTTGTCGACATCGCTGTCGTCGGGCGCGGGCTCGGGGGCGGGCTGGGGGTCGGGGACGGCGACGGATTCGCTGGTGGCGTCGGCGTCGGACTGTTCGGAGGGGTCAGGGATGGCGCCGGGGACGATGTTGGCGGGGACGCCGTCGATCTGGACGGTGAGCGCGGCGGGGCCGACGGTGATGCGGTCGCCGGCCTCGAGGCGTGATTCCTGGACGCGGACATCGTTGAGAAAGGTGCCGTTGGAGGAGCCGAGGTCGCGGATGATGGCGGCGTGGCCCTCGACGACGATCTCGCAGTGCTGACGGGAGACGGTGGCGTGGGGGACGCTGAGGTCGCACTCGGGCTTGCGGCCGATGACGAAGCGACCGCCCTTGACGCGGAACTCGCGTCGGGCGCCGTCGGGCATGAAACCTACGAGTGTGACATTCACGGGGGCGTTGCCTCCGGGGGGCTGGTCCTATCGTCGTGTCCCGGCGGCGGATGAACGGTCTGGGCCGCGGGATCGATGCGAGAGAATATACCCATGCCGGTGGTCGGTGGAAGCCCTGCGGGCGCGGGGGGCTCTGCGCGGGGCGTGTTGGAGGGGGACTTCGAGCGGGCGGGCTCGCTGTATGTGCATGTGCCGTTCTGTTTCCATAAGTGCCACTACTGCGACTTCTACTCGTTCGTGGACACGCAGGACCGGCAGGAGGCGTTCGTCGCGGCGCTGGAGCTCGAGCTGGCGGCGCTGGCCGGGCACGCGGGGCAGTTGAGGACAATCTTCGTCGGCGGCGGGACGCCGTCGCTGCTGAAGCCGGACTTGTGGCGGCGGCTGCTGGCGACGATGGGGGAGATGTTCGATCTGAGCGAGATCCGCGCGGGGCGGGGGGAGTTCACGGTCGAGTGCAACCCGGAGACGGTGACGGCGGAGCTGATGGGGATTCTGCGGGCGGGGGGAGTGGACCGCGTGAGCGTGGGGGCGCAGTCGTTTGATGAGCGGCACCTCAGGACGCTGGAGCGCTGGCACGACCCGGCGAATGTGCAGAAGGCGCTGGCGCTCGCGGCGGAGGCGGGGATCGCGCGGCGGAGCATCGACCTGATCTACGGGATCCCGGGGCAGACGATGGCGGAGTGGCGGCGCGATGTGGAGACGGCGCTTTCGATGAGCCCGGGGATTGAACACCTCTCGTGCTATGCGCTGACCTACGAGGCGAATACGGCGATGACGATGCGCCTGAAGAAGGGCGAGTTCACGCCGTGCGATGAGGATTTAGAGGCGGACATGTACGAATGGCTTGTGGAGCGGCTGCGCGCCGAGGGGATGGAGCGGTACGAGGTGAGCAACTTCGCGCGATCCGGGGGGCCGGGGGCGGAGAGCCGGCACAACCTGGCGTACTGGCGGCAGGAGAGCTGGCTCGCGGCGGGGCCGAGCGCGAGCGGGCATGTGCGCTGCGCGGACCCGCGGAACGGCGGCGTGCGGTGGAAGAATGTGCCGCGGCTGACGGACTGGATGGAGGGGGTGACGCGCTCCGGGGGCTATGCGCCGGTGGTGGATGTGGAAACGCCCGACCCGGCGCGGGCGCGGCGGGAGCGGATCATGATGGGGCTGCGCCTGCGCGAGGGGCTGGACGGGCGCGAGGTGGCGGGGCTGGAGCGCGCGGTGGAGGCGGAGCGCGCGATCGGGCTTGTCGTGGTGGAGGGCGGGCGTGTGCGCTTGACGGATAAGGGGTTCCTGCAGGCGGACGGGGTGGCGCGGGGGTTGATGGGGGCGGTTTCGGAGGGTTGAACGCGGGGTGGAAGGGCGCGGAGCACGCAGAGGGGGTACTCCAAATCAACAGAACCCGGAGCGCGAGCGACGGGCCCTGTGCGTTGTGGGGAGACCGAGCGCTCGTGCGCAAGCGGGGCCTGGGGCCCGTCGCTCGCGCTCGGGGTTCTCTAAGGAAGAAATGCAGGAGAAGGCATAGATGGAGGAGGAGAGAAAAGCGAGGCCAGTAGCCCTCTCCCCGCCTCTCCCACTCGCAGAGCCGAGCGGGAGAGGAGCAGGATCAGCGCTTTACGCCGAAGAACTTCTTGATCTGGTGGATCGTAACGGCGCGGCCGATGGCGGCGATGCTCTCGGTCAGCGGGATCTCTTTGGGACAGACCTTCACGCAGTTCTGCGAGTTGCCGCAGTCGTTGACGCCGCCGGGGCCGGAGAGGAAGTCGAGGCGGTCCTTCTTCAGGATGGAGCCGGTGGGGTGTTCGTTGAAGTAGCGGACCTGGGAGAGGATGGCGGCGCCGACGAAGGCGCCGTTCCAATCGGCGCTGTCTTCTTCCTTGTGGTACTGGGGGCAGGCCTCGAGGCAGCAGCCGCAGGTCATGCAGGTGGACAGGACATAGCGCTCGGCCTGGGCGTCGGGCGTTTCGCCGGGGCCGGCGCCCTGGTTGTAGACGCCGTCGATGGGGACCCAGCCCTTGGCGCGCTTGAGGTCGTTGAAGAAGCGGGCGCGGTCGACCGCGAGGTCGCGGACGACGGGGAACTTGCTCATGGGCTGGAGCGTGATCTCGCTGGCGCCGTCGGCGAGGATGTTCTCGATGAGGGCGGTGCAGGACTGGCGGACGCGCCCGTTGACGAGCATGGTGCAGGCGCCGCAGACCTCTTCGAGGCAGGCGGAGTCCCACACGATCGGCGTGGTCTTCACGCCTTCGACGGTGACGGGGTGGGCGGCGATCCACTGGAGGCAGGAGATGACATTGGAGCCGGGCTCGAGGGGGACATCGAAGTTCTCCCAGCGCGCGGGCTTGCCGGGGCCGTCGCAGCGTTCGATGCGGAAGCGCACGGTGCGCTGGCGGGCGGCGGGCTGGGGCATGGTCGGTGAGGCGGTGGTCATCGTGGGCTCGTGTGTCGCTCGCGGTGGTCAGACGGCGGCGGGCTTGGGAGAGGGTTTGGCGCTCGCGGCCTTGGCGGGGCCGGCGTCCACCTTGCCATAGGTGCGGGCGCGGGGGCGGACCAGGCCGATCTCGACGGGCTCGAAGGTGATGTTCGAGCGCTTGGCCTTGTCGTCCCAGGAGGCGACGGTGGTCTTGAGGAACTGCTCGTCGTCGCGCTCGAGGAAGTCGGTGCGGTAGTGGGCGCCGCGGGACTCGCGGCGCTCGAGGCCGCCCCGGAGGATGACATCGGCCATGGCGAGCATGTCGCCGACGGCGC
>CALKYH010000289.1 GCA_938003595.1 uncultured bacterium
AGGACTGCGTGTCCGCCATCACCACCGCGTCGTAGCCCGACAGGTCCACCAGCGAGTTGAAGGTCGCCGGCGTGGCCCGCGCCTCGACATCCAGGCCCGCCTCGCGCAGGGCGTCGATGAACTCACCCTGCCGCTCCGGCGCGTCGGCCAGCACGAGCACGCGCCCCTCCGACGCGACGAAGGTCACCGCCATCGCCTCGTTGTTGTCGTGCACCGCGTCCAGCGCGGGATCGTCGGGCTCGAACACGGCGCGGAAGCGCTGGGGCCCGCCCACCGGCAGCGTCACCGGCACCGTCTGCACCGACACGCCGCCGTCCAGTTCGACCCGCGCCGAGACGCCCTCGTCCCCGCCGTTGAGGTCCACCGGCTGGTCGTTCAGCAGCAGCGTCAGCCGCCCGGGGATCTTCGAGCCTGCCGGCGCCGTGGTGCGGAACACGAACCGCAGGTTCGCCGTCTGCCCCTTCCGCGCCGTCGGCGGCGCCACCAGCCGCTCCAGCGCCACTTCGCGGTCGATCCGGTATTCCACCGGCAGCACATCGATCGGCACGCCCGCGGCCTTGGCCGCCTCCGCCGCCGACAGCAGCGAGCCCGCCGTCTCGTTCCCGTCGGACACCAGCACGATCCGCCGCGCCGCGTCGTCCGGCAGCGCCGCCATCGCCAGCCGCACCGACGCCGCCAGGTCCGTCGCGTCCGTGCCGCCGGGGTGCGTGACCTCCAGCGTCCGCACACGCACGCTGGGCAGCGCCTGCACGAACGGCTCCTTCGCCGCCGTCACGAGCCCCAGCCGATCGCCGGGGCGCGCATCCTCAAGCCCGTCCTCCACCCAGCGTCGCGTGGACTGCAGCGCGTCGCCGGGCATCGAGGCGCTGGAATCCAGCACGATCAGCGCCGCGACATCCTCGCTGCGCCGCCGCCAGTTCGGCTCGGCCAGCGCCCCGACGAGCAGCAGCACGACCAGCGCCCGCACGATCAGCGCGGTCCAGCGCAGCGTCGGGGACACCTCCGCCAGCGACTTGCGACCGATCAACCAGAACGCCGCCCACAGCGCCGGCGCCAGCAGCAGCCAGTACGGTTGATCGAACTGGATCGGACCCGCCGTCATGGTCGCTGCGCGGCTCCCCGAACCGGCGTCGGCCGGAACGCGGCGACGCGGTGATTCATCGAGTCCAGAACATACGCCGTGTCGCCGATCGCCGCGACGCCCCACGGGCACGCCAGCCGACCCGGCTCACGCCCCGGCCGGCCCCACACCCCGCGCCGCTCGCCCGTCGCCGGATCGATCCGCTGCACCCGGGAGGCGCCGAACTCCGACACCAGCACATCGCCGCCGTCCAGCAGCGCCAGGCCATAGGGGTAGTTGAACCCGCCCATCCCGTCGTCGGGCATCGGCCCCAGCGCGGGGTCCACCCGCCCGATCCAGCGCTCCAGCTGCCCGTCCAGCGTGAACACGCCCAGCCGGTGATTGCCCGCGTCCGCCACGATCAATCGCCCCAGCCCCGGGTGCCACAGGATCGATTGAGGCCTGGCGAACTGGATCCGCTCCGGCGCCGCCGACGAGCCCTCGCCCTCGCCGAACGCGAACAGGTAGTTCGCCTCCTCGTCGAAGCACGACACGCGGTCGTTCCCGCCGTACTCGCTCACATAGAACCGTCGGGATCCGTCGGGCATCGGCACGACCGCGACATCCGTCAGGTAGATGAACTGCCCCGGCTCCTGCCCATACGAGCCCCATTGGCGGACCAGCGTCGGCTCGCCGTTCTCCACGCGATACATCATCACCCGGTGCTGGTGCGTGTCCGCAATGTAGATCGTGTCGGGCAGCGAGGGGTCCACCGTCACGCCCACGGGGAAGCCCAGGCTGATGTCCGGCATGATCCAGCTCGCCAGCGGCTCGCCGTCCGTCGCCAGGCGCTGCACCTGCCCGCGCTTGTCGATGACCCACAGCGTCGAATCGTCGGCGTCGATGCAGCGCGGATAGACGAACTGTCCCGGCTGCCCGCCGACCTCGCCAAACATGGCGGTCAGCTCCAGATCCTGCGGCTCATTCGAGGGCGCCCGCTCGCAGCCGATCAACGCCATCACGACCAGCGCCGCGCCGGCGCCGCTCGCCAGTCGGCGCAGATGCGCCGCCGAGACCGACGCCAGCAGCCCCGCGCCCAGCGCCAGCGCGAGCGCGAGGCCCATCACCAGCGCCGCCGCGGCGTTGAGCTCCTCCACCCGCAGGTAGTGCAGCATCCCCAGCATCCGCTGCGCCAGCGATTGCGACCCCGGCGCCGCGAGCATCACCGTCGCCTCGATCTCCTGCAGCGACAGCGCCGCCGCAGCCAGCCCCGCGCCCAGGATCGCCCCCGCCTGCAGCGGCGCCGCGCCCCGCAGCCAGGCCATCAGGGGCCGCGGCTCCAGCGCCCGCAGGTCCGCCAGGTCGCGCGGCTCCATCCGCGCCAGCAGCAGGCCCGTCAGCGCCCCCACGGCGCCGAAGCGCGCCAGGTGCGCCAGCGTCACGCCGGCGCCCGTATCCCCAAGGAACCGCAGCGCCGGCCAGGTCCCCGCGCGCGCGATCGCCGCGCCGATCAGCACGCCCGGCGCCAGCGCCATCGTCGTCCACACCGCGCCGCTCAGCAGCGCGGCGCCGCGTCCACGCCGGGCCGAGCCGGCGTACGAGAACCCCGCCGCCAGAGCCGCGCTGCCCAATCCAACCAGTCCCGCCACCACGGCGCTCCGCCCCAGCGCCGGCGCCAGCGACTCGGCGACCGCCGGCAGCGTGCGGAACTCGCGCAGGTGCGTCAGGTACAGCGCCAGGGGGATGATCGTGGACGCCGCCCACACCAGCAGCGCGACGATGGCCACGCCCCGGCCCGAGCGCGCCCGGCCCGACACCGGGCTCACGCGCGCGCTCGCACCCTCTCGCAGCGGACGGATCAGCAGCGCCGACGCGACGGCGCCAAGGGCCAGCGTCAGCGCCAGCAGCGGCAGCGCCGCGACCCACGCCGAGCGCGAGCCGGCCGTCTCGTCTAATCGCCGCCAGACCGCGATGGCGCTGGTTTCGATCTGCGCCACATGCAGGGGCACGGCTGAGCCGAGCATCACCACGCCGACGAGCCCCGCGCCCGCAAGGAACGACGGCGCCATCCGCCGCGCCGTCACCCGCAGCGCGCCGATCCGGCCCCCGTGCAGGCGCGCCGCGTCCAGCGAGGAAGGGTCCAGCGACAGCGCCGCGCCCCGCATCACCACCGCCGCCAGCGGCCACGACCACAGCGCCAGCCCGACCACCGCCTGGATGAGCGCCGCCGCGGGCGCGCGCGTGCGGGCGTCCTCGGCGATCCACGCCGCCAGGGGCGTGCCCGGCGCCCGCAGCAGGCCCCACGCGCTCGCCGCGGCGTACGACGGCAGCAGCATCGGGCACAGCGCCAGCGCCGTCCATCGCGCCGGCAGCGAGCGGCACGCCCACGCCGGCGCCGCGCCGAGCGCCGCCGCCAGCGTTCCGATCAGGGCCGCGACGCCGAAGGTCTTCGCCAGCCGCGCCGCCTCCGCCGCGGGGCTCGCCGCCGCGCGCCAAGCGCCGCCGGGGTCCGGCGCGCCGTCGAGCAGCGCGCGCCCGACGCCCAGCGCGGGCACGAGCGCGACCACCGCCGCAAGACCGACCAGCGCCAGCGCCGACAGGGGAGCGCGAGCATCGCCCCCCCCGTTGGTCATTGCGGGTAGGCCCGATAGAAGGTGGACAGCGCCTCGTCGGCGTTGTCGGCCATCTGCTGGAAATCGATCTCCGCCGGGTCCGGCACGGCCAACTCGGGGAACTTCTCCGCGACCTCCGGGCGCACGGGGATGTTCTTCGAGTCGCTCTTGGCGAGCATCTCCTCGACCTCGGCGCTGAGCAGGAAGTCCATCAGCAGCGCCGCGTTCTCCGGGTTCGGGCCGCCCTTGATCCTCGCCGCCGTGTTCGGGATCAGCAGCGGGCCGTGCGGCGTGACGACATCAAGACCGGCGACATTCAGCTCGTCGAACCGCACATAGACCATCTCGATGGGCCAGCCCTCGCGCTTCGCCGCCCAGTAATCGTCCGTGTCTGTGAAGCCGCCCTTGGCCTCGCCCATCGCCACCGCCCGCACCACCGCCGCGTTGCCGTCCACAAGGCGCAGGTCCTGCTTGCGCATCTGGAACACCCACAGCTGCAGCGCCCCCGGGCCCATGAGCGTCTGCATCGCCGCGATCTGGTCGCGCGTCGTCCCGAACTCCGGCCGCGCCAGCACGAACATGTCCTGGAAGACCGGGTGGAAGGTGTCCCGCACATGGCGGACGGGGCGCGTCTCCTCGTTGATCGTCACCATCGGCGGGTTCTCGGGGTTGTAGACGAACACCCGCGCCCGCTGGGCGAAGCCGTGCCAGAGGTCGTCCGGATCGTTGAACCGCTCCGGGCGCGCGTCGGCCGTCTCGCTCGTGTGCGGCGCCAGCAGGCCCTCACGCGCCAGCGCGATCGTCTGCAGGACCTCGCTGTTCCAGAAGACATCCGCCCGCGGCGCATCCTTCTCGGCGCGGATCCGCTGCGCCAGCCCCGTCGCCTTCACCGCCTCGTTGTCGCCGACGCCCTTGACCTTGATCCCCGTCTTCTTCTCGAAGGCCTCGATCACCGGGCGAGCGATCGGCTCGTCCGCCGAGTAGTACAGGACCACCTCGCCCTTGGACTGGGCGCTCGCCGGCGCCGCGAGCGCCAGCGCCAAGAGCCCCGCCACCAGCGCGGACAACACAAGAGTCGGTCGGATCATGAAGCTGCGAACTCCTCTGAGGAAACCACTCGGACGGTCGTGATGTGACAGGTTACGGCTTGCCGCTCTCGCCCGCGGGTGCGGCGTCCGTCGGGGCCGGCGCGGGCTCGCTCGAGGGCGCCGGGTCCGCCGGGACCGGCTGGCCCTTGGCCTTCGCCTCCAGCCGGCCGAAGTAGCGCTTGATCGCGTCGTGGTACTCACGGGGCGCCTGGTTCGTCTCGATCGCCTCCGCCGCCGCCGCGGACGCCTTCGCCGCCGCCTCGGCGAACTCCGCGCGCGACTCGCCCTTGACCTGCGCGCCCTTGACCAGCGTGCTCGAGACGATCGGCCCCCCGTGATCCTCGCCGATGATTTTCTCTTCCTTGGTATTGAACGCCGCCTCGGCCGTGTTGCCCGCGGCGCCCTTGCCCTGGCCGCGACCGCCGTCCTTCTGCCCGGACATGGAGCCGCTGCGCCCGTTCGAGCCGCCCGGCTTCCACGCGCCCTGCTCGCCGGGGTTCTTCGGACGGTTCATCATCGACATCAGGTCGTAGTCGTTGGAGCCCAGCTCGCCCGCGAGCGCGTCCAGCTGCGCCAGCGCTTCCTTCATCGCGGCGCCGGCCTGGCCGCCCTTGGCCGCCATCGCCTCCATCGCCGACAGCTGCTCGCTCATCGCGCTCATCCCCGCGCCCATCCCGCCCGGGTTGCTGCACTGCCCGGCGCTCTCGCACATGGACTTCATCTGGTCCTGCGCCTTCTGCGCCGCCGACGCGGCCTGGCGCAGCGCCTCCTTCTGCTCCTCCGTCAGGTTCGGGTTGTTCTCGAGCGCCTCCTGCAACGCCTTCGCGTCGCCCGCCAGCGACGGGTCCATCCCCGCCTGCTGGAGCGCATCTTCCAGGCCCTGCTTGGCCGCCGACAGCGCCTCCATCTGCTCGGACAGCGCCTTCATCTGCTCCTGCATCCGCTGCTGCTGCTCCGCCGACATCTCGCCGGAGTCGATCTGCCGCTGCAATTCGCCCAGCGCCTCGTTCGCCGCGCCGAAGTCCCCCTCCTGCAGCGCCTGCACGAACTCGTCCAGCGGACCGGAGCCCGGCTGACGCAGGTCCGACAGCGCCTCCTTCACCTGCTCCAGCGCTGCGGCGTCCTCCCCGAACTGAATGTCCGCCAACTGCTCCGCCAGCGAGGTCAGCTTGCGGATCGCCAGCCGGCGCGTCTCGTCCGGATCGCGCGGCGCCCCGGCGTCCTGCGTCAGGTCGCCGTCCTCCAGCTCCGCGTCCAGGCCCGCCAGCATCTCCTTAAGCCGGTCCTCGCCCTCGGCGATCTGCTCCTGCACCAGCGCGACCTCGACCACCTTCTTCTGCTCTCCGCCGCGCTCCGCCAGCGAACCCAGCACATCCCACTGCGGCAGGAACATCCACGCCAGCGCGAACGCCACGGCGGCCGCGATCGGCGCCGGCCACGCCCGGGGCGTCCGGTACGGCAGCGCCTGACGCACGATGACCCTCCGGGCCGACTCGCTCGCGCTCTGCACCGCCGCCTTCGACCACGCGTCGTCCTCGTGCTCCACGCACAGCGCCGTGCTCAGCGACTCGCGCAGCCCCGCGCCCTCGTCCACCGCCCGCGCCACATCGATCGCGCCCGGACGACGCAGCCCGGTCCAGCCGACCGCCGCCACGAACACCGCGCCCGTCGCGATCTTCGCCGTCAGCGCCCAGTCCATCGGGAACGCGAACAGCCGCTGCGCAATCAGCGTCGCCAGCAGCGCCGCCAGCGCCGCGGTCGTCGCGAACAGCAGCGCCGCCCCGAACCGGCCGATCGCCAGCCGCATCGTCGCCCGCCCGATCACACGCCGGATGTCCTGCATGGGTGGCCTCCCAGGAGCGGTTCAGGGGCGCGCGGCCCCGAGCGGTGCGGCCGGGCCCCCGTAGGCCCTTCTATTCAAAGGATAAACCCTCCCCGGCGGCAGGGGTTCCCTCCCGGGGTCGAATCCTCACGATTCTTCGGCATTGTGCCCGCCCGGGTTCGCCCGGACTCGCCCTCGGACCCCCTCAGTCCGCAACCGAGGCCGGGTCCTCGCCCCGCTCGATCGCCCCCAGCTTCTTCACCCGCCGGGCATGCCGGCCGGCGCCGAACGGGGTGTTCAGGCAGGTGTCGATGATCTTGTCCATCAGCCGGATCCCCAGCAGGTCCGCCGAGAGGCACACGATGTTCGCGTCGTTGTGAGAGCGGCACATCTGCGCCGTGATCTCGTCGTGCACCAGAGCCGCCCGGATGCCGCGCACCTTGTTCGCGGACATGCAGGTCCCGATCCCCGTCCCGCACACCAGCACGCCGAAATCGGCCTCGCCGTCCGCCACCGCCTTCGCCACCGCGAACGCCCCGTCCGTGTAGTCGCACGGCTCCCGCGACACCGGCCCCAGCAGCGCCGCCTCGTGACCCATCGCGCGCACATGCTCGGCCAAGTGAACGATGGCGTCGTGCCCTCGATGGTCCCCGCCGATGGCGATCCGCATGGGTCCTCGCTTCAACCGCCGCGATCAGGCGCCGAGTTCGTCGAGCCGACGCAGGATCGACGCCCTGATCCTCGCGGCCGTCTGGTTATAGGCGTCCTGCGACATCCCCAGCGGATCCGAGATGTCCCGCCCCTCCGGGTCCAGCAGGAACGCCCGCCCCTGCGTCGAGGGGTCCATCGAGAGAATCGCCGCCAGGTGCGCCGGGGTCATCGCGTAGATCACCTCCGCCTCGTTCAGCAGCTCCCTCGTCAGGGGGCGCGAGGAGTGCCGCCCCGGCTCCACCCCCAGCCCGTGCAGCGCAGCGACCGCCTCGTCCGTGGCCGGCATCCCCGGGAACGCGCCCACCCCCGCCGACACCGCCCGCGTCTGCACCACGCCCGCCGGCCGCTTGGCCAGCAGGTCCCGCGCGATCGCCTCCGCCATGGGGCTGCGGCAGGTGTTCCCCGAGCACACGAACAGGATCATCCTCGACATCGCCCGCTCCACCCTTCGCGATTCCAGCGCGCCCTCGTGCGTCACCCTGTACCCGCCCCCGCGCAGCAGCCGCACATGCGTAGACCCGCGCCGCCACATCGTCGGCCCGCCATCCAGGAGGATCGCGACCTCTCGCCGCGCATCGTCGCTCAGGTCCGCATCCCCAGGCGCCTCGATCGGCGCCCCGCGCGACGGCGCCCCCGCCCCGACCACCGCGCCGCCCGCCTCGCGCAGCAGCCCGCGGCACGCCTCGTCCGACGGCGCCCGCAAGGACACCACCTCGCCGTCGTCGATCACCCCCGGCCCCACGCCCAGCCCGTCGCGCAGGCGCGCCAGGTCCGCAGGCGCCCGCTCGATGGCGAAGGTCACCGGCCCGGGCAGCAGCCGGGTCATCAGGCGCACATGCACCGCGTCGGTCAGCGCCAGGCGCTGCATCGCGTCGTCCACATCCGGCGAATGCCAGGTCAGCGCGGCGCCCGCCGGGACCCCCGCCAGGCGCCTCGCCGCCTCGACCGCCGATCCATGCAACGCCGAGGCGAACAGGCCGTAGACGGTCTCGGTGGGCCCGATCACCAGCCCCCCGGCCCGCAGCGCCTCGCCCGCTCGGCGCAGCGCCGCCCGCCGATCGTCGGCGTTGGCGTTCCGAAGGTCGATGCGTTCGAGCGGCACGGGCCCCATTGTGGGCGCAACAGCCCGGAGAATCCACGCCGCATCCCGTCCCCTACAGTGTCCCAGCCCCCGCGAGCGAGCCTCCCGACCATGACGCCGCCCACCGGAACACGAGCCCGAACCACCCGCGGCGCCCGGCGCCCGGGCTTCACGCTGCTCGAGCTGCTGGTCGTCATCGGGATCATCGCCATCCTCATCTCGATCACGCTGCCGGCCATCTCCGGCGCCCGCGAGTCCGCTCAGCGCGTCAAGTGCCTGGCCAACCTCAAGGGCCTCGGCGTCGGCGTCGCCGTGTTCCTCAACGAGTCGCAGGACAAGTTCCTGCCCTACTGCCTGCCGCTGGATGACTCCAGCGTCTTCGGCCCCGCCGACCCCACCCCCGGCCAGGCCAACCCCGGCGGCGTGCTGGCCACCTTTGGCCCCATGCTGGACTCGATCGAGGTCATGATCTGCCCCTCCGACAAGGACATCCCTCCCCAGCTCTCCCAGGACGAGGTCGTCGGCCTGCACTGCTCGTACGAGTACTGGGCCGGCTCGCTCATGCTGGCGCGGGAGATCTTCCGCGACGACAAGAACCCCGCCATCGCCGTCACCCGCTTCTACGAGAACAACCCCAACTTCCCCGTCTTCGCCGACTCCGCCGAGCGCCACCCCGGCGGGCAGGAGTACGACAAGAACGCCCTCTACTACTCCGACTGGCGCGCCGACTGGCTCCGTCTGAATCCCGAGGACTCCGTCGGCCCCGACTCCTGAGCAGGACAAGCGCCCCATGCCCAGAGCCAACCCACTCGCCGGCCTCTCGAAGCAGACCTCCATGATGCTCGGCGGCGTCGTCGCGCTCATCGGCGTCCTCGGCGGCGGCGCCATGGCCTGGAGCGCCCTGCGACCGATCAACGCCCCCGACGCCCTGCGCGACCCCATGCGCGATGTCCTGGGCTTCGCGCTCCTCAGCGACGACTTCAACAAGCTTCCCATCGACGAGCGCATCAAGCTCGTCATGGACCTGGCCACGCGCCTGCAGGGCATGGGCGGGGGAGACTCCGCGCTGCTCGCGTCCTTCGCCGCGGGCATCCGGGGCGAGGCCCGCGACCGCCTCGAGCGCAATGTCCGCACCCTCGGCGTGGACATGATGACCAACTACGCCGCGAAGTACGCCGCCGTCCCCGAGGCCGACCGCGCCGCCTTCATCGACGCCACGGCGGTCGAATGGTCCAAGATGATGGAGCAGCTCACCGGCCAGGCCCGCGAGGTGGACGACGCCCAGCGCCTGCAGGAGATGAAGGACCAGGCCGAACGCGACGCCGAACGCGCCCAGCGCAACACTCGCCCCATGACCGCCGACGGCGCGGCCAACTTCTTCCAGATGATGCAGGACGACATCGGCGCCTACGCCGACCCCAACCAGCGCGCCCAGACCGCGCGGTTCTTCCGCGACATGACCCGCCAACTCCGCGGCCGCGACATCGAAACCAACCAGCCCAAGCGCTGACCCCCCTCTCCCGATCGGCTCTGCGAGCGGGAGAGGCCGGGTGAGGGCTACGGGCTTCGCTCTGTCTTCTACTCCGCCTCTGCTCATCCCCCTCTCCCCTTGGGGGAGAGGGCCGGGGAGAGGGGTCGTCAGCGCCGCTCACTCCCGACCTTCGGAGTTTCTCCTTGCACTGTCACCTCCGCGTGGCACAATGCACCTGCACAAGGCCTCCGAGTCTCCAGGTCCGGGAACCACGCCCATGCCGATCCGTCCCCTCGCCGTCACCGCCGCCGCGACGCTGTTGAGTTCCGCCGCGCTCGCGGGGGGATTGCAGAACGGCTGGAAGTCCTTCCGCGATCCGACGATCCAGGACTACGGCTACGAGTGGGCCAAGGTCGGGCACGCGGGGAACGCGGACTGGGTGAGCCAGAGCGATCCGTTCCATACGGTCAGGGTCGGGGGCGTCGACCACCGCTACCGCATCGCCAAGACCGAAGTCACCAACCGGCAGTACTTCGAATTTGTGCAGGCATATGCTCCTTTTGTCGCCCCGGGAGCCGGAAGTTCGTTCGAGTTTACGGGGACAGGCATCGGACTGTCGGGCGGAGGCGGTTACTCGCTCACTCAGGAAACCGCCGAGCACGGCGCCGAGGTCGGCTGGCGCTTCGCGGCCCGCTATGTGAACTGGCTGCACAACAACAAGGTCAACGAGGCCTGGGCCTTCGAATCCGGGGTCTACGACACCAGCACCTTCGGCACGGTCGGCATCCCGGCCACCGAGCAGCGCGAACGCTCCGAGGGCGCACGCTACTTTCTTCCCACCAAGGACGAATGGGTCAAGGCCGTGCATTTCGACCCCGACCGCTACGGCGAGGGCCAGGAGGGGTACTGGCTGTACACCTACTCGGCGGACACCGCGCCGGTTCCGGGCGCCCCCGGCGTGCCCGGCGCGCAGACCAATCGCGGCGCCGGCTTCACCGTCCCCA
>CALKYH010000290.1 GCA_938003595.1 uncultured bacterium
GAAGAAGAACAGGGGCGTCAGGAACAGCCCCGTGAACGCGATGTAGCCCAGCGACCCCAGGAATCGCCATCCGGCGCGCATCGCGTTGGCGCTGCTTCCGGCCACCACGCCGGCGACCGAGTGCGAGTTCTGGTCCAGCCAATTCTCGATGATCTGCCAGACATCCAGGTGCAGCCCCGGCTTCTCCGCCGCCTTCTTCGAGGTCGCGTCCTCCGCCGACGGCTCGGCCGGCGGTTCGCTGGCGCCGGCCTCCGTAGGCTCCTCGGCCGGCGCCCAGAGCCCCCACTCCTCCGCCTTCGCCCGGTATTCGAGAAGCTCCTCGCGCAGCTTCGGAAGGTCCCGCCGCAGTTCACGGATGAAATCGGCGCCCTGCACGACCGCGAAGCCCGTCCCCAGGACCACCGGCACGCCGATCGCCAGGTACGCCGTCGCGATCACGATGGCAGCCGCCGCGTGGCGACTCGTCCGGCGCGCCAGCAATGCGATGACCGGCTCGAATAGATACGCCAGCAGCAGCCCCAGCAGGAGCGGCACCGTCACCACGCTCATCAGCGAACCCAGGTAGACGAGCCCCACGAGAGCGGCGACAAGAGCGACATCGCGCACCGGCTGCAGCTGCCAGAGGTGCAACCGATACCACTGCGGCGTCGGGCGAGGGTCCACGGGCTGGCGGCTCTGGGTCGGCGTCATGGGATCGCGACGGCTCCGGATTTCGGGGTCGCAGCCAAGGTATCGAACTCTCGAGTGTCGCGGCGCCCCGCGGCCGGCCGCCGCGGGTCAGCCGACCTCGACCAGGCCGAAGGCCTCATCGAACTCGTAGACCCCCGCGAAGTCCGACAGCTGATCGTCATCGGTCTTGCTCAGCAGCCCGGCGTCCACCATGTTGAACACGAGGCGCCCGAAGTCCTCGGTGCGATGGATATGCCAGCGGCGGAGCACCGTCAGAGCCAGCAGACCGAACTGCTCAATCGCGTAGTCCCGCAGACCGAGGCACAGTTGACGGCCGTCAACATGGCGATTCGCGACGCCGGTCAGATCGTTCTTGGTCGGGGTGTCGCCGTGCATGGCCTGAGCCGTGTGCTCCAGACCTTCGCGGACGAACTGATAGGCCTCGGGCGGATAAGGCCCGAAGTCCAGTCCCAGGCTCTTCGTTAACTCGTCGTGCACCGCCCGACTCCCGACCGGCCCGATCCACCGAAGCGCGCACGCCCCGCAGGCCGGCTCATCCTATCGGTCCCGATCCCTTCCGGCCGCCAGATTGCAAGGCCGATTTCACCGGCCGGCTCAGGTGCGGGTCGCCCGCGGCCGCCCATCGCAGCGGCGCCCCGGCCCACTCCCCCGCGTACCCGACGCCGATCCTCGCCGTGCGGGCCACCTCCCCCACCGGTTCCCCGTCCTCGATCCAGAGCCCCTCTTCGGCGCACAGGTCGAGCCCGTCCTGCCGCAGGTCGATCCCCAACGCCTGCGTCAGCCGTCCCGGGCCCGCGCACAGGAGCCGGTCCGGGATGGCGCCCCCTCGTCGCCGGCGCATGAGAGACAAACCCTCCACCGGCCGCAGCGCACGCACCAGCACGGCGGCGGGCTCGTCCCGTTTCGCGCCGACGATGTTGAAGCAGTGGTGCATGCCGTAGGTGAAGTACACATACGCCGTCCCCGCCGGGCCGTACATCGACTCGTTGCGAGCCGTCCGCCGCCCGCCCGCCGCGTGCGAGGCCAGGTCCTCGACGCCGAGATACGCCTCCGTCTCGACGATGATCCCGGAGACCCGCGTGCCGCCCCGCGTGACTCGCACGAGCCGCGCGCCCAGCAATCGCGCCGCGAGCGCCTGTGCATCCAGCGCGTAGTCCGGCCGCCGCCAGCGCCGCGCGCTCATGCCGCCGCGGGCCCAAGGAACCCCGCGTGCCCCGGCTTGCCGATCGCCGCCAGCGGCGCACGCAAGCGCGACCGCATGACGCGCTCGATCGGCGTGCCTTCCACGCCCTCGACATCCACCGCGACGATCGCGGCGACCGGCCCGGGCGCGAGCGTGAACATCGCCGGGTCGAGCCCCAGCGCCCGCGCGCCGTGGGTCGTGGCCAGCCTCAGCAGCAGGGCGGGATCGGTCCCGTCCCTGGAGTAGAGGAACCGGGCATCGTCCAGGGTGCTGATCCGATCCGCCTGTTCCTCGGGAAGGTTGATGACCGAGTCCGTACCCAGGCAGACATTGATCCCCGCCTCCAGCATCTCGCGGTATCGATGCAGCCCGAACTCCTCGTGCCGCAGGAAGTAGTCCGAGCAGCGGGGGCAGTACGCGACGCTCGCCCGGGTCGCCGCCAGCCGCTCGATGTCTTCGTCCGGGCAGTCGTTCACATGCGCCAGCAGCATCGCGCGCCGGATCAGCGACGGCTCCAGGTGGTGGATCGGCGTCCTTCCGCGGCCCACATCGTCCGCGGCGCTGTCGTCCCACACCCCCAGTCGCTCCAGCAGTTCGCGGAACAGGCCCTCGCCCTTCGCGACGAATACCCGCTCGTCCATCCCTTCCGCCAGGTGCGTCGCCACCGGCACGCCCAGCCGCTCGCCCTCGCGCTGCGAGTAGTCGTACAAACGCGGACCGACCGTGTACGGCGCATGGGGCGTCAGCCCGAGGCGCACGCCGTCCTCCACCAGATTCTGCTTCCTCAGCGTCGCGCCGATGCGCTCCGCCGTGGGCTCCTGCCGGTCGCCGACCCCGAAGAACTCGTGGAAGGAGTCCCCCACCAACGGCGAGGCACGCAGCTCCTGCGTCGGCTCGAGCCGCTCCACGCCGGCGATGTCCCCCACCGCGACGACGCCGCCCGCCAGCGAGCGCCG
>CALKYH010000291.1 GCA_938003595.1 uncultured bacterium
GCCCATCTTGAGCATGTCGCCGTACTCGTGGGTGAGGGCGTTGAAGCCGAAGTTGACCTCGTTGGACTCCTCGACCTTGTTG
This sequence comes from uncultured bacterium, assembly GCA_938003595.1. GTDB lineage: Bacteria > Planctomycetota > Phycisphaerae > Phycisphaerales > UBA1924 > JACVCK01. The sequence continues at coordinate 83 of CALKYH010000291.1, forward strand.
GCGACGATGGAGCCGTCCAGGCCGCAGTTCGTGGCGATCTGCTTGATGGGGGCGGTCAGGGCGCGGTGGACGATGTCGATGCCGGTGCGCTCGTCGCCCTTGGCCTTGTCCTTGAGCTTCTGGAGGACCTTGCGGGCGCGGACGACGGCGACGCCGCCGCCGGGGAGGATGCCTTCCTCAACGGCCGCGCGGCACGCGTGGAGGGCGTCCTCGACGCGGGCCTTCTTCTCCTTCATCTCGACCTCGGTCGCGGCGCCGACATTGATCTGGGCCACGCCGCCGGCGAGCTTGGCCAGGCGCTCCTGGAGCTTCTCGCGGTCGTACTCGCTGGTGGTCTCCTCGATCTGGTGCTTGAGCTGCTCGATGCGGCCCTTGATGTCCGTCTGCTTGCCGGCGCCCTCGATGATCGTGGTGTTGTCCTTGTCCACGACGATCTTCTTGGCGCGGCCCAGGTCGGACAGCTCCAGCTTCTCGACATCGATGCCGAGCTCCTCCATGATCGCGCGCCCGCCGGTGAGGACGGCGATGTCCTCGAGCATGGCCTTGCGGCGGTCGCCGAAGCCGGGGGCCTTGACGGCGACGACCTTCAGCACGCCGCGGATCTTGTTAACGACGAGGGTCGCGAGGGCCTCGGAGTCGATGTCCTCGGCGATGAGGAGCAGCGAGCGTCCGGACTCGGCGACCTTGGAGAGGATGGGGATGAGGTCCTTGGCGGAGGAGACCTTCTTCTCGTGGATGAGGATGTAGGCGTCCTCGAGGGTGGCCTCCATGTTGGCGGGGTTGGTGACGAAGTGGGGGGAGAGGTAGCCCTTGTCGAACTGCATGCCCTCGAGGAGCTCGACCTCGGTCTCGAGGCTCTTGCCTTCCTCGACGGTGATGACGCCGTCCTTGCCGACCTTGTCCATGGCCTCGGCGATGATCTTGCCGATGGTGGCGTCCTGGTTGGCGGAGCAGGTGCCGACCTGGGCGATCTCCTTGGAGTTCGCGACCTTGCGGCTCATCTTGCCGAGCTCCTCGACGAGGGCCGAGACGGCCATGTCGATGCCGCGGCGGACCTGGTTGCCGTTGGCGCCGGCGGTGATGTTCTTGAGGCCTTCCTGGAAGAGGGCTTCGGCGTAGATGGTGGCGGTGGTGGTGCCGTCGCCGGCGTCCTTGGAGGCCTTCTGGGCGACTTCCTTGACCATCTGGGCGCCGAGGTTCTCGTAGGGGTCGTCGAGCTCGATCTCCTTGGCGACGGTGACGCCGTCCTTGGTGACGGTGGGGGCGCCGAAGGACTTCTGGCAGACGACGACCAGGCCGGAGGGGCCGAGGGTGACCTTGACGGCGCGGGCGAGTTTCTGGACGCCGCGGAGAATGCGCTCGCGGGCGTCGTTATCGAAGGCGATCTGCTTTGCGGCCATTTGGTTTCGATTCCTTATCTGTCAGCGTGTGGTGAGTTCGGGTGAAATGCGGAGCGGAAGAGAGGCAGAGCGGAGGTAGGAGTGGGGAGCGAGGCCGGTAGCCCTCTCCCCGCCTCTCCCGCTGCGAAGCGCATCGGGAGAGGAGCCCATCAGTCGACGACGGCGAGGATGTCGGCCTCGTCGAGGATGAGCAGGTCGACGCCCTCGATCTTGATCTCGGTGCCGGCGTAGGAGGTGAACAGGACCTTGTCGCCGGGCTTGAGGGTGAGGGGGATGCGGGCGCCGGTCTCGGTGTTCACCGCGCCGGGGCCGACGGCCGTGACCGTGCCGGACTTGGGCTTGTCCTTGGACTTCTCGGGCAGGTAGAGACCCGACTCGGTGCGCGTCTCGGCCTCGTCGCGCTTGACGAGGACCTTGTCGCCGAGGGGACGGACCTTGGGGGTGGAAGCGGTTGCGGCCTTGGCCATGGCTGTTCTCTCCGACAGTGATTGAAAGAGGGTGAGTCTTGGTGAGTGCGTGTATGGACGGCGCCGCGGACGGTCCGGGCGCTGGCTGAGCGTTACTGCGGGAAGCGGGCGCGGGTCGGCGGCGGGGTGCAGCCGGGCCACTGGCCCCGGTAGAAGCGCTGGAGCGCGCGCGAGAGGACCTTGAGCATCAGCTCCAGGTCCACGGGTTGATCGATGACGGCGAAGGCGCCGGCGCGGAGCGCGGCCTCCATCTCGCGGGTGTCGTCGCGGGAGGAGCGGTTGCGCCGGACGACCAGCGTGGGCGGGGGGCAGTCCAGCCGGGAGAGGAGTTCGAGCACGCGGGCGCCGCCCTCTTCCGCGCCGGGGTTGGTCTTGGGGCAGCCCTCGAGGGGCAGCCGCAGGTCCACGACGGCCAGGTGGAAGGGCCCGGCCTGGATGAGTCGGGCGGCGTCGCCGGCGCCGGAGGCGCGGACGCAGTTGATGCCCATGGGGGCCAGGAGGGTGGGGAGGCGGTCGGCCCAGGAATCCGGCTGCCACCCGCCGTAGGTCAGCAGGAGGTTGAGCCGGGCGTCGGCCGCGGGGTTGGAGGGGGTCGGCGCGCCGGCGCCCGGGGCCGTGTTCTGGCCTGAGGCGGGGGGCTGTACTGGGCGCGAGGACCACATCGTGCCGGACGGGGTGCAAAGGCCGCGCCCGGGAGAGGGGGAAAGGATGGCGGCGGAAACCCCCGCGGCGGGGCCTGATGGGGGGCATCGGGCGGATGCTGTGGCGGCGGGGCCCGGAGGGGCGCCGAAATGGCAGGGCGCCGGCGCGGGGGGGGGTCAGTCGTGGCCGGTGTCGCGCCGGCGGGACTTGGTCTGGGAGCGCTTGGCCTTCTCGTCCAGGCGCCGGCGCTTGCTGGCTTTGGTGGGCTTGGTCTTGATCCGGGGCTTGGGAGGGACCAGGGCGGCGCCGACGAGCTGACGGAGCCGGTCGAGCGCGGCCTCGCGGTTCTGGGCCTGGGAGCGGGTCTCGTCGGCGTGGATCAGCAGGTCGCCGTCCTCGGTGATCGTGGCGCCGGTGGGGGGCGCGAGCTTGAGCAGGCGCCGGCGCGCGGCGTCGGTCAGGGGGATGGCGCCGACATGGATGCGCAGGATGGCCTTGGTCGAGCGCTTGTTCACATTCTGCCCGCCGGGGCCGGAGGAGCGGGCGAAGGTCCAGTCGATCGCGCCGGGATCGATCTCGACGCGGGGCGCGAGACGGATCGCGTTGGACGGGGTCTCGGGATGGGCGGGGTCGGGGCCGGTCATGCGGGGTGGTGAAAGGGTACGCTGCGGCGATGAAGCGATGGGCATGGGGCGTGATGTCGTTGGTCTGTGTGGCTCCGATGGCGGCGGCGCAGGACGCTGCGCCTACGGCGGCGCCCGGCACGCCGGACGGCACGGTCGAGAAGGACCTGCGGCCGCGCCCGTGGTCGCTGGAGATCGAGCCGACGCTGTGGTACGCCGCGCTGGGCGGGGATGTGACGATCGCGGGCGGGACCTCGGCCAGCGTGGAGACTCTGGACATCGACGATCCGAACGCGTCGCCCGCGGGCGAGCTGCACTGGCGGAAGGAGAAGCTGACCTTCACCTTCTTCGGCGCGGCGGTGGGGGTCGACGAGAGCACGACCTCGCGCGGCGCCTTCACGGCGGGACCGGTGGTGGTGGCGCCGGGCCAGCCGATCAGCACGGATCTGGACTTCATGACCTTCCACGCGCTGGTGGGGTACGAGCTGTGGTCGTGGCCGCCGTCGGCGCCGAAGGAGGGCTGGACGGGCCCGCTGCACGACGATTCGAATGTGACGATGCGCCTGGATGTCTACGGCGGCGCGCGCCTGAACTACATGGACACGAAGGTGTCCAGCGGGGGCGTGAGCGCGAGCGGCGACGGATGGTTCCCGCAGCCGGTGGTGGGCCTGCGCCTGGAGCTGGAGCTGACCAGGAGCTTCTCGGCGGACCTGAGCTTCGACGCGGGCTGGTGGCCGGGGGACTCGATGGGCAGCACGACGGTGAGCGTGATGGTCGGCTTCCAGTGGCGGCCGTGGGACAATGTCGGGTTCCAGATCGGGTTCCGGCAGATGTTCATGGACCTGGAGGATGAGGGCGACCTGGAGTACGACGGCTCGCTGGGCGGGCTGATGGGAGCCGTGGTGCTGCGGTTCTGAGATCGCGTGGGGCAGGGAGGCATCGGTGCGGATCATCGCGGGCGAATTCAAGTCGAGGCCGATCCTGTCGCCGCCGGACGATGCGCCGACGCGCCCGATCCCGGACCGGGTGAAGGAGTCGTTGTTCGGGCTGCTGCGCGGGCACTTCGAGGGCGCGGCGGTGATGGATGTGTTCGCGGGGACGGGCTCGATCGGGCTGGAGGCGCTGTCGCGCGGCGCGGCGCAGGTGGTGTTCGTGGAGCGCGACCGCGAGGTGGCGGCGCTGCTCAAGGAGAACATCAGGGCCTTCAAGGCGGAGGACCGCACGCGCGTGGTGGTGGCCGACGCCCTGGGCCCCGCGGCGCTGACGGCGTGCCCGCGCCCGGCGCACCTGATCTTCTTCGATCCGCCGTACGACCTGCTGCGCACGGAGATCGGCCGGCGCCGGGCGTTCACGCAATTCGCGCGGCTCGTGAGCATGCTCGACGACACGGGCTTCGCCATGCTCCGTACGGAGTGGCCGTTCGAAGAGGGCGAGGAGGGCTCACGCACGGCGCTGAGCCTGGAGATGCCCGGCGCCAGGGGGCCCGAGACGCACACCTACCGGCACACGGCGGTGCACCTGTACATGAAGGACGCCGACGCGCCCGCCGCCGACGCGACGAGCGCATAGAAAAGGGCGCCGCGCGGGCGCCCTGAGCGTCGATCTCGGGGTGGGGTGGGATCAGCGATTCGGCTGCGGCGTGATGCGCAGGTAGGGCTTGAGGGTCTTGAAGCCCTTGGGGAAGGCCTTCTTCGCGTCTTCATCGCTCACCGACGGGACGATGATGCAGTCGTCGCCGTTGCGCCAGTTCACGGGCGTGGCGACCTTGTACTGCGCGGTGAGCTGGAGGGAGTCGATGACGCGGAGGATCTCGTCGAAGTTGCGCCCGGTGCTGGCGGGGTAGGTGATGATGAGCTTGATCTTCTTGTCCGGGCCGATGATGAACACCGAGCGCACTGTGACGGTGTCGCTGGCGTTGGGGTGGATCATGTCGTAGAGGTTCGAGACCTTCTTGTCGGCGTCGGCGATGAGGGGAAAGTTGAGGGCGACGCCCTGGGTCTCCTCGATGTCCTTCTCCCAGCGGGCGTGGTCGGCGACGGGGTCCACCGAGAGGCCGATGACCTTCACGCCGCGCTTGTCGAACTCCTTCTTGAGCTTCGCCACCTGGCCCAGCTCGGTGGTGCAGACGGGGGTGAAGTTCCTGGGGTGCGAGAACAGCACGCCCCAGGAATCGCCGAGCCACTTGTGGAACTGGATGGGGCCGGCGGTGGTTTCCTGCGTGAAGTCGGGTGCGGTGTCGCCAAGGCGGACGGACATGGGTGATTCTCCTCGGGCTGGGCGTCGCCCTCGCCGATGCGAAGGCGGGGGAGGAGTCTATCCGACGCCGACGGGTCACGATTTCGGCGGCGCTTTCGCCGTTCCTAACGCGGCCAGAGGTCGCCCTCGATGAGTTCGACGGAGTTGCCGTCCTGGTCGCGGAAGTAGATGGAGCGGGCGCCGTTCGGCCAGGACGCCTCCTGCTCGATGGGGACGCCCGCATCGGCCAGGCGCACGCGCCATTCGTCGAGGGTGTTCGGCGCCACGCCCAGTCCGATGTGCCCCGGGCCGATCGCGCCGTGCGACGGCACCATGGGATTCGGCAGGGGCGTGAGGTCGGGATTGAAGATCAGAAGCACGGCGTTCGGGCTGATTCGGAAGCCCATGCCGCGCGGCCGGTTGTCGGAGACCTGGCGCAGGCCGAGTGTCTCGGTGTAGAAGCGCCGCGCGCCGTCCATGTCGCGGCAGTAGAGGATGGTCTCAAGGATGCGGTCGATCATGGGCGGGCGGCCTCAGATCTCGGGTGTTGGGGCGTCGCCCTGTGGACGGCCGAAGAGCAGCTCGATGAAGGCTCGATCCTCAGGGCGACAGAAAATGTAGACATGGTCGCCCTCACGGAGGGCCGTGGCGCCGCGTGCGGCGACGAGTTCGTCGCCCCGGACCACGAGCGCGGCGCCGGCGCCCTCCGGGAACGCGACCTGCGACAGGCTGGCGCCGCAGACCGCGAGCGACTTGTCGATGTAGTACGACCGCAGGTCGCCCTTGAGCGGGCGCATGGAGGCGACCTCGAGCACGGCGCTGGGCGTCGGTGTTTCGGGAACTTCGAGGCCGAGTCTGCGCGTGACCCATCGCACCGTGGCGCCGGGGACGATCGCGTTGACGACGACCGTGAAGAACACCAGGTTGAAGACGCCCTTGGCGCCGGGCGCGTCGGCGAGGACGGGGAAGGTGGCGAGGATGATGGGCACGGCGCCGCGCAGGCCGACCCAGCCGAGGTAGCCGGTCTCCTTGGCGGGGAACCGGAACGGAGCAAGGCAGATCGCGACGGCGAGGGGCCTGGCGATGAACGCGAGGAAGAAGCCGAGCGCCAGACCGGGCAGCAGCATCGGGAGGAGCTGCGATGGGAACACCAGCAGGCCGAGCATGAGAAACATGCCGATCTGGCACAGCCACGCGATGGCGTCGTGGATGCGGCGGAGGGCGGCGGCGTAGGGGACCTCGCCGTTGCCGATCACCAGCGCCGCCGCGTAGACCGCGAGGAACCCGCTGCCCATGAGCAGCGTCGCGCCGCCGAAGGCCAGCAAAGCGACTCCCAGCGTGATGACCGGGTACATGCCCACCGCCCGGAGTTGGATCCGCATCATCAGCCGGCGCGCCAGCCATCCCACGCCGGCGCCCAGGCCGGCGCCGATGAGCAGCTGCATCGGCGCCAGGTAGAGCAGCGACCAGCCCGCGCCCGCGCCGCTGAGCAGGGCGTCGGTGACGGAGATTGTCAGGATGACCGCCATCGGGTCGTTCAGGCCGGACTCCAGCTCCAGCGTCGCCCCGAGCCGGCGACGCAGGCGCAGGCCGGAGCCGCGCAGGACCGCCAGCACGGTCGCGGCGTCGGTCGAGGAGACGGCGGCGCCGATCAGGAGACTGAGCGTCCAGGGCAGACCCAGCGCCCTGCCCGCGAGCGCGACGAGCCCGGCGGTGATCGCCACGCCGACGGTCGCGAGGACCGAGGCCGGCCCGATCGCGCTCCGCACGGCGGCGTAAGAAGTGTTCATGCCGCCGTCGAACAGGATGAGGATGAGCGCCAGCGATCCGACGCGGAAGGCGAACTGGTAGTCGTCGAACGGGATGCCGAGCAACCCTTCGGACCCGGCGAGCATCCCAAGGGCGAGGAACAGGAGCGCCACCGGCACCCCGGCCCGGTCAAGCCCCCGAGACAGGGCGACGCTGGCCAGCAGCAGAGCGCCGAACGCTCCAAGAAGAAGCGCCGTAGTCGTGAACTCGGTGGACGCGAGGAGCATCAAAGTGGTGAAACCAGGCACGGCGGGGACTGCGAAGAGCCCCCTACCGGGGCCCATACGAGACTACGATGATCCGCGGCACGCCGCCTCGGACAATGGACCGAAAGGCTGGAGTCATGACGATGCCACGATTCGTACGACGGATTGCGCCGAGTCTTGCCGCAGGAGCGCTGGCGCTGGCGGCCGGGTGCCTGCCGGCGTCGGATCAGCCGAGCGCCCGCGGATCGACGGGTGTGACGACTTCGGCCCAGACGCCTACGGCCGCGGCCTCTGCGGCGCCGGCCGGCACGGAGCTGAACTACATGGAGCTGACGGAAGATCAGTGGCGGGAGAGACTCACCCCTGAGCAGTACCGCATCCTGCGAGAAAAGGGCACGGAGCGGGCCTTCACCGGCGAGTACTGGGACACCAAGGAAGAGGGCGTGTACCGCTGCGCGGGATGCGAGGAAGTCCTGTTCGTGTCCGACACCAAGTTCGACTCCGGCTGCGGCTGGCCATCGTTCTATCGAGCGGCCGCGGCGGAGAAGATCGTCGAGCACGAGGACCGCTCGTTCGGCATGGTGCGGATCGAGGTGACCTGCGCCAAATGCGGCGGGCACCTGGGCCATGTCTTCGACGACGGGCCCCACCCCACGGGCCTGCGGTACTGCATCAACTCCGGGGCGATCGCGCTGGAGAAGAAGGACAAGGACGAGGCCGACAAGGCGCCCTGAGCGACGAGCGGCGCTCGCCGCGGAGAGGTTCGATGTCCATGGATCGATCGGTGATCGAGCGGTACGCGTCGGGCGCCGGCGCCGTTGCGGACGCGGTCCGCGGATTGTCCGACGAGGACGCGGATGCGTTTCCCGTGCCCGGTAAGTGGAGCGTCCGGCAACTGGCGGTTCATCTGCTCGACAGCGACCTGGTGGGGACCGACCGGATGAAGCGAGTCGCGGCGGAGCGACGCCCGCTGCTCATGGGCTACGACGAGAACCTGTTCCTCTCGAATCTGCCGATCGGATCGCTCAACCTCGCGCTGGTGGGGGAGGCGTTCCGGGTGAACCGGGAGACGACCTCGGCGATCCTGAGGGGCCTGCCGGACGAGGCCTTCGCCAGGGTCGGGATCCATTCAGAGCGGGGGGTGGTGACCCTTGGGGGCCTTGTGGAGGACTATGTGGCTCATCTGGACCACCACCTCGGTTTCATGAAAACCAAGCTGGCGGCCTTGAAACGGGGTTCGTAGGTCCGATAGCCGTATTTTCGACCAGGCAGGGGGCGCAAAGTCTGGCTTACCCAGCCGGAAATCGCCGCGCATCCCTTGTATTCGGGGCGATCAGGCGGTACCTTTCGCATTGTCGGCTGGTGGGGAGCTGCGGCATGTCCGTCGTGGCAGCCAGTTCGACAGTCTGGGCTCGCTCGAGCAGTCCAGACGGGAAGAAACTCAGAAGGAGATAGGGAATGAAGTACGTCCTCGCCCTCGCTGCTGGCGCCGCGCTGTCGGCCGCTGTCGTCGCCGAGCCCCTCGGCACCAACCTGTCCGTCACCGTCAGCCACACCGGCCCCTTCGGCGAAGTTCAGAACTTCGTCCACACCTACGGCGGTTCGAACCAGGTGTTCGACTCGTTCGGGTTCAGCTACATGGTCGTCTCGGCCGCTCAGGTCGCCGGCTATGACAACGCCATCTCGTTCGACTTCACGAACTTCGCCTACACCGACTTCGCCGGCGAGCAGGGCTCGGTGAACATCACCGGCTTCGCTCAGGGCGTGACCGCGGCCGCGTTCCTGAACGGCAGCTTCACCACGATCCCCGCCGCCAACACCAACGGCACCTCGATCAGCGGCAACTGGAACGTCGATGACGTCCTCTCCGCTGGCAACGTCCTCTATGTCGCGTGGAACAAGGTCCCCGCTCCGGGCGCCACCGCGGTCTTCGGCCTCGCCGGTCTCGCCGGCCTGCGTCGTCGTCGCTAATACGCGACCGAGAGGGAAGCAAGCAGATTCGACGCGGCCCGGCTTCGGCTGGGCCGCGTTCTTTTTTGCGCGCGGTCATCTGACCTGCTGCGAGGCGGGCCGATTGGATCAGGCGACGATCTCGAGCAGCTCGACATCGAAGATCAGCGTCGCCTTGGGCGGGATCGGGCCGTTGCCCGAGGCGCCGTAGCCCAGGCTCCAGGGGATGATGAGCTTGCGCTTGCCGCCGGCGCGCATGGTGCCGACGCCCTCGGTCCAGCCGCTGATGACCTGGTTGAGCCGGAACTCGGCCGGGCCGCCGTGGTCGTGGGAGGAGTCGAACTTCTTGCCGTTCGTGAGCCAGCCCGTGTAGTGCACGCGGACTCGGCTCTTCGGCGATTCGGGACGATCGCCGTCGCCGGTCTCCACATCGAAGAACTGCAGGCCGGACGGAGTGGTGATGGGTTCGCCCTTCGTGGGCCAGCCGGGGAGGTTTTCGGAGGTGGTCATCGTGATGCGTTCCGAGGCAGGTTTCCGGTCGGGTGGAGGTGTTCGCGCACACTAGCGGAGGGCGAGTTGCGGGTCTACTCTCACGGCCCCCGGAGGGGGGTGAGCCAGGGGCGAGGTGGCCGACGCCTTGGAATAGCGGAGAAAATAGGCTCCGACAGCAGCGGCGCTCGCGACTGACGCGGCGCCCCGACCGATGATCGAATGCGTCGATTCCCATGCCGCCCCTCCCGATGCAAGAAAGTGATCTGGCCGCGGACCGCAGCTCCGGCGTCGCCTCCGCGAGGCCGCGGCGGTGGCCGTTCCCCGTCTGGCTGGTGTGCTTCTACGCGGCCTGGGCGCTGATCGTGTTCGGCGGGGGTTGGTGGAGCGAGGTGACGCATCACTGGCCGATCGCGGCGGCCATGGCGGCGGGTTCCTATGTCGCGGGCTCGACCCCGATGGGCGGAGGGACAATCGGCTTCCCGATTCTCACGCTGCTGCTGGATCAGTCCGCGGACATCGGCAGGACCTTTTCGTTCGCGGTGCAATCGATCGGGATGACCTCGGCGTCGATCTTCATCCTCTCCACGGGCAAACCCATCGCATGGCGGCTGCTGCTCTGGACGATGCTGGGCGCGACGGTCGGCACGCCGCTGGGCC
>CALKYH010000292.1 GCA_938003595.1 uncultured bacterium
AGGGCGCGGATCAGGTGCACGCGCCCGAGGCGCGCCGCTTCGGACAGGTCGGGGATGTCGATCTCGGCGGGGAGAATCGGCGAGGCGTCGGCGATGCGCGCCAGGGCGCGCCGGCGACGGGGGTGGCGCAGCAGCGCCCAGCGCGAGAGCGCGGCGTCGTGTTCGCCGATGGAGTCCGCCCTGCGGAGGCGGTCCGCGGCGGCGGGCGAGAACGACGGACGCGAGAGCATGCGCACGGCCGCGACGCGCGCGCCAGTGGACTCGTCGCGCCGGAGCAGGGAACGAATCGCCATGTGCGCGGGCTGGCCCTCGTCGTCGAGCCAGCGGTCCAGGTCGGGGCCGGGCCGGGCGATGCGCGCCAGGATCTCGCGCAGGGGCTCGTTGCGACGGTGGGTGTGAAAGTGATCTGCGGCGATCGCGAGCAGTCGTTCGGTTTCTGTACTGTGATCCCCGGAACCGGCGGCGGCTCGACGGGTGATCTCTTCCGCGGCGGCGCCGGAGACGTATTGTTCGGGGTCGGCGACCAGGCGCGCGAGCGTCGACAAGGCGGCGTCGTCGCGGGACACAGATGTGAGTCTTGCAGCGGCGCGCCGGCGGCGCGGATCGTCGGAAGCCGACAGGTTTTCCACGAGAACCGACAGGCGCCGGCCGGCGTACCGGGTGAGGCGGCGCTGGTTTTCCGGGCTCAGGCGCTCCCACGCAATGGCCGCGGACGCAAGGGTTTGCACGCGGCGCCGGGGTCCGAGGCCGCTCAGGAGCGCGAGGACGATCTCGTCGGCTTCTTCCGGGGCGCAGACGCGCAGCGCCGCCTCGAGGGCCTCTCTGCGCAGGCGCGGATTGAGCACGCGGATCGGAGTGAGATTCAGCATGGGAAGCATCAACCAGGCGAGCCGGAGCGCAAGGTCAACAGCGAAGCGCGGGCCAACGCGCGGACCGACACCTCGGGCGGGGGGTGTGTTCGGCGTTGCGCTTCGGGCCCTTCTCGGCGCAAATCCTGCCTCGGAGGACGGCGGAATCGGCCCGTTTCTCGCGTGTTTTTTGCGGGTTCATCCTTGCCGAATCCAAACGGGCGGGTACACTCCGAGCCCTTGCGAGGAGAGAGTTTCATGTTGGCCGCGCATTCGACGCAAGGAAGAGCCATGAACGCACCCGCAAAGGTCGTCAACCTGCTTCAGGCGTACCGCATCGTGGTGTATCGACGCGCGCTGCACCCCGAGCTGTTCAAGGTCAAGAACCGCATCACCATCGCGCACGCGGACTACGAGTTCGAGGGCTGGGTCATGCCCGGCTCGCATGTCATGCGCTTTCAGCACGGCGCCGCGAGCGTGAGCGAGTTGCTCACCGAGCAGGAGACCGGGCTGCCGGAGCGCGGCGTGGCTGCGGCGTTCCCGTGCGCCGGCGAGCGCGACCACGAGCAGGACTTCGGCGGCAAGCTCAAGTATGTCACCACGGTGCAGACCGAGACCCTCTCGGAGAACCTGTACCTGTCCACCTACCGCGAGCTCTACGAGTTCGCCCGCGAGGTGGACGCGGCGGCCCACACCTGGACCGACGCCGACGGCGGCCGGTGCCTGTCGTTCCTGGATGTCCAGCGCTACCGCAAGGAGATCCACGCGCAGGCCTATCACCTGATCGCCTCGGGCGGTCTGGTCGTCCGCAGCCAGAGCATTTTCGAGCACTCCTGAGCCCCCCGGCCCGGACGGCGACGCACACGACAACGCCCGCCCCCGACCGCCGGTCGGGGGCGTTTTCGTTTGGGGCGCCGACGCTACCATCGCCCCTGATCGCCGCTCCCAACTTCCCTGTTCGTCCCTCCTGGAACCCACGCGCCCGATGAGCCAGCCCCCCACCGCCTCCGCTCCAGCCGCCTCGACCGGTGATCCGGCCGAGCGCCCGGACTACAAGAAGACGCTGAATCTGCCCCAGACGCCCTTCCCCATGAAGGCGAACCTGGTGCAGAACGAGCCGGCGTCGATCAAGCGGTGGGACAAGGCGGGGCTCTATGAGAAGGTGCAGGAGGCCCGCAAGGGCGCCGCGCGGTTCGTGTTCCACGACGGCCCGCCCTACGCCAACGGCGACATCCACCTGGGGCACCTGCTCAACAAGTGCCTGAAGGACTTCGTCGTCCGCACGCGGAACATGGCGGGGCTGGACTGTCCGTTCGTGCCGGGCTGGGACTGCCATGGCCTGCCGATCGAGCACAAGGTGGTGACGGAGCTGGTCGAGAGCGGCAAGTTCACCAAGATCGCGGGGCTGAGCGACGACGCTCGGCGCATGGCGATCCGGCGCGAGTGCCAGAAGTACGCGGAGAAGTTCGTGAAGCTCCAGGCCGGGCAGATGCAGCGCCTGCTGACGCTCGCGGACTACGCCGACCCGTACCTGACGATGCAGCCGCGCTACGAGGCGGCGACGCTGGAGCTGTTCGCGGAGATGGTGGGCCAGGGCATCGTGTTCCGTCAGCTCAAGCCGGTGCACTGGTCGATCGCCAACCAGACGGCGCTGGCGGAGGCGGAGCTGGAGTACTACGAGCGCGAGGACCTGTCGGTGTATGTGGACTTCGAGGCGGCGGACGCCGACGCGGTCTACGACGCCTTCGACCTTCCGAAGGCGCCCGCGGAGGACAGCGAGGATCTGGACGCCAGCGGCAGCGAGTTCCCCGGCGGCCGGCCGACCACGCGCCCGTCGTTCATGATCTGGACGACCACGCCCTGGACGCTGCCGGCGAACCTGGCGATCGCGGTGCACCCGAAGATCGAGTACGCCCTGGTGCGCATCGACGGGGCCGTGACGGTGATCGCCGAGGCGCTGGCGGAGAAGGTCGCCAAGGCGGGCAAGGCCGAGGAGGTGAAGATCCTCGCGCGCACGCCGGGCTCGCGCCTGATCGGGCTGCGCTACCGGCACCCGTTCGTGGACACCGCGGCGCTGGAGCGGCACATCGGCGGCGCATCCAACGCCGACACGCGCCCCTCGCTGCACCGCGTCGTGGGCGCGGAGTATGTCACGCTCGAGGACGGCGCCGGCCTGGTGCACACCGCGCCGGGGCACGGCGTGGAGGACTACCAGACGGGCCTGCGCGAGAAACTGGGCGTCTACTGCCCGGTGCAGGGCGACGGAACCTTCGACGACTCCACCCCCGAGTGGCTGCGCGGCAAGGACATCTGGAAGGCCAACGGCGAGATCACCGAGCGCCTGCGCCAGAGCGGGCACCTGTTCCACGACCACAAGTTCATGCACTCCTACCCGCACGACTGGCGGGGCAAGTCGCCGGTGATCTTCCGGGCGACGGAGCAGTGGTTCATCGGCGTCGATCGGCCGACGAAGCGCGACGAGAAGTCCCTGCGGAAACTGGCGCTGGAGGCGGCGGAGAGCAAGGTGGCCTTCGTGCCGGAATGGGGCCGCAACCGGCTGCGCGGCATGCTCGAGAGCCGTCCGGACTGGTGCATCTCGCGCCAGCGCGCCTGGGGCTTGCCGATCCCCGCGTTCGAGCAGGAGGGCCCCGACGGCCAGACCATCACGCTGCTGACCGAGGCGACCGTCCGCGCGGTCGCGGCGGTGGTGCGCGAGAAGGGCTCCGACGCGTGGTTCACCATGGCGCCGGCCGACCTGCTGGCGGGTTGGGACGCGAAGGCCGACCCGGAGGCGCCGCGAGGCGTGGAGGTCGGCAAGCTCCGCAAGTGCAGCGACATCCTCGATGTGTGGTTCGAGTCCGGCTCGTCGTGGCACTCGGTCATGCGCGAGCGGGGCATCGGCTTCCCGGTGGACCTGTACCTCGAGGGCTCCGACCAGCACCGCGGCTGGTTCCAGTCGTCGATGCTCTGCGGCCTGGGCGGCACGGGCCAGCCCCCCTACCGCACGCTGCTCACCCACGGGTTCATCGTGGACCGCGACGGCAGGAAGATGAGCAAGTCCCTCGGCAACACGCTGAATGTCGAGGCGCTCATGAAGGACTACGGCGCCGATGTCTGCCGCTGGTGGGTGGCGACGCTGGCGTTCGAGAGCGACATCAAGGCCGAC
>CALKYH010000293.1 GCA_938003595.1 uncultured bacterium
GGCGAAGAAGAGCATGTTGTTCTGGGAGTTGAGCGCGCCCAGGCCGAGGAGCAGCACGACCACGATGTAGATGAGGCCGGAGCCCGAGAAGTGGCGTCGTCGCAGGACCTTCGCGCTGGCCATCGTGGGGAGTGTACGGGCGGGCGCGGGGGGCGGATCGGGCGTGTCGGCCAGATCAGCGATTGAACCGGCGGAACTGCTCCATCAGGTCCTCGGGCAGGGGCGAGTCCCCCGAGCCCTTGTTGACGATGATGAGCAGTCGCTGCGAGGAGGGCGGGAGCTTGAACGCCTGGCTCACCGGCGCGAAGCCCTTGCCCCGGGTGATGATCGAGCAGTCGTAGTTCAGGAAGCCCGCGCCGACCTCGTCCACGGTCAGCGAGAACTCGCCGGCCCCATCGGACATGCTCGACGCCACGCGCTTGCGGTTGAGCTTCTCGGGGTCGGTCCACAACTCGACCTCGATGCCCGACACACCGGGGCCGGAGGTCAGGCGTTCGTCGGAGGCGTCCACCAGCGCGGCGTAGGAGACATCGCCGGCGATCACCTTGCCCTTGAGGGCGTAGGGCGAGCAGGCAATCAGCAGCAACGCGATGGGGAGGATCGCGGCGAGGCGCGCGGCGCGGAGCGTGGTCATGCGTCGGTGGTCTCGGGAGGGGTCGGGGCCGCCGGAGGTTCGGGGGCTTCGTAGTCGTCGGCCGCGGCGGCGGGCATGAGGTCCTCCACCGAGGGCAGGTCCTTGACGCTCGAGAGGCCGAACAGTTCGAGGAACTGCTTGCTCACGCCGTAGAGCATGGGGCGGCCGAGTTCCTCGGCGCGGCCGACGATGCTGATGAGGCGGCGCTCGAGGAGACTGCGCAGGACCTCGCCGCAGGCGACGCCGCGGATGGATTCGATCTGCGCGCGGGTGATGGGCTGGCGGTAAGCGATGACGGCGAGGGTCTCGACGGCGGCGCGGGAGAGGCGCGCCGAGTTGCGCGCCTGCTGGAAGGCGCCGACGGCCTCGGCGTACTTCGTGAGGGTCATGACGCGGAAGCCGCCGGCGACCTGCTCGATGCGGAAGGCGCGCCCGGTGGCCTCGTACTGGCCGTTGAGGACCTCGATGGCCTGCTTGATGAGGCGGGCGCCGCCCTGTTCGAGACCGAGCTTGAGGGCCTCGGCGAGGCGTCCGGCTGTGACGGGTCGATCGAGTGTGAGGAGGATGGCCTCGATGGCGGGGGCGACTTCTTCGGGGCCCGGGCCGGCGGCGTCGGCGTCGCTATCGGGCGCCGCGGCGCCGGGGATCTGCACCTCGACGGGTGACTCGGGCTGAAGACGCGTCTTTTCGGCCTTGGGGGGCATGGGGGCAGTCTAGCAAGGGGCGGCGCGGGAACGGCGGGGGCGCGGCGCTCGGATTGGCCGACTGGAGCGGCCAGGCGGCGCGGTCGATGGAGGGGCGCCCGGGGGCGGAAAGGGATCCGCCGCGGGGCCTCACCACAGCCCCGGCCGACCCAGGGGCGCGCGGACCTGAAAGGACCACGACGATGCCCCACGCTGCGGATCGACAGGTTGCGGAGGCCCGTGCGGCGGAGTTCTGGATGACGCTGGTCCGCGCGGACTGCGAGCGCGCGATGACCCAGCCCCGCTGGGTGGGCGCGCTGGTGTGGATGGCGTCGGACCTGGAATTGCTGGCGACGGAGCTGCGTGTGACGGACGCCATGCGCGCAGAGATGCTGACGCTGGCTGGCGAGGCGCGGGTTCTGGCCCGGCGTCTGCGGCGAGGCGCGATGTCGTTCGGCGGCGATGTGAAGCCAGTGAGAAAGGCCGCCTGTCACGCGGCTGCAGCGAGCGCGGTGGCGTAAACGACGGGCGGCGCCGCCGGGGCCTACACTCGCCGCCCCGGCCATGGCGAGCGCTCCAGAGAACAACGCGGGATCGGTCGCGCCCGTCGCGGAGTCGCCGCTGCGGGAGCTGCTGCGTCAGGCGGCGCCGGCCATGGCGGCCATGGCGTCGTACACGCTCATGCAGTTCGTGGACGCCCGCATGGTCGCGGCGCTGGGGCCGCTGGAGCTGGCGGCGCAGGGCAACGGCGGGATCGCGGCGTGGTTCGCGGTGTCCACGGTGGTCGGCGTGCTCTTCGCGGTGAACACCTTCGTGGCGCAGAACCTGGGCGCGGGGCGGCCGGAGCGCGGCGCCGCGTACGCGTGGAACGCGATGTGGCTGGGGCTGATCGCGTGGCTGGCGCTGCTGCCGTACGCCGCGACGCTGGGGCCGATCTTCCGATGGATGCACGCGGGCGGCGACCCGGACCTGATCCGCTTCGAGACGGCGTACGGGCAGATCACGCTGGCGGGCGCGCTGTTCACGCTGTGGGCGCGCGGGCTCGGGCAGTTCTTCTACGGCGTGCACCGGCCGATGGTGGTGTTCACCAGCGCGCTGGCGGGCAACGCGGTGAACATCGCGCTCAACTACGCGCTGATCTTCGGAAAATGGGGCGCGCCGGAGCTGGGCGTGGCGGGCGCGGCGCTGGGCACGGCGCTGGCGAGCGCGGTCGAGTTCGGCATCCCGTTCGCGCTGTTCCTGTCCGCGAAGTACAACGCCGACTACGGCACGCGCCGGGCGTGGCGCTGGTCGTGGGAGAAGATGCGGGACATCGCGCGGATCGGCTGGCCGGGCGGCCTGCAGACCGGCAACGAGATGTTCTGCTGGTGGGCGTTCATGGCGTGGCTGGTGGGCGGGTTCGGCACGGCGCACAACGCGGCGGGGTGGATCGGCCTGCGCTGGATGACGGTCGGGTTCATGCCGGCGTTCGGGCTGGCCCAGGCGGTGACGGCGGTGGTCGGGCGGCAGATCGGACGCGGGGACCCGGACGCCGCGAACCAGCGGGCGTGGCTGGGGGTGAAGGTGGCGATGGTCTACCTGGGCTGCTGGGCGGCGATGATGGTGCTGTTCCGGGGGCCGATGGTGGACTTCTTCGTGGCGGGCGACGCGACGCCGGAGGTGCGGGCGGAGGTCGTGCGGGTGGGCGGGTGGATCCTGGTCTGCTGCGCGATGTTCCAGTTGTTCGACGCCATCGGCATCGTGCTCATGGGGGCGCTCCGGGGCGCGGGGGACACGGTCTGGCCGGGGGTCGTGACCGTGTTCCTGTCCTGGACGCTGATCCTGGGGCTGGGGTACGCCTTCGTGCGCCTGGCGCCGGGGCTGGGGGCGGTGGGCCCGTGGATTGCGGCGACGGCGTACATCATGGCCCTGAGCACGGCGATCAGCCTGCGCTGGATGGGCGGGCGGTGGCGGACGATCCGGCTGCTGGGCCACAAGGACGAGGTCCCGGGGGCGGCGATGGCGGCTGAGGCGGTCTGAGGGCGGCTGGGGGGTTGAGGATTGGGGCTGAGCGGCCTACCTTTGAGGCCCTGATCGAACCGTTCCGGCGGCCGTGGCCGCGGCGCGGGCGACCCCCTCCCAGGAGCAATCCAGCGATGGCTGACCCGATGGACATGGTGATCGGCTCGGACGAGAGCGCGACGCGCGACCCTGCGGCGGCGGAGAAGCACCGCAAGGCGGCGCGGGCCGCGGAGGACGCGGGCGACCGGACGGGCGCCATCGCGCTGTACCGCAAGGCGGGCGCGGCGGACTCTTCGGACGCCGAGAGCCTGTTCCGGCTGGCGTTCCTGCTGGACCTGACGGGCGAGGAGGACGAGGCGATCGCGCTGTACGAGCGGCTCATCGAGCTGCAGCCGGCGCCGGTCAACGCCCTGATGAACCTGGCGGTGCTCTATGAGGACCGGGGCGACTTCGCCCGGGCCGAGAAGTGCCTGCGTCAGGTGCTGGACACCAACCCGAACCACCTGCGGGCGCGCCTGTTCATGAAGGATGTCAGCGCCTCGCGCGAGATGGTCATCGACGACGACGGCGAGCGGGACCTGGCCAAGCGCAACGCCCTGCTCGACACCCCGGTCACTGATTTCGACCTGTCCGTGCGGGCCCGCAACTGCCTCAAGAAGATGAACATCCGCTCCCTGGGCGACCTGCTGCGGGTCTCCGAGGCCGAGCTCATGGGCTACAAGAACTTCGGCGAGGCCACCCTCGTCGAGATCAAGCAGATGCTCTCGACCAAGGGCCTGCGCCTGGGCCAGCGCCTGGACGACCAGCGCCGCCAGTCGCGGCGCGACCTGTTCGAGTCGCTGCGCGGCTCGGGCAACGAGGCGGCGCTCGCCCGCCCGGTCACCGAGATCGAGTTCTCCGTGCGCGTCCGCAAGGCGCTCCAGCTGCTGGGCATCCACACGCTGGGCGACCTGGCGTCGCGCACCGAGGCCGAGCTGATGGGCGTCAAGAACTTCGGCGCCACCTCGCTCGACGAGGTCAAGATCCGCCTCACCGAGCACGGCCTCGGGCTGCGGAATCTCGACGAATAAGGGCCGCGTCGGAGCGCCCGCAAAACTTGCGGCGCCGAAGCAGTTGCGGCCGAAGGTGAGAGCGCCGTGAACGCCCCCACCAACGCATCGTCCCCCACCCTTTTCCGTGGTCTTCTTGCGCGCCTGGCGGCGGGGCTGTGCCTCGTCGCGCTGGCGGCGGCGACGGGCTGCACCAGCGACACAAAGACCGCCACGAGCGCCCCGAGGCTCAACGGGCCGGAGCCGGATGTCCGCATCCGCATCGGCTCGTCCCACGACACGACGACCTTCGCCTCGCCGGCGACGGTGGAGGTGGACGCGGGGGCCTTCAGCCGCGGCTGGGTGCGGGTGCAGACGCCCGTCACGGTGCGGCTGTCCGGGGATGTCTGGGTCATCACGGAGCGGAACGGCAACACCAAGCGATTCGGCAAGGTCAGGCCGCTGAAGGTCCGTGCGGCGGACGGCGGCAGCGTGTCGGTGGACGGCGGGCTGTACGCCGGCGAGATCGAGCTGATCACCCGCCCGGCGGTGTCGAGCACATCGTTCGACATGATCGCCCATGTGCCGATGGAGAAGTACCTCCCCGGCGTTCTCGCCAAGGAGCTGTACCAGGACTGGACGGCCGGGGCCTACGAGGCGCAGGCGATCGCGGCGCGGTCCTACGCGCTCCAGGAGCGCACGCGGCGCGTGGCGCTGGGCGAGGATTACGACCTCGAGACCACGACCGCCGACCAGGTCTACGGCGGCGACACGACCAACCGCACGGCGTTGGCGGCGGTCGCCGCGACGCGCGGGATGGTGCTCACCTATCAGGGCTTCCCGCTGCGGGCGTATTACTCCAGCACCTGCGGCGGGCGGGCCAACTCGGCGCGGGAGATCTGGCCGACCGGGCCGGGCTTCGAGTTCAACCTTGCGGCGCCGCTGCAGGCCCAGAGCCGGGCGCACTTCTGCCAGATCTCGCCCCTGTACCGCTGGACCGTTCCGCGCGACACCAGCGACCTGGTGCGCCGGATCTCGGCCTACGGCCACCAGCAAGGGCTGAGCATCAAGGCGATCTCGAGCCTCACCCGGATCGAGGCGACCAAGCGCAACCAGCTGGGCCGGCCCGCGGAGTACCGCGTGACCGACGCCGGCGGCAAGAGCTGGCTCATCAACGCCGAGATGCTGCGATTCGCCATGAACTACACCGACGGCTCGAGCATCCCCGCGGTCACGCGCACGCAGCGGGTGAACAGCGGCGACTTCGAGGCGATCGTCCGGGGCCCCACCACCACCGTCAACGGGCGCGGCTTCGGGCACGGCGTGGGCATGTGCCAGTTCTGCGCCGAGGGCTTTGGCCGCAAGGGCGCGAAGGGCAAGGACATCGTCCTGATCTTCTACCCAGGGGCGACGATCCAGACGATGTGGTGACCCGCCCCGGCGCGGGGCTCAGGGCGCGAACAGATCAAAGCGAGCCGGCGTGCGGGGCACGAGGATGACCAGCGCGCGGGCCGGACGGTCCTCCGGACCCAGGGCGCGGACATTGAGCATGGCCTCGCCGATGGTCGGGGGCGTCAGCGCCGGGGGGCCCGCGACGAACGCGGCGCTCGGGCCGGCGGCGCGGGGCTCGACCATGAAGCCGGAGTCGTCGATCCGCGGCGCTTCGGCCGGCTTGGGCGGCGCCGCCCAGTCCACGCCGGGCGCCTCGCCGACGATGACATACGCGTAGCCCGGAGTCAGCGCGGCGTCGATCGCGAGAGACTCGAAGACCCGCCCTTCGGAGAGGGCGTCGAAGCCAACGGGCGCCTGGCCCGCGGCGATCGCCGCGAGTTCCTCGGCGCGGCTGCGGGACTCGCGCCGCTCGAAGAGCTGAGGCGTCAGTTCAACGCGGATGACCGGGCCGGCCTCGGTGGGCGCGGTCCAGCAGCGGGCGACGAAGCGGAGCACGCCGCCGGGCATGGCGCGGCGGACGCCGCCGATGGCGAGCGGCGCATCGGGATCGATGGTGCGGCCACGGAACGCCTCGCGCCATTCCAGCGCCCAGCCCATCCACTGTCGGTTGATGATGCCGATGAGGCGCAGGGTCTTCTCGAGAGTGGCGAGGTCGTCCACCGGGAGGCGGACGATGCGCAGGCCGTTGTCGGCCCAGCGGGCGCGGGCGTCGTCGGAGATGGGCACGGGCTGGGCGAGGTAGGGCGCGAGCGCCTGGGCGACGGCGTTGTCCTCGTCGTGGGCGACGAGCCAGAGCACCTCGAGCCCGTTCTCGCTCCCGCGGACCGCGGGGGAGACCAGATCGAGCGGCGCCTGTCCCACGCTGAGCGAGGCGACAGGCTGGGTCGCGACGGGCTCGGCGGCGCAGCCCGCGAGCGCGGCGACGCCGGCGAGGGCGAGCAGGCGGAACGCGTGATGGGCTCGGAGGCGGGCCATAAGGGGGGATCGAGGATACCGCGCGGGCACGAGGAGGTTCGCGAGGGGTGTGGAGGGGGTTGCGGGGGAGGCCGGGCTGACCGGGAAACGGCGCCGGGACCTTCCCGGGAGACCGCTCAGGAGCCCTTGAGCGGCCGTTTCAGCTCGGCCGCCGCTTCCGCCGCGAGGTCGCGGATGGGCTCGCGCTCGTGCGGGCGGAGGGTCTCCTGCGCGAGGTCGGCCACGAGCTCGGCGTGCCGGACCAGCACGGCGCGCCGATCGGGGTCGCCGGCGCGACGGCCCGCGGCGGCGATGGCGCGGACCAGGGCGCGCAGGACGGCGGCGTTGCCCGCCGCGGACTCGCGAATCTGATCGAGGCAGAGCGCGGCGAAGGCGTCGAAGGAGCGGCTCGCGGCGACGAGACGAACCACGCCGTCGGCGGCGCGGAGGCGATCGGGGATCTGTCGGTCGGCGAGGGCCTCCAGCGCGACGGACAGGTGCTCGACGCACATGACGGCGGTCGTCGTGTCGTTGACGCCGGGAGAGAGGGCACGGAGGGCGATGTCCACGATCTGTCTGGCGCCGAACGCGGCGTCCTGCTCGATCGTGCGCACGGCGCCGATGTTGAACGCGCTCCGGATGCGCTCGGCGCCCTCGTCGCCCGGGGCTCGCGTCGGGGAGACCACACAGAGGGCGCCGCCGCCGGTCACAAAATCGCCGACATCGGCGCGCATGATGATGACGGCGTCGAGCTCTTGGGCGACTTCCAGCAGGCCCTCGGCGTCCACATCCTGGATGTAGCCGAACGCCCCCGCGAGGACCTCGACGGCGCCCTCGCCGGCGCTCGGGGCGGGCGTCCTCGCGGCGACCTGGCCGGCGGGATCGCCGACTTTGGAGGGGAACAGGTCGTCGATGGCGTCCAGCGTCTCGCGGGCGACGCGCCGGAGGATGGAGCTGGCCTGGATGGACTCGGCGATGTGATGGATGAAGATGATCAGCACGATGATGCTGAACAGGGCGAAGAGCAGGCCGGAGAGCACGGCGATCGGCGGCACGAACTGGGCGTCGTCGCCGCTGCGGATCGAGCGGAGCACGACGAGGCAGAAGGCGAAGAGGCCGACGAAGTAGCCGAGCACGAACTGGTTCACGCGGTCGCGCATGAAGTTGCGGACCAGACGCGAGGAGTACTGCGACGCGGTGATCGCGAGCGTGGAGATGGTGAGGGAGAAGGTGAGGCTGGCCACCGTGATCATGGAGCCGGCGATGGCGGCGAGCATGCCGCGGGCGCCGTCGGCCCCGACGCCGAAGAGGACGGGGCGCTTCTGCGTCCATTCATCGCCGATGGCGAAGTCCACCAGCGTGAAGGCGATGCCGAGCGCTATGGCGCCGCCGACCATCGTGAGCGGCACGAACCAGAGGCTGGAGGCGATGGTGATCCAGATCTGACGGAGACGGTGCACGGGTCGATGATAGCGGCGCCGCGCCGACGATCGAACATGATCGCGTCGTCACGCCGGCGCGGGGTCGCAGGCGTTGAGCCGGTCGATGAACTGGCGGATGAGGCCGTACTGGCGGCGCGTGTGC
>CALKYH010000294.1 GCA_938003595.1 uncultured bacterium
TCCAGGTACACATCCTGGATCGCGTTCAGCAGCGCCACGCCGTCCTTGAGCGGGCGCTGGAACGCCTTGCGGCCGGAGATCAGCCCCATGCCGCCGGCGCGCTTGTTGATGACCGCGGTCCGCACCGCGTCCTGCAGGTCGCTCTCGCCCTTGCTCTCGCCGCCGGAGTTGATCAGCCCCGCGCGCCCCATGTAGCAGTTCGCCACCTGGTAGCGGCACAGCTCGATCGGGTGGTCGCCCGGGCACAGGTCGCTGTACATCCGCTTGTCCAGCTTGCCGTAGCTGGAGCCGCCCATGTTCAGCGCCTCGTAGCCGTGATTGTTGGTCGCCAGCTTCTGCTTGATGATGTCGGCCTGGATGGTCACGCCCAGGTGGTTGGCCTGGCCGGTCAGGTCCGCGGCGGTGTGGTAGTCCACGCCGCCGGTCTTGAAGGCGTTGTTCCGCAGGTAGCACCACAGCACGGTGACCATGCCCAGGGCGTGCGCCTCCTCGAACCAGTGGCTCACCTCGTCGAGCTGGCGGGTGGACTCCTCGGAGCCGAAGTACACCGTGGCGCCGACCGCGATCGCGCCCATCTCGAACGCCTGACGCACGCTGCCGTAGCGCGTCTGGTCGAACTTGTTGGGCATGGTGAGCAGCTCGTTGTGGTTGAGCTTCATGAGGAACGGGATCTTGTGGGCGTACTTCCGCGCCACGATGCCCATGCCGCCGAGCGTGCTGGCGACGGCGTTGCAGCCGCCCTCGATCGCCAGCTCGCAGATCGCCGCGGGGTCGAAGCACACCGGGTTCTTCGCGAAGCTTGCGCCCGCGGAGTGCTCGATGCCCTGATCGACGGGCAGGATGGAGATGTAGCCTGTGCCGCCGAGGCGCCCGTGGTTGAGCAGCGTCTGGAAGTTGCGCAGCACCGGCGCGGAGCGGTCGGAGTCCTTGAGCACGCGGTCCACGAAGTCCGGACCCGGGGCGTGCAGCGTGGAGCGCTTGAAGCCCCGGCACTCGTACTCGAGGAGAGACTTCGCGTCAGAACCCAGGATCTCGGCAATCGACGGCATCGCGGCGGCTCCAGGCAGGAACTTCGGGTGTCAGGACAGATCGACCGGCGCGCCCACGAGCGGGCGCAGAACCGGGGCGCCATGATAGCCACAGCCCCAACCCCATCCCCCCGGGCCTCGGGGCCTACTTCGAGGAGGCCGCGCCCGCGGCGACCGGGCGCTTCCGCGCCCCGCCGACCACGACCTTGGGCTCCATCGCCGACTTGTCCTTGGGGTTCAGCGACTCCGACATGAGCCGGCCCGCCTTGAACTTCACCGTCCGGCGCGCCGGCACCGCCACACGCTCGAGCGTGCGGGGATTCTGCGCAGTCCGCGGCGCCCGCAGCTTGGGCTCGAAGATGCCGAAGTCGCGGAGCTCGATGCGGTTGTCGCGGGCCAGCTCCACGATCACCTGATCGAGAAGCGCCTGCACCACCCGCTTGATCTCCACGCGGCTCAAGTTGGTCTCGACCGCGATCCGGTCGATGAGTTCTTTCTTGGTGATCGTCGGCATCGCGCCTGGCTCCCAGCCTTTTCGGGGCTCGATCCTTGCCCAGGGAGAGCCGCACTCAAGGCGACGACGCGGTCTGGGCGGCAGCGTCTATGCCCTCGGCCTGAATCCAACAGGAACGCGCCGCTGCGCGCCCACACGACAGGGTGCAATATCCCGTTCGGCTCGCTGTAAGTCAATCCGAACAAGCAGGTTCCACCATTCATCAACCACGATTTCCGACCCGACGCCCGTACAGACCGCAAAGTTCAAGTCCTGTTCGGCCCGGGCGAGCCCCGAACGGTTCGCTCAGTCCGTGCGGCCCCAGCGCGAATAGATGTAGGGGATGCGCGTCTCGCGGGGACGGCTCGGCTCCGGCCACTGGCGCGTCGCCAGCACGGGCCACTCCGTCCGGGCCGAGAGCGACGCCGCACGCCGGTCGAACTCCGGGCGGTATTCCACGCCGGCGACGCCGTGGGCGTCGTGCCGGGCGAACACATAGGGCGAGTCGAAGACCAGCGCCGCCGTCGGCCGCGCATGGACCACAGGCGAAGGCGCCGCGGCAGGAGCGCTGGTTTGAGGCGAATTCGCACAGCCCGACGCCGTCGCCAGCGCCAGCGCCGCCAGAATCGCCCAAGGGCGCCGATCGATATGGACTTCTCTCTCCAAAGCGCGATCCTCGACAACGGCCGCGCCGGTTCCCTGGCGCCTCCGAACCGCGGCCGCCGTGCCGCGGGGCGTCTTCCAGACGCCATGCCCAATTGTGCCACAGAAATGCGCCCGGGGGGACTCGAACCTCCGACCTGCGGTTTCGGCGTGACCACCGATTCCTCGGTGGGCCGGACCATCTCTTCGACCCTCAAAGCCCGATCTTCTCGGACTTCGCTGGCCGCCGGGCGCTTCGGCGAGGAGAAAAAAGTTCTCGCCTACGCGGGAGTATCGCCGGGGCGGCTCACCCGCTGGTCTCTACACCTTCCACCGGCGACACGCCCCTTGGGACGCGGCCCCGCCGCTGGCTCGGCTCGGGATCGCCCGCTCCCGCCATGGCGAGAGGTCGGGGTTCCCCGAATTCACCCGGTTCGCCTCGGCCCGTCGCCGGGCCGGGCCCCTATTTGTCGCCCGCCTGTGCGGACCGCCATCCAAGGAAACCGCCGCTCTATCCAGCTGAGCTACGAGCGCGCGCCCGCATTCTAACCCCCGCAGGCGCCCGACGGGCGTCGCCGGGCGACACGCCCCCGGGGAGTCCCCGGGCCGCGACTACACTTCCCGCCTTCCGCGAGCCCCATCTTCTGCATGAACGAACGCCCCGCCGAGCGCGATGACAAGCACGATGCCGCCGCGGCGGGTGCGCCCATCAAGCCCCGGCGACGGCGCTGGCTCCGGCGCCTGGTCATCCTCGCGGTCAGCGTCCTGGCGGCGCTGCTGCTGCTGACCCGCACCTGGGCGCTGCGGGCGTTCGTCGAGCCCCGGCTGGAGGCCGCGCTCGGCTGCGATGTCGCGATGGGGCGGGTGATCCTCGAGCCGGACGGGCGCATCGTGATCCGCAACCTGCGCGTGTCGGTGCCCGGCGTGCAGCGCGACGCCGCGGAGGTTGTCCGGGCCCGTCGCCTGGAGGCCCGCATCGACTGGTCGGACCTGTTCGCCGGCGAGCTGCGCATGACGCGCGTGAAGCTTGTTCGCCCGCGTGTGCGCCTGAGCCAGTCCCTCGAGGACGACCGGCTGAACATCCAGGCCTTCCCCGGCGGAACGGCGTCCGCCGGAGCGGTGGGGGCGCTGCCCAATGTGAGCGTCGTAGACGGCGTGCTGGAGTTCGGCGAGCACACGAAGACCTCGTACTCGGTCCTGAACGAGGTGCCCATCGACGGCGGCGCGACGCCCCGCAAGGATCAACCGACCGTCTATGACATCTCCCTGCGCGAGATCGTCGAGCTTTCCTCGAGCGGCCAGCCGATGCGCGACCCGCTCATCCTCGCCGGCTCGATCGACACCGAGGCCGTCGAGGGCAGCCTCCGCCTGTTCAATGTCGATCTGTCCCGCTGGACCGACCGCACCGCCCCGGCGCGCTACCGGGACCAGCTCCGCGATCTGCGCATCGAAGGCGTGATCCGGGAGACCGAGTTTTCGTTCAACGAGCAGGACGGCGTCGCCGCGGTGCTCACGCTCGAGGGCGTCGGCATGCGCCTGCCGGTGGACGCCAAGCCCGCGCCCGGTGAGATGCACGCGGACGATGCGCCGCCCCGGCGCATGGAGATGCGCGATGTGTCCGGGCGCATCCGCTTCGACAGCTCCGGAGTGAAGGCCCGTCCGCTCCGCGGCTCCATCGAGGATCTCACCTACGAGGTCACCTTCGAAACCGAGGGCCTCGCCCTCGATGCGCCCTTCCGGCTCGATGTCCGAACGGTCGATGGCTTCACCGTTGCGTCCAGCCCGGAATTGCTGCCCTTCGCGCCCGACATCGTCCGTCGTCGCTTCGCCACCTTCTCGGGGCCGACCGCCGTCATCGACGCCGAGGTGATGATCAAGCGAGGCGCCCCGACGCCAAGCGGCCCCGCACAGCCCACCATCAACGGCGTCATCCGGTTCCGCGACGGCGCCGCGGCGTACGAGGACTTCCCGTACCCGGTCACCTCCCTCAGCGGCCTGGTGGCGTTCGACGAGAACCAGATCCGCATCGAGAGCATCACCGGCGTCGGTCCGACCGGCGCGAAGCTCTTCGCCGACGGCGTCATCAGCCCGCCGAGCGAGGGCGCACAGGTGGACCTGAATGTCACCTTCGCCGATGTCCTCATCGACGAGGAGTTCGAGGCCGCGATGCCGCCCGACCGGCGCGAGATCGTCGCGGCGCTCGTGGACCGGCAGGCCTACGCCCGACTGGTCGCCGACGAGCTTGTGCAGCCCGTCGCCACGCGTGACGCCGCCGCGGCGCGCCTCGCCGAGATCCGACCGCGGCTCCTCGCGGGCGCCGGCGACGACGCCCCGGCCCTCGCCGCCGAAGCCCGTGAGCTGGAGCGCCTGCTCGCCATCCCCGGCTTCGACCCGGGCGGGCGCGCCGAGCTGCGCATCAAGATCCATCGCGAGCTCGGCCACGACGCCGACTGGACCCGCGACATCCATGTCACCATGCCCACCGCGGGCCTGCTCGTCCGCGCGTTCCCGTACCCGGTCGTCGCCCGCGATGTGGACCTGCGCATCACCGACAACTTCGCCGATGTGGACATCAAGTCCCTCAAGGGCCTCACCGGCGCCGAGGGCTCGATGCTCGCGCACATCCGGCTCATGGACGGCGAGAAGGTCGTCTTCGAGCCCGACATCTTCGTCGCCGCGACCAAGGCGCCGGTGGACAACCTCCTGATCCAGGCGGTGCCGGGCGACGCCGAAGACGCCTACTCCGCGCCCCGCCTGCTGCGCCTGCTCCGCCTCGAGGGCGGCGTGGACTGCGCCGCCCACATCATCCCCAAGGGGCCGGAGGAGATCGGCTTCGAGATCGCCGTCCGGCTCGACGGCCTCGCCGCCCGACCCGACCAGCCCGAGACCGGCGACATGCCCGCCGAGCCCCTGGTCGCGGGCCTGACCGGCGATGTGAACATCACCGAGAACGGCCTGTTCATCGAGTCGCTCTCCGGCCTGATCGGCGAGGGCCGGGTGGACATCCGCGCCGAGGCGCTCTTCCCGCGCGAACAGCGCCCCGCGTCCTTCGAGGCCGAGATCGCCCTGACCCGGCTCGATCTCCGCGCTCCGCTGGAGCGCGTGGTCAGCGCGCTCTCGCCCGAGGCCGGGGCCGCCATGACCGCCCTGCGACGCGAGCGCAACCCCTCCGGCATCCTGGACGCCCGCATCGCGTTCGGCGCCGCGCAGCTGGGCGTCGGCGACGGCCGGGGTGTGCAGCTCGAGGCGCGCATCGAGCATGTCGAGCAGTTCGCCTTCGATCTCTACAGCAAGCGCCTGCAGACCGGCGCCATCGACGGCGCGGCGATCGTCTCCGAGCGGCGCGTCGTCTTCGAGGACCTGGTCACCCAGCTGACCTTCGACGATCGCCCCGCCGGGCTTGCCACGCTTAACGGCTCGCTCCAGTTCCCCGGCGCTGTGAACGACCAGCCCGCCTCGCTCCATGTGCTGCTGCAGGACGCGCCCGTCGAGTCCGCCCTCGCCCGCGCGGCGCTGGCCGGGCGAAGCGCCAAGGCGGCGGAATGGCTCGACCTCTACGCCCCCCGCGGCGTCTTCGACCTCGACGCCACCATCGCCACCTCCCCCGGCGAGCCCATGCGCCTCGGCGCCACGCTGCAGCCCCGCGCCCTGGCCTTCACCCGCAACGGCGCCACCATGGACTTCCCGCGCGCCCGGGGCGCCGTGTCCTTCGACGCCGTCATGGCCCCCGGCGCCGGCGCCTCCGGCCGGGTGGACGACCTGACGCTCTCCTCCGACACCCTGTCCGTTTCGGTCTCGGGCCCCTGGACCTCCGCCGGCGGCGCCTCGTTCGACCTCGCGATCGACGCCGAGGCCTCCCGCGTGGACGATCAACTCCGCGCCGCGCTGCCCGACGAGGTCGCCTCGCTCATGACCGAGCTCGACATCAGGGCCGACGGCGCCGTGCGGCTGCACGACGCCTCGCTCCGCTTCGAGTCATCGGGCGACGATGCGCCGCCGGGGCTCTGGTTCAGCGGCCTTCTGGACTTCAAGGAGGTGGACTTCAACCCCGGCCTGCCGGTGACCGACGCCACCGGCGCCGCGTCCCTCCGCTACGAGCGCCCGCCGGGCCTGCCGCAGCAGATCGACCTCGCCTTCACCGCCGACGGCCTGCGTGTCGCCGGGCTGCGCACGACCAACGCCCGCGCCCGGGTGGTCTCCGGCCGCCTGCCGGGCGAGGTGTTGATCCCGGTGTTCGAGGCCGACGCGCACACCGGGCGCATCACCGGCTCGGCGCGCATCAACCCGGTCGGCGGGTCCAGCGAGCGCCGGCGCTACGAGGCCGAGCTGAAGGCCGCGGGCGTCAACTTCGGCGCCATGCTCTCCGATCTCACCGAGCGCGAGGGCCAGACGGCGCAGGAGCCCGCCACCGGCCCCGCCGACACCGACCGGGGCGTGGTGGACGCCTCGCTCTCCCTCGAAGGCCTTGTGGGCGAGCCCGAGGCGCGCATCGGGCGCGGCGCCGCGATGGTCTCCGGCGGGCGCATCGTCCGGCTCCCGCTGCTGATGCCCCTGATCGAGCTGTCCAACCTGCAGATCCCCGCGGGCGAACCGCTGGACGAGGCCCGCGCCGCCTTCTACATCGACGGCGACACCGTGACCTTCGAGGACCTGGGCGTGGCCTCCGCGGCGGTGGACATCATCGGCGCGGGCTCGCTCCGCTGGTCGGACCTGGGCCTGGACCTTCGTTTCCACAGCCGCAGCAAGCGACGCATCATCGTCGTGAGCGATGTGCTCGAGGGCCTGCGCGACGAGATCGCGACGATCACCGTGGGCGGCACGCTCGGCGACCCCGATTTCGGCGTCGTGCAGCTGTCCGGGACCAAGCGGCTGCTGGAGAGTATCTTCGGCGCCGGCGCCGAGGACCGGCGCCCGATCCGACCCTCCGTGCCCGACAGCGCACCTGGAAGCCCATAATGCCCGATTCGTCTCCCGATCCTTCTCTCCCGCCCGGCCTCGTGGACCACGAGCCCGACGCGTCGCTGCTGGCCAAGCTCGACGCGCTCGTCTTGGAGGCCGGCGTCGATCCGATCTCGTTCCAGGGCAAGCTGCTCCGCGACATGCTCGTGACCTCCCTCGCCCTCGCCCGCGATGGGCGCAGCGCCGGCGAGATCAAGCTCATGGGCGGCGCGCTCAAGGAGCTGCGCCACGCCTACCGCGTCTTCGGCGCCTACCCGGCGAAGCGCCGCGTCTCGATCTTCGGCTCCGCGCGGACGCCCCCGGGCCATCCCGACTACAAGGCCGCCGTCGTCTTCTCGCGCCTCATGGCGGCGATGCAATGGCTCGTCATCACGGGCGCCGGCGACGGCATCATGCGCGCCGGGCACGAGGGCCCGGGCAAGGAGTCGTCCTTCGGCCTCTCGATCCATCTGCCCTTCGAGACCAACGCCAACGAGATCATCGCCGGCGACTCGAAGCTCATGAAGTTCCGCTACTTCTTCACGCGCAAGGTCATGTTCGTCAGCCAGGCCGACGCCGTGGTCTCCTTCCCCGGCGGCTTCGGCACCATGGACGAAACCTACGAGGTCCTCACCCTCGTGCAGACCGGCAAGGCCTCGCCCAAGCCCATCGTCATGGTCGAGGGCGAGAACGGCGCCTACTGGCGCCACTGGGAGAACTTCAACCGCCGCTCGCTGCTGGACCTGGGCTTCATCAGCCCCGAGGACCGCAACCTCTACTTCATCGCCGACAACCCCGCCGACGCCGCCGAGCACATCGACCGCTTCTACCGCAACTACCACTCCTCCCGCTATGTCCGCGACGACTTCGTCGTCCGCCTCAACCACAAGCTCAAGGACGAGGACATCGAGCGTCTGAACGACGAGTTCGCCGGCCTGGTCCGCGGCGGACGCATCACCCAGCGCGCCCCCTACGAGGTCGAGGACGATCACCCCGACCTGCCGCGCGTCGCCTTCACGCACACGCGCCGCCAGTACGGCCTCATCCGCCAGTTCATCGACCGGCTCAACGCC
>CALKYH010000295.1 GCA_938003595.1 uncultured bacterium
GGGCGAGAAGAACTCGATGGAGCCGACGCCGTTCTGGCCCTCGCGGGCGATCTCGGTGGTCGTGGCGCCGTCGGAGAGGAACACGCCGCGCCCGCCGGCGGCGAGTGTGGCGATGAAGGCCACGCGCCCGTTGTTGGCGAGGGCGACGGAGTTGTCGAAGCGGCTGAAGGGCGAGCCGGGCTGGCTGTCCACATCGCGCGCGATGATGGTGAAGGAGCCGTCCGCGGCGTAGGAGCGGATCTGGTCGGGCTGGGTTTCGCCGGTCTGTCCGGCGGCGCCCAGGCGGACCTTGCCGGCGATGCGCCGGGCGTCGTTGAACGCAGGGGTGAAGAGAAAGGAGACGTCGCTCGCGGGGTTGTAGCCGGCCTCTGCGGCGTGGATGGCCTGCGACCCGTTGGACCAGGAGATGAAGGCCTGCCCGGCGCCGGTGATGCCGCCGCGGTAGCCGATCTCGCCGGCGCTGTTGATCATGGGCGAGCCGAAGGAGGTCACGCCGAATGGGAAGCCGGGGGTGACGATGATGCCGGAGGAGTTGTCCTGCGCGTCGATGCGGAGCACGCCGGAGGGCGTGGCGAAGCGCTGCTCGGTGGAGATGAGGCCGTCGTCGTTGAGGGTGGGGTCGCTGAGGGCGGAGTCCTCGTTATTGGGGGAAAAGTAGATCACGCCGCCGGAGCCCTCGGAACCGAACCACATGCCGTCGGACTCGGTCCCGGCGATGACAGCGAGTCGGAAGGCGACCGATCCGTCGGCGTTGATGGCGGGGGTGGAGTTGGTGAAAAAGGCGGAGTCCGGCAGGTTCCAGGCGCCGGAGAAGTTGGAGCGGGCCTGGAGCTGGAGTCCGGAGTAGGTGGGGAGGGCGCCGGCCGCGGCGGCGGCGAGGGTGAAGGCGGGGATCAGGGGGGTCATCTCTCTCGTGTCCTCGTGGTCGGAGGGGGGCGGCCGGTGGGGTCAGTCTGGAGTCTAGCCGCGCCCCGGGGCGAATCGGCCCGGAATCGAGCGATCGTGAATCCGGATCCGGGCGGCGGCGAAGTCAACGGCGGGACCATGACCCGGCTGCAGCGGGGCGTGGGCGTGTTTTCCGGACCAACGGATCGAACCACACAGGAGACGACTCTGATGCATCGTGCATGCTCTATCGCTATCACTCTCGGCGCCCTTTCGGCCGGCTCCGCCCTCGGCGGCGGCTGCGACGCTTCGAAGGCGCAGGCCAGCTCGTGCGAAGGCCAGGGCGCGGTCGCGACCACCGTCGCGTACGGCGGGATGAAGGCCAACAAGGACATCGTGACGACGGCCGTCGAGGCCGGCAACTTCAAGACGCTGGCCGCGGCGCTGCAGGCGGCGGGGCTTGTGGAGACGCTGCAGGGCGAGGGGCCGTTCACGGTGTTCGCGCCGACCGACGCGGCGTTCGCGAAGCTGCCCGCGGGCACGGTCGAGTCGCTGCTGCGCCCTGAGAACAAGGGCAAGCTCATCGAGATCCTCACTTACCATGTCGTGCCCGGCAAGGTCTCCGCCGAGCAGGCTTCGGGCCTGAAGAACGCCTCGACCGTCAACGGTCAGCGCATCGACATCAAGGCCGCCAACGGCAAGGTCATGATCGACAACGCGACCGTCACCGCGGCGGATGTCTGGGCGAGCAACGGCGTCATCCATGTGATCGACACCGTCATCATGCCCTCGACGAACGACATCGTGGAGACGGCCGTGGCGGCGGGCTCGTTCAAGACGCTCGCGGCGGCGCTCGAGGCGGCCGGGCTGGTGTCGACGCTGCAGGGCGACGGGCCGTTCACGGTGTTCGCGCCGACGGACGAGGCGTTCGCCAAGCTGCCCGCGGGCACCGTCGAGTCGCTGCTCCGTCCGGAGAATGTGGAGAAGCTCCGCGCCGTCCTGACCTACCACGTCGTGCCCGGGCGCGTGTACGCGGACCAGGTCGTGACGATGAACGCGGCGCCGACCGTGCAGGGCTCCAAGGTCAAGATCTCGACCAAGGGCGGCAAGGTCATGATCGACGGGGCGGAGGTCGTGAAGACCGACATCGACGCCACGAACGGCGTGATCCATGTCATCGACGCGGTGATCCTGCCGCCGGCGAACTGACGCGGGACCACGGGCGGATACGCCCGACGACTGGAATGGCATCGCGGCCGCGGCCGAGGGAGACCTTGGCCGCGGGCCTTTCGGAGATCGCGATTGAAGCGGCGGGGGGGAGACGGCGCTCCCGGCGCCTTCGGAGCGCAGCAGTGGCCTGTTCGATGCAACTGCGGGCAACCTGGAACCCTCGCGGATGCAGGGCCGACGCCGGCGCCGTATCCTGCCGTCCAGCCAGGGCGCAGCGAGGTCGCGCCCGGACGAGGTACGCCGACGCGGTGAGCGCCACCCTCCTAGAACGAATCGCTCGCGGAGACGAGTCCGCTGTTCGCGCCTCGCTGGAGGCGTACAGCCCGCTCGTGTGGTCGCTGGCGCGACGAATGTGCCGGGACCACGCCGACGCCGAGGACGCCGTCCAGGACATCTTCATCGACATCTGGAAGAGCGCGAAGCGGTTCGACGGCTCGGTCGCTTCGGAGCCGACCTTCGTTTCGATGATCGCCCGTCGCCGGCTGATCGATCGGCTGCGGCGGAGCGGACGGCGCCTGGACCCGGGGGCGCTGCCCGAGGGAGATGTGGAATCGGGCCGCGCCGAGACGCCGGTCCTGCCGGCGGAGCTTGCGGAAGACGCGCAGCGGGCGCTGGAGGCGATGAAGTCGCTCAGCGAGGATCAGCAGCAGGTGCTGCGGCTGGCCATCATGCAGGGGCGGACGCATGTGGAGATCGCGGAGATCACCGGTCTGCCGCTGGGCACGGTCAAGACGCACGCTCGGCGCGGGCTCATCAGGATCCGCGAGGCGCTGGCCCCGGCGGAGTCGGGCCGGCACGAGGGAGGCGGCGCATGAGGCTGCCCCACGCGGATTCACACCTGGCGGAGCTGCTCACGGACCGGGCGCTGTTCGGCCTCAACGATTCGGAGGCCGCCGAGCTGCGGGCGCTGCTCCGGGAGCATCCCGAGGTGGACGACTGGGCGCTGGACCGGGCCGCGGCGTCGCTGTTCGCCGGGCTGCAGGGCATGGCCCAGGAAACGCCGCCGGCGTCGGTGCGCGCCACGCTCGAGCGGGCGGCGGCCGACTGGACCGGCGGCACGCGTCGGGATGACCTGGAGCCGATCCGGATCGAGAGCGCCGGGGACCGCGCGCCGGCCTCGCGTCAAGGGGGCGTTGGCGCACGGCTGGCGTGGGTCGCGGCGGCGGCGGGTCTGCTGCTGGCGGTCATCGCGTGGTGGCCTCGCGCGGCGCTGCGCGACGAGCCGGCGCAGGACCTGGTCGCGTCGCTGTCGGGTCGACCGGATGTGATCCGGCTGGCGTGGGCGCCCGGGCCGGACGAGACGGGGCTCGGGGCGAGCGGCGAGGTGGTGTGGTCCGACGAGGCGCAGCAGGGTTACATGGAGTTCAAGGGCCTTCCATCGCTGGATCGGTCGCGCTGGCAGTACCAGCTGTGGATCGTCGATCCGGAGCGGGACGAGCGCCCGGTCGATGGCGGCGTGTTCGATATCCCGGAGGCCGGAGGGGTGGTCCGGGTGCCGATCGACGCCAAGCTGCGGGTGGACAAGCCG
The DNA here is from genome assembly GCA_938003595.1 of uncultured bacterium. Lineage (GTDB taxonomy): Bacteria > Planctomycetota > Phycisphaerae > Phycisphaerales > UBA1924 > JACVCK01. Next base: position 3,644 of record CALKYH010000295.1, read on the forward strand.
GCGGCGTTCGTGGTGACGGTGGAGCAGCCCGGCGGGGTCGTGGTGTCCAGCCAGGAGCGGGTGGCGCTGATCGCCGCGGCGGGGAGCTGAGGGCGGACGCTCGTGATCGGGCGGCCTTGGCGCCCGCGGCGGCCCGGTTGCCGATAGCGTGGGTCGGATGCCCCGAACGATCGCCATTCTCGACATTCCGCTGCTCGCGCCCGCCGACCCGCGTCTGCGAGAGATCTGCCTGGAGCATTTCCTTCGGCACGTGCTGGACGAGGCCGGCGTGCGGAAGGCGGAGCTGCGCACGGCGGCCGCCGATGGCGAGGGCCAGCCCACGCTGCATGTCGAGCTGAACCCCAAGACGACCCCGCTGGCGGCGCTGCACCGGATCGCGCGGCACTGCGGCGTGGAGTTCCGCGAGCGCTGGGGCACGGTGGTGTGGCGCGTGGAGGGGATGGTCTCGGCGCAGAGCGAGGCGACGATCGAGGCGGCGCTGTCGGACATGGCGAATGTGCACGCGTCGGCGAGCTTCCCCTCTCGGACGCTGCGCGTGGAGTTCGACCGGCTCTCGTGCGCGCTGCCGGAGGTGGTGATGCGGCTGTCGCGCCTGGGATTCCGGGTGGAGCCGCTGAGGCCGGCGGAGTCGCCCCACGCGAAGCCCGAGAAAGCGCGGCGGCTGGACGAGTGGGTGGCGCAGATCTGGGCGCTGCCGCGGGAGTACTCGGAGCTGACGGCGGCCGTCCTGGGGGCGCTGCTGCTGGGGGCCGGGCTGCTGGCGGAGAAGGCGGGCGGGGCGCCTGCGGCGGCGACGATGCCGGTGTACATCCTCGCGGCGGTGGCGGCGGGCTGGTTCACGGCGCGGGACACGCTGCTGTCCTTGGCGCGGTTCCGGTTCAACATCGATGTGCTGATGTTCGTGGCGGCGATCGGCGCGGGGCTGCTGGGGCACATGGCCGAG
>CALKYH010000296.1 GCA_938003595.1 uncultured bacterium
GGCATCGCGATGCAGCAGATCAACTTCCGCGACATCCGTGCGCGGCGCGACGCGCTGCAGGCGCTGATGCGCGAGCTGAAGCCGGCCTGAGACTCCTGATATGGCGAAGGCCGTGGCGATCATCCCGGCGCGGCTCGGTTCGACGCGGTTCCCGCGCAAGGCGCTGGCGGCGGAGACGGGGCGAGCGCTCGTGCTGCATGTGGCGGACGCCGCGGCGCGGGCGGGGAGCGTGGGGCGGGTGGTGATCGCGACGGACGGTGAGGAGATCCGTGCGGCGGCGGAGCGCGCGGGCGTCGAGGCGGTGATGACGGGGGAGCACGACAACGGGACCTCGCGCCTGGACGAGGCGGCGGAGACGCTGGGGCTGGCCGACGACGCGGTGGTGGTGAATGTGCAGGGGGACGAGCCGGAGCTGGACCCGGCGATCATCGACGCGGCGGTGGCGGCGCTGGGGGCGCACGACATGGCGACGGTGGCGAGCCCGATCGCGCCGGGGAGCGCCGAGCTGCGCGACCCGAATGTGGTGAAGGTCGTGCTGCGGCGCGACGGGACGGCGATGTACTTCTCTCGGGCGCCGATCCCGCACGATCGCGACGGGGGCGGCGAGGGCGCGGCGTTGCGCCATGTGGGGCTGTATGTCTACCGGCGCGGGTTCCTGCGGACCTACGCGGCGCTGGCGCCGACGGCGCTGGAGCGGACGGAGAAGCTGGAGCAGCTTCGAGCGCTGGAGCACGGGCGCACGATCGCCGTCGCCGTGCGCGAGTCGTCGCACGCGGGGATCGACACGCCGGAGCAGTACGCGGCGTTCGTGGCGCGGTTCCGCGGTCGAGGTTGATCGCGGTCAGCCGTTCTTTTCGTCGGTCTCCATCTTGTCGAGCTTGGACTTGAGGTCCTCGACCTCGCGCTGGAGGCGGCCGAGCTCCTTCTGGACGCCTTCGAGGTCGTCGCCGTTGAGCAGGCCCGAGAGGCGGTCGGCCCAGCCGGAGCAGGACTCGCGGAACGAGACGACGGGGTAGGTCTCGGCGGCGTTGCGAAGGGTGGTGAGGCCGCGCTCGTCCTTGATGCGCGAGAGGGCGCTGCCGGCGGCGTTGCGGGTGCTCTCGACATGGCTCCAGAGCAGGGGCTCGACGGCGTCGTAGGCCTTCTCGGGGTCGTGCTCGGAGAGGCTGGCGACGGTGGAGATGGCGGAGGAGCGGGTGCGCATGGCGGTCTGGGGGCCGCAGAGCGCGATGGCGGCGTCGAGACCCTCGGCCATGTCAAGCTGGCGGAAGGCGGTGAGCGCGGCGCGCTGGATGACATCGCCCTGCGAGGGCGTGGCCATCGCGTCCATGAGGAGGGGGAGGTAGGTCTCGTCGCCCAAGGTTCCGAGGGCTTCAACGGCTTCGGCTCGGACGGCGTAGGACTCGCTCGGGTCGGCGGCGATCTGGGCGATCACGGGGAGCGCGGCGTCCTTGTCGCCGCTGGCGGCGATGGCGGCGACCACGGCGCGGCGGACGCGGGCGTCGGCGACGCCGGAGTGCAGGGTCTCGATGAGGACCTCGGACTGGCGCATCGCGCCGAGCGAATCGGCGGCGACGCGGCGGAGGTGGTGGTGGTCATTGGAGTCGCGCAGGATGGCGACGAGCGTGGTGACCGTGTCGGCGCCGGGCTGCTCGCGGAGCGCGCGGGCGGCGTCGAGGCGGGCGGGGAGCGTGGGGCCGCGCTGGGCCTGGGCGCGGAGCCAGGCGGCGGGGATCTTGGAGGTGGGCGTCATGATGACGGCCAGGCCCGGGTCGATGGCGACGATGGCGGGCTCGGCGTCGAGGTTGACGGTGCGCTCGTGGCGGCGCTCGTCCACGGCGATCGTGATGGTCTGCGTCTGGCCGTCTGCCGTCTCGATGAAGATGGGCAGGTCGAAGGCGAAGGCGGGGGTCTTGGCGTCGATGCGCTGGGTCTGCTCGATGGTCAGGTGCAGGGCCTTGTCCTTCTCCGACCACTTGCCGGTCATGGTGACCTGGGGCGTGCCGGGGCGGACGGCCCACTGGTCGAAGAAGCGCTCGAGCGAGAGGCCGCTGACCTCCTCCATGGACTTGCGGAAGTCGGAGGTCTCGACCGTGCCGAGCTTGTGCTGATCGACATACTTCTGGAGGCCGGCGAAGAAGACCTCGTCGCCGAGCATGACGCGGAGCATGTGCAGGATGCTGGCGCCCTTGGGATAGGGGTTCGAGCGTCGGCCGAAGGTTTCGCCGGGGTCGTCCCAGACATTGGAGACCATGCCGGGGCGGTCGCCGGCCTTGTCATCCTTGGGGTCGAGGCGGTCGCGCCCTGCGATGCCGCGGAGGTTGGACCACACATCGTCGAGGTACCCGGCGTCGTAGCCGTCGCGCTTCTCGAACCAGAGGGACTCGCTGTAGGTGGCGAAGCCCTCGTTGAGCCAGAGGTGGGCCCAGGACTTGCAGGTGAGCAGGTCGCCGAACCACTGGTGGCCGAGCTCGTGGGAGATGAGCGCGTCCATGTCGCCGTCGGCCTCGGCCTTCTCGTCGAGGATGCACCATTCGTAGAGGGTGGTGGCGGAAGTGTTCTCCATGCCGCCGCTGCCGTAGTTCCAGACAAGCAGCTGGGCGTAGCGGTCCCAGGGGTAGGGCTCGTCGAAGCGTTCCTCGAAGACCTTCATCATGTCGCGGGTGCGGCCGAAGGTGCGCTCGACCTTGTCGCCGTCGCCGGGGGCGACATAGCAGGGCATGGGGACGGGCGAGGAGGCGTCGGCGACATCGACGACATCGAACTGACCGACGATGAGGGAGACGAGGTAGGCGGGGTGGGGCTTGTCCTGGACCCAGTGGAAGGTGCGCCGGCCGTTGTCCACGGACTCGGCGGCGAGGCGGCCGTTGGCGCTGGCCAAGTAGCCGTCGGGCACGGTGACCCGGATCTCGGTGGACATGCGCTCGTTGGGCGAGTCGTGGGCGGGGAACCAGTAGCGGTTGGACTCGGGCTGGCCCTGGGTGTGCAGCTGCGCGGCGCGGCCGGGGACGGCGGGGTCCTCGGGAGTCCAGATCATGCCGTCGGCGGGATCCTCCACCGAGTAGCGGGTGTTGATGGTGGCGGTCTGGCCGGGCTGGAGCGGGGGATCAAACCGGACGGTGAGGCGCGAGCCGTCGTGCGAGAAGGGGACATCGCGCTCGTTCATGGTGACGGAGTCGACCGCCATGCCCTCGGCGTTGAGGGTGAGCGCCTCCAGCGGCTTGCCCATGGCGGTGAAGGTGAGCGTCTGCACGGCGTTGAAGGAACGCCGGTTCATGTCGGGGATGTCGATGTCCAGGACCATCCGCTCGTGGTCGGCCAGGGGGCTGGGCGGGTAGTTGCGCTGGTCGCGGCCGGTGGCCTCGTCGTAGGGCGCGGCGGCCGTCGCGGCGCCGAAATCGGTCCAGCCGAGGCGGCCGTGGAGGCAGGTATGGCGTTCGAGCCAGGATTCCGCTCCGGCGATCGACGCGGGGGCGATGGCGGTCGTGGCCAGCAGGCACGCGGCGGCGCGGAGTTGGATGTCCATCTCTGGGATGCTCCTTGAGCGGTTCGAGGGATCGGTTTGGGGCCGCGAGCCGGCGGCCGAGCGGGATGGCGATTCGCCGTGACCGGGGGCTTGGGCGCCCCTGGGCGAGCGGCGATGTGGAAGACTATAACCGGCGTGTTCGCCGCGAGTTGTGCTTTTGGTTGGTGGTGAGGTACGATAGGTCATGCCCCAATTGCCACGGACAACCGGCAGTGAGCGTCAGGACGACGGTTCGGCGCGGGGGTCCGACCTCCTTGCGGGGGCTGGCCACACCTCCAGCACGACGGAGTTCTACAGCCCGGTGCCCGACGGGTACCGCAAGGGCCGGCATCGCTATGTCGCCGTGTTCGGCACGGTGATGAGCGGGCTGGGCAAGGGCAT
>CALKYH010000297.1 GCA_938003595.1 uncultured bacterium
CGCGAGGCGCCGGGCGAGGCGGTCTAGAAGCCGGCGTCGGCGAGCCACTCGCTGGGCTGGGCCTCGAGGGCCTGGGCGATGGCCAGGAGTGATTCGAGACTCGGAAGATGGGCGCCGCGCTCGACGCTGGAGAGCTGGCTGACGCTCAGGCCCGCGCTCTCGCCGAGTTCCTTGAGGGTCCAGCCGCGCGAGGTGCGGGCCAAGCGGATGCAGCGCCCGAGCTCGCGCCGGAGGCGGTCCTGGGGTCGGCCACCGAGCTGGAAGGATTCCGCGGCGCCGCGCAGGGCGGTGCGGAGCTCCTCGAGCGAGAATGGCTTGGCGATGTAGTCGTAGACATCCTGCTTGAAGGTCTTGCGCATCGTCTCGAGCGTGGGGTAGCCGGTGACGACGATCACGCAGAGCCGGGGCCAGCGCTTGCGGAGCTCGGCGAGCGTGGCCTCGCCGCTGTGCCGGCCCATCTTCATGTCGAGCAGCAGGACATCGGGCAGACGCTCCTCGCACGCGGCGTAGCACTCGTCGGGCGTCGCGGCGATGCGGACCTCGTGGCCCTCGGCGAGCAGGGCCTCGCGGATGAACTCGCGGAAGTCCGGGTCGTCGTCGAGCGCCAGGACCGACAGCGCCACGGGCTCGGCGGGTTCGACATCGTTCGCGGTCTGCGGCTCGCTCAAGGTCCTGGCTCCGTCGGCGTCGCTCCAGCGTAGCGATCGCCCGCCCCGGAGGGCGCCGGCTCACCTATGGGGAGCATGATCTCGAAGACGGCGCCCGTGCGCTTGGCGGCCTGGGGCGGGTCCATGCCGACCGGCGCGCTGTTGCGCGCCAGGATCACGCCCCCGTGCTCCCGGATGATGCCCTCGGCGACGGCTAGACCAAGCCCGGTGCCGCGGGCGTCGAGGCGGGTGGTGGTGAAGGGCTCGAAGAGGCGCGGCAGGACGGCCGGGTCGATGCCCGGGCCGTCGTCGGCGACCGTGATGGAGGCCCAGGGGTCGCCGTCGCGAACGGAGCGCTCGACGGAGACGGCGATCTGGCCGCCGGGCGCGGCGTGGAGCATGGCGTCGGCGCTGTTGCGGAGGAGATTGACGAAGACCTGGGACAGGCGGTCGGCGTCGCCGTCGATCAGGAAGTCCGGGGCGATGTCGTTGCGCAGGGCGATGGCGCGGGCCTCGCGGTCGATGCTGACGAGCGCCCAGGCGTCGTCCACGAGCGAGCGCAGTTCGACGGGCTCGCGCTTGGGGGGCCGGACCCGCGCGAAGTCCAGCAGGCTCTCGCTCAACCGCTCCAGCCGGTGCACGACGCGGACCATCAGCGCCGCCTGGTCCTCGCTGACGCCCGCCTGAGGGTCCTGCGCGAGCCGCTCGATCTGCCCCTTGAGCACCGCCAGCGGCGTGTTCAGCTCGTGGGCCAGGCCCGCGGACATCATGCCCAGCGACGCCAGCCGGTCCTGGTCGGCGAGGTTGCGCCGGGCGGTCTCGAGCAAGTGGTTCTTGCGTTTCAGCTCCACCGCGACGACCTCCAGCTGATCCAGCGCATGGGCCAGCGCCTTCTCCTGGCGGCGGAGCTTGATGATGGACTCGTTCCGGGAGCGCATGATCTCGCCGAGTTCGTCCGCGGGGATGTCCGACGCGGGGATGATCTCGTGCTCGCGGTCGCCGGCCTGCACGGCGTGGTCGGCGTCGAGCAGTCGACGAATGGGCGAGTACACCTGCCGGGGCAGCACGAACAGCTCCAGCATCAACGCGATCAGGAAGTACACGCCCAGCAGCGCCCCGGTCAGCAGCAGGTAGAGCTTCCACACCGCGGCCCGGGCGGACATCGAGCGGGCGGCGGAGGAATAGAACAGCCCGGTGCGGACATCCCAGCGAACCACCCGCGGCCAGCCGGCGGGCGTGCGGGTCATGACATTCTCGCCGGCGCGCCGGACCGCCTCGTCCGCCTCGGCGGGCGTCAGGCCGATCTGCATCGCGGACCCCGCCGCGAGCTCGAGTCCGTCGAACTTCGGCAGCGGCTCTCCCGGGGGGGCGTTGACGAGCATCTCCATGCCCACCATGGCCTCGGTGCGTTCGGCCTCCAGCACCAGGTCGCGCACGGCCCAGCCGATCAGCAGCAGCAGCACCGCCGCGAGGCCGAGCGAGAAGCAGGTGTGCAGCAGGATCAGCTTCTTGCGGATCCGCATCTCGCCCAGCAGCCGCCGGCGCAGGGGCCGCCGGCCGGGCCCGGGCGAGGGCCGGTCGATCGCTGCGTCGCGGGGCTGCGGCGTGGTCGCCATGGCGAATCGTCCGCATCACAGAGCCCCGGGACAAGCGGCCAAACCCAAGGCCGGATCCAGCCGATAACCCCGGAGGGCCGCGACTGCTCCGGCCCGGAGCCGCTCATGCGACGAATGCACTGGTCCTGGAAGGCGAATCTGCCCGCGCTGGTCATGGTGGCCGGCGCTCTGGCGCTGTTCTGGTCGGACATTTCCTCGGATGTCCGGGGCGCCATGCTCGTGGGGTGCGCGGTCGTTATTCTGGCGCTCGTGATGTCCGGACGCAGCGCCCGCCGGACGCGCGCCGCGCTCGCGGAGAACGAGCGGGCCATCGCGCAGATCCGCGCCGAGGGCGCGGCGGACCGGCAGCGGCGCCGACAGGAGCAGCACTCATCGCCGCCGCCACTCCGCCTCGTCCCCGCCGACCCGACGCCGAGCCCTTCGCGCTCGTCGTCACCGGCGTCCAGCTGAACGCCGAGCGCCACGACCGCCCGCTGGCGTATCGCCTGCGCGAGCGGATGCTCCGCGCCGCGGACCTGCTGGCGCCCGGCTCCGGCGAGATCGTGGTGTGCAGCGATGTCTGGTGGCTCAACACCGAATCGGTCCAGCGGATGCCCACGGTCTCCATCGGCGCCCCGGAGACCAACGCTCTTTCCGCGTTCCTCGCCGTGCGCGTGCCCTCGGCGTTCAGCGTCGAGAACTCGCTGGCCGTGCTGCTCGACCTGGATTCCACGCTGCTGCAGGCCTGCTGCTGGGGCGCCTCGCCCGTCGCCACGGCCGCCGCCGTGGACGCCTTCTGCGACCGCTACCTGGAGAGCTTCGTCGAGCGCGCCCTCGAGGCCGCGGACGCCTAGTCGCGCTACTTGCCGACGCAGAACGCCGCGAAGATGCGCCCGATGATGTCGTCGGGGTGCAGCCTGCCGGACAGCTCTCCGAGCGCCTCAACAGCCTCGCGCAGCGTCTGAGCGACGATCTCGGGGCGCGTCAGCGTCGGCGCGCCGGGGTCGTCGAGGCTCTCGATCGCGGCGGCGCAGGCGCGGGCCGCCCTCGCCATCGCCAGCCGCCGGCGAGGGATCAGCGCCTGTTCCGACGCCCCGCGCGCCTCGCGCGCGAAGGCGCAGTCGGCGATCGCCCGGCGCAGCGCGTCCAGCCCCCGCCCGTCCAGGGCGCAGACCGGCAGCGCGCCGTGAGCCGTCTCGCCCGGCAGGTCCGCCTTGGTGCGGATGCGGATGACCGCGGCGTGGCTGGCGTCCAGATGCACCTCGCGGAACCGGCCCTGCGGATCGCAGCAGATCAGCACATCGGCCCTCGCCACGGCCTCCCGCGCCAGGCGCTGGGCCTCTTCGTCGAGAGCGCCGCGGGCCGCGAGAGCGCCGTCGAGGCCCGCCAGGTCCATCAACGACACTTCGCCGGCGCCGGGAACGAGGGGCGCGAGGTCCAGCGGCTCGACGAGCACATCGCGCGTCGTCCCGGCCTCGTCGGACTCCACAGCCCGACGCTTTCCCAGCAGCGCGTTGAACAGCGTGGACTTGCCCGCGTTCGGCGCCCCCACCAGCGCCACACGCGGCGCCTCGGCCCCAAGGCCGGCGGAAGCCGCGGGCCCGCACGCGCGCTCGATGGATCGGCGCAGCGCCTCGAGCCGTGCCGCGAGCGCCTCCGTGCGGATCGGCACGACATCTTCCTGGTCCGTGAAGTCGATGCCGGCCTCGACCAGCGCGAGCAGCGTCGCGGCCTCCTCAAGCCAGGCGAGCGACTCGCGCCCGGGCGCGCCGGCGCGCAGGCGATGGGCCGCGTCGAGTTCCCCCTGTGTGCGCGCGCCGATCAGGGCCCCCACCGCTTCGGCCTGATCGAGCGTCAGCCGTCCATTCAGGAACGCCCGCGCGGTGAACTCGCCCGGCTCCGCGTGGCGCACACCCGGGTTGGAGAGCAACGCGCGGAGCAGGCGATCGACCAGGTGCGGGTTGCCGGGGACCATCGCCTCGGCGGTGTGTTCACCGGTGTAGGAATGGGGCGGCCTCGACCAGACGCACAGCGCGGGCAGCGTGCGGCCGTCGAACCCGATCCGAGCCGCGGCGCAGCGCGGTCGGGCGTCGCCATGGAATGCGGGCGGCTCGGCGCCGAGGGCCCGGAGCGTCTCGTGAGCAAGCGGGCCCGAGAGGCGCAGGATCGCGCGCGCGGAGCGCCCCGGGGGGCTCGCTACGGCCGCGATGGTGTCGCCGGTTCGCACGGCCGGAGTCTACCCGGCGCGCTGGCGGTCACTCGCCGCGTTTCTTGTACTTGCGGTCGCCCGCCTCGCGGTGCTTCTGGAACGGGTTGGCGGGGGCCTGGTTGCGGACGCGCTTCACGCCCGGACGCGTGCCCTTCTTCTTGGGCGGCTCCAGGTCCAGCTGGTTGATGTGGGCGCGGATCCAGCGGCTCTCGAGGATGCCCAGCGTGGAGTTCGTCACGAAGTAGATCGCCAGGCCGCTCGGGGCGTTGTACATGAACACCGGGAACATGACGACCATCATGATCTTCATGATCTTCTGCTGCTGCTGCTGCTCGGGCGTCATCGCGGCCGAGGTCGGCGGCGTGAGGTACTTCTGCTGCATGTAGAAGACCACGCCCAGCAGGAGCGGCAGGATGTTGATCCCGCTGATCGGGCCCATCATCGCGCCGATGATCGGGATGTTGAAGCCGGTCCCGAACTCGATGAAATGATCCGGCGCGCTCAGATCCGACAGGAAGCTCCAGCGCCCGCCGGTGATCGTCTGGAAGACGCCGAAGAACGCCGGCTGATGGCGCAGCTCGAAGTTGAAGTACAGCATCGCGTAGAGCGCGATCCAGATGGGCGTCTGGAGGAACATGGGCAGGCAGCCCAGGGCGCCGGTGAAGGACACGCCCTCCTCGCGCATGAGCTTGACCATCTCCTGCTGCAGCGCCTTGGGGTCGTCCTTGTACTTTTCCTTGAGGGCCGCCTGCTTGGGGCCCAGCGCCTGCATCTTCTTGCTGAACCGGGCCAGCGTGATCTGCGAGCGGCGCGTCACCGGGTGCAGGATGGCGCGCACCACCAGCACCAGCAGCATGATCGCCAGGGCCCAGTCGAACACGATGTAGCTGTCCGCGAACTGCAGGAACCACAGCAGCGCCAGCGCCAGCGGCTGGAAGGTGCAGAACGCGCACATGCCGCCGAGGTTGTAGACGATGATCGACGGGAGGTTCAGCGACCGGAACAGCGCCGTGCCGCCCAGCTCGGGCCGGTGCAGCGGGCCGGCGTAGGCGCCCAGGGACAGCGTCGTCGAGCCGCCCGGCGCCACCATGGTCGTCGGGCTCGACATCTGCAGGATCAGCGTGCCGGTCTTCTCGTCCGATCCGACCAGCACGCCGTAGACGTCCTGCACCGCGTGCAGCTGCTTGTCGATCGTCGTCGGGACATCGCTCTCGACGGCCCGCAGCGGGTGCACGATGAAGGTGAAATACCGCGAGGTCGTCGCGATCCACACCAGCTCCTCGCCCGGACGCGCGAACTGCTCGGAGCGCCAGATCGGCTGGCCCTTGCGCGCCATCTTGATGATCGCCGCGCGGCCCACCAGCTTGCTGTCGGCCACCACGATCTGGCGCGACGGATCGACCTGCGGCGAGAGCAGCTTGCCCACACGCACCCGGCGCGGGTCGAGCCGGTAGCCGGTCGTCTCCTGCGGCAGGTCCGCCGGGCCGTAGGTGTACCAGCGGACGCGCACATCACGACCGCTGAGATTCTCGAAGCGCTGGTGCACCTGGATGTCGTACGAGCCCGGCGCGAGCTCGAAACGCTTGATCAATCGTGCGAACGGCGCGCCCTCCTCGGTCTCCAGCGTCGCCTGGAACTCGCCCGGCGCCGTCTCCTTCCAGTAGGTCCCGCCCGGCGCCAGGCGCAGGTCGATGAGCTGCCCGGGGCCCGTGGGGCCCGACGCGACCTCGACCGCCACCGTCGCCAGGGGCGAGACCACCAGCGTCACGCCGTTGGGCCCCGTCACGCGGCTGCGGCTCTGGATCGGGTAGTGCTTCGTCTGGCGGATGTCCTCGAACTCGTCGGCGAGCGTGATGGTCTCGACGCCGGCGCCGTAGTCCGTGAAGGTGACGAGCGCTTCGTACGCCCCGTCCGGGTCCATGCTGCCCAGGGGCGACCAGGCGACGCCTGTCCGGGGCTCAACGCGCGCCCGGACCACGCCCAGGGGCGCCGCGTCGGCTGGCGGCGTGGTCGCGCTCGGGGCTGGAGCGGCCTGCACGGCCTCAGCGCTCGACGAGGGATCGGCGCCGGACGGCGCCGGCGGCTCCGCGACCTGCGAGGCGGCGGGCGTGGCCGACGTGGAGTCGGCGGCGGCGCTCTGCGCGGAGGGCGCGGCGGGGTTCGGCGCCGAGCGAGAGCGGACGGTCGCAACGAACACGACGACGCAGAGCGCCAGGCCGATCAGCGAGATCACCGCGGTGAGGACAGCGCGACGGAGAGGATTGGCGGGAGGGGGCATGGTGAGGGTGGGCGAGGCGGTTCCCGGCGTTCAAAGCCGGAGGGTCGCGCCGGGGCGGGAACGATAACAGCTTTGGGGTCGGCGCCGCGCCCGGGAGGGTCGAGCGCCGCGAACGAGAGACGGTGGGTCAGCGGCCCTCGTAGAGCCGCTCGCCGAGCCAGTCGCTCAGCTCGGGGATGGCCTTGATCTTCTCGGCGGTCACGGCGACGTCGTACTCCACGCGGACGAACTCGACGGAGAGCTCGCCGTTGGCCTGCAGGATCGCGTAGGACGCGCGGGGGTCGTGGTCGCGGGGCTGGCCGACGGAGCCGACATTGATGAGCGCCTTCTCGCCGGAGGTGATGGTGTAGACGCGCCGGCCCAGCTCGTCGGGCGAGTAGAAGTCCGGCTCGTCGGTGAAGACGCCGGGCACATGGGTGTGCCCCACGATGCCGACGCGGTCGATGCGGTCGAAGATCTGCTTCATCTTCTCCGCGGCGGTCATGACATCGTCGGGGAAGACATATTCGTTGATGGGCCGACGGGGCGAGCCGTGGACGGCCAGCACCGGGACCTCGCTGCCCTGGGGCGCCTCCACCACGCGGACGCGCAGCCGGCCGAGGAAGTCGTACCGGCGGGCCTTGGCGGCGGCGTCGGGCTCGGCGTCGAACTGCTCGCGGGTCCAGTACGCGGCGGACGCGGCGGCGGGGTTGAAGTTCGTGGGCTCGTACAGGACGCCGAAGTCGTGGTTGCCCATCAGGGACCAGGCGCAGCGTTCGGCGACAAGGTCGACGCACTGCAGCGGCTCGGGTCCATAACCGATGATGTCGCCGAGGCAGATGATCTTGTCGATGCCGCGCTGATCGATGTCGGCGAGGACCGCGCGCAACGCCTCGGCGTTTCCGTGGATATCGCTGATGACGGCGGTCGATGGCATGCGGGAGGGTGGCGACAGCCCCTGTTTGGTGCAAGTCCGGCGCGGATTCCGCCGATGCTAGTGGACTGCCCGGACCGGAGCAACGCCCGGCATCCCCACGCCCTGTTCGGGCCGGGTCGGGCCGAGGCGGCGGGCCGGGAAATAGCCCAGCCCGGTTGCCGGTACCCGGGGGGCGTCTATGATCGCCGCTGCGGTCCTTCCGGCCGCGACCAGACCTGCGCAAGGAACCACCATGCCCGCAGCCCCGATCCAGTACCAGCGCACCCGCGAGATGTCCATCGACGAGCTGCTGCTCGAGAACCGGGTGGTCTTCCTCATCGGGGAGATCAACCACGCCTCGGCCGCCCGCGTCATGATGCAGATGCTCTATCTGGAGAATCAGAAGCGCGGTCAGGACATCAACCTCTACATCAACTCCCCCGGCGGCGCGGTGGACGACACCCTCGCCATCTACGACACCATGCGCTTCCTCTCCTCCCCCGTCGCCACCTACTGCATGGGGCGCGCCTACTCCGGCGGCGCCCTCCTGCTCACCGCCGGCGCCAAGAACAAGCGCTTCTGCCTGCCCCACGCCAAGGTCATGATCCACCAGCCCTACGGCGGGGTCTTCGGCCCGACCGAGGACATCAAGATCCAGGCCGAGCAGATCATCAAGTCCAAGAACGAGCTCATCGAGATCTTCGCCCGCCACACCGGCCAGAGCGTCGAGAAGATCCGCGCCGACTCCGAGCGCGACCGCTACTTCTCCGCGACGGAGGCCAAGGCCTACGGTCTGGTCGACGAGGTCATCGAAGAGAACGCCCAGGCCAAGGCCAGCTGACCACGACCCACGATCCATCCCCCCGCCCCACCGCACGGGCAGGAGCGAGCATGAGCAACCCCTCCGGCAATCTCGTCCCGATCGTCATCGAGAAGTCCGGTCGCGGCGAACGCGCCTACGACATCTTCTCTCGACTGCTCCGGGACCGCATCGTCTTCCTCGGCGGCCCCGTCGATGACGACTCGGCCAACCTGATCGTCGCCCAGATGCTCTTCCTCGCCAACGAGGATCCCTCCCTCGACATCCACTTCTACATCAACTCCCCCGGCGGCTCGGTCACCGCCGGCCTGGGCATCCTCGACACCATGAACTTCATCGAGCCCGACATCGCCACCTATGTCATCGGACAGGCGGCGAGCATGGGCTCGGTCCTCGCCTGCAGCGGGACCAAGGGCAAGCGCCACGCCCTGCCCAACGCCCGCAACCTCATGCACCAGCCCCTCATCGGCGGCGTGCTCGAGGGCCAGGCCACCGACCTCGAGATCGAGGCCCGCGAGATGCTCCGCCTCCGCGACCGTCTCTACCGCGTCTACGCCGACGCCACCGGCAAGTCCCCCGAGCAGATCGAGAAGGACTGCGACCGCAACAAGTGGCTCGACGACAAGGAGATGCTCGAGTACGGCCTGATCGACAAGGTCCTCACGCGCATGCCCCACATCGCACGCGGGCCCAGGAGCTCCGAGGATTGACCAAGACCCGGGCCTTCGCCGGCGCGCGACTCGCGGCCCGGCTCGCCGGCCCGGCGGTGATCTTCTCCCTCGCCCTCGCCGGCTGCCGAGCCAAGGGCAAGGACTTCGAGAACGAGAACGACGCCCTGCGCCGTCGCGTGGTCGAGCTCGAGACCGAGCTGGCCGCCGCCAACGCGCGCTCGACCGAGATGCTCGCCAAGTACGAGGAGATGAAGCGCGCCACCGCCGATGTCACCGGCCAGCAGCTGATCGACGCGCTCCCCCGCTGCGCGGGCCTGAGCATCGACCGCTTCAGCGGTTGGGTGGACGCCGACGGCGACGGCGAGCTGGACTCCATCGACATTTATGTCCGTCCCTACGACGGTCGGCGGAGGTTCGTGCAGGTCGCCGGCACGCTCACGGTCGAGGCCGCGGCCCTCGGCGCCGCCGGCTCCGGCGAGCCGCCTCGAACGCTCGGCGTCGCGACGCTCAGCGCCGCCGACCTTCGCGAGGCGTACCGCTCCTCCCCGCTCGGCACGCACTACACGGTGCACCTGCCGGTCGCCGCCGGGGACCTGCCCCAGCCGGGCACGCTGGTGATCCGCGCCGTGCTGCTGGACGCCGTGAGCGGCCTGGAGCACAAGGACGAGCGCCTGGTCGAGCCCCCCAGCCAGGCTCGATAAACCCCGCCGGAATAACGGCTCCCGACGCGAACCACCGAACCGGGCGTTGCGCCGTGCGTATGGACTCTCGAGGCCGCCGGGCATCTGCACGACGGGCACGGCGGACGAGCCTCTCCTTCTCCTCCCGTCCCGCCCCGGTCGTTCCCCGGGGCGGTACACTTTTTGGCTATGAGCAACCGCCTCCCCGCGCCGCGCGCGGCGCTTGTGTTCTCTCTGGTCGGCTTCGCCTCGGCGATGGTTCTCGGTCTCGTCGGCTGCGGCAAGCCGCTGTTCTCCCCCAAGGACCAGCGGACTCAGTACGACCGCTTCGACGCCGTCCGGGGCCAGTATGAGCCGCAGGACATCGAGGACGAATTCGGACGCAAGCGCCCCAACCTGCGGGGTCGCCTGCTGCCCAAGAGCTAGGGCTGGTGTCCGGCCTGCAGAGTTTGCCCAGACGTCATATGCGGCGCCTTCGCGGCCCGTGCGGCGGATTCCACAAAACTGAAGGGGATTTCCAAGAATCGGGGGCGACCGCGCCGATGCTGAGCGGGTTCCGGGTTATTCTTCAGCAGCGCAGCCAACCGTCGGGGCCCGAATGACCGCACGAATGCACAGCACAGGACTGCTCGCCGCACTGCTCAAGCTTCGCCGCCCGCAGGTGGTCTGGCTGTCCTTGCTGACCTCGATGACCGTCGTCGGCGGGCTCCTGCTCGCCCTGGACGGCCGACCGGCGCCGCAGGTCCGGGGCCTCGCGCTCGCCGCGCCCTCCCGGGCGCCGGCCTCCGCGTCCATCGAAGCCGTGTTTTCGACCCGGGCGCCGCTGGACCGCGCCCGCTGGCAGCGCATCGTGATCCACCACTCCGGCGCCGCCTACGGCTCGCCGGCCTCGATCGCTTCCGAGCACGAGGGCCGCAACCTCAAGGGCCTGGGCTACCACTTCGTGATCGGCAACGGCTCCGGTTCCGGCGATGGCGAGCTGTATGTCGGGTACCGCTGGCTGGACCAGCTCCCCGGCGCCCACTGCGCCGGCCCGGAATCCGAGTGGAACAACCTGCACTCGATCGGGATCTGCCTGGTCGGCGACGGGGACCGGCGTGCCTTCACGCCCGCCCAGATGCGTCGCCTTCTGGAACTCACCAGCGCCCTGACCCGCGAGCTGGAGATCCCGACCGACGGCGTGATGCTGCACCGGGACCTGGCCGGCACCTCGAGCCCGGGTCGGCTCTTCGCCGAGACCGAACTCCGGTCCTCGCTCCTTTCGAGCCGCTGATCAAGGGCTCCCCACGACATCTCCCGTGGCGACACTGCGCTTTCGGCGCCGGCGCGCCCCCATGGAACCGGGCCCCGGATCGGCACGAACGGGATGATCGGAAGGGCTGATCCACCGGCGTCGGTGGGTGTTGGTCCGGTCCGTTGCGTAAGTCTCCGATGAAGGCGATACTCTCGCCCCTCCCGGCGGGGGATCGTCCCCGCAGCCCGCCTCCTGCACGCGATTCGGCTTCCCTCCGGGGAAACGGGTCGTTCAGGCCGCATGCGTCTCCCCGCGGCCAGCCTCCTGAAGACCGCCCTCCGAAACCCCGGACACTGTGTTCTCTCCTCGTGACGACCGCGTGAAACAAGCCGAAGCAGCCAAGCCCGGGACGAAGCTCGCCGGCTACTCCGTTCTGGCGGAGGTCGGTCGCGGCGCCGCGTCCGTGATCTATCTCGTGCAGGACCCCAAGAGCAAGCAG
>CALKYH010000298.1 GCA_938003595.1 uncultured bacterium
ACGATCATGAACTGGTGCGGGATGCTGCGGCCGCGGATGTAGGTGAGGGGCTCGAGGACGAGGCGTCCGTCGGCCATGAGTTTCTTGACGCGCTGCTCGGGCGTGTGGGACTCGGGGGCCTGCATGTGCGAGCCGCGGGTGGAGAGGAGGTACTCGAGGTTGTCGAAGATGGGCTGCATCCAGGCCTCGAGCTTCTCGTCCTTGGAGCCGGGCAGGTAGCCGATGTCGCGGCCCATGGGCATGATCGGGCGCGCGACCAGGAGGCGGTCGTAGCGCTCTTCCTGGAAGACCTTGTTCATGCCGGCGGCGAGGGCGAGGAGCGTCTTGCCGGTGCCGGCGGTGCCCAGGAGCGTGACGAGCTTGATCTCGTCGTCGAGGAGCAGGTCCAGCGCCATGGTCTGCTGGACATTGCGGGCCATGAGGCCGAAGACGGGCTTGCGCGGGCCGGTGACGGGGATCACATGGTCGGTGTCGGCGAGTCGGCGCGCCAGGCCGGTGTGGGAGGGGTCCTCCTCGGCCTTGAGGGTGACGAACTGGTTGGTCTCAAGAAAGATCGGGCCGGTCTCGGGGACATGGTCGCCGTCATTGGGGCCGGGGGCCTCGCCGTTGCTCACGCGGGCGTCGGCCAGCTCCTCGAGGTCGAGCATGCGGTTCTGATAGAGCTCGTCGATGATGGGCCCGGGGACGACGAGGGAGACATAGCCGCTGTAGAGACGGTCGGCGTCGACCTTCTGGTTCTCGAAGTCCTCGCTGCGGATGCCGAGCGCGTCGGCCTTGATGCGGGCGTTGATGTCCTTGGAGACGAAGACGGCGCGCTCGCCCTGCTGGTGCAGCGCCCACGCCGCGGAGATGATGCGGTTGTCGGCCGTGTCGTCGTGGAGCGGCTCGGGGCGCTTGTGCGTGGAGATGTCGATGCGCACGGTGCCGGAGGGGCCGGCGGTCTGGCGGACGGGGCCCCAGGGCACGCCGTCGATGAGGCGCCCGACCTGGCGGAGCTTGTCGAAGTTGCGGATGGCCTGGCGCGCGGCGCGGCCGAGGTCGTCGTTGGAGCCCTTGAAGCGGTCGAGCTCCTCGAGCACCGCGAAGGGAACGATGACATCGTTCTCCTCGAAGACGAAGAGCGCGTCGGGGTTGTGGAGCAGGACATTGGTGTCGATGACGAATCGCTTGACGGCCTGCGGCGTTTCATCACTGCGCAAGGGCTTCGCGACCGGCGCCGGTTTCTGGCGCGGCGGCGGCGGCGCGACTCGCCCGGCCGAGGTCGGCTCGCGCTCGGGCACCATGGCGGCCCCGGAGCCGGACTTCTTGGGGGTCGTAGAAGGCCCCGTGGCGGGCTTGGACTTGGCGTCCTCGACGGTCGGGATTCTGTCGGTCAGGATCGTTCCTCCCGCGGCGGGATCCGGGGTTGGGGTCGCCCCGCCGCTCTCCATCTACGCACCATATCGGCGGATTGATCGCCCGGGGCGCGATCTTCCCACCCCCATTGTGCGGGGCGCCGCCGGGCGGGGCCCGGGGCGGGGGATTCGGCGGCCGGGCGCTACAGTCCGCCCTGCCGGGACCACGCCGGCAGAGGAGGTTCGCGGATGCTCGTCGCTGATCTGGTCGCGGCCATGGAGGCCATCGCTCCGGCGCATCTGGCGGAGTCCTGGGACAATGTGGGGCTGCTGCTGGGGGATCGGTCGCGCGAGGTGCGCGGGCCGGTGATGCTGACGATCGACCTGACGCCGGCGGTGATGGACGAGGCGCTGGACCTCAAGGCCGGCGCCATCCTGGCGTATCACCCGCCGCTGTTCAGCTCGGTGAAGTCGATCACGGCGGACACGAGCCTGGGGCGGTCGCTGCTGCGGGCGATGGAGGCGGGGATGGCGGTGTACTCGCCGCACAGCGCGCTGGACGCGGCGACTGGGGGCGTGACCGACTGGCTGGCGGACGGGCTGGGGGCGGGCGATCGTCGGGCGATCGTGCCGTCGGCGGGCGTGGACCCGCGGCAGACGCACAAGATCGTGACCTACGCGCCGGCGGAGCACATCGAGCGGCTGCGCAACGCGCTGGCCACGGCGGGCGCGGGGCGGATCGGGGAGTACGAGCTGTGCTCGTTCGCGGTCGTGGGGCTGGGGACCTTCCGCGGGAGCGAGAGGTCGAACCCGGCGGTGGGCAAGGCGGGGCGGATGGAGAGCGTGGACGAGGTGCGGCTGGAGATGGTGTGTCCGGGCGCCGCGGCGCCGATCTTGATCGAAACCTTGCGCGCGTTCCATCCCTACGAGGAGCCCGCGTTCGATGTGTACCCGCTGCTGGGCAAGCCGGACCGTCGGATCGGCGCGGGGCGGCGGCTGGTGCTCGATCAGCCGGCGACGCCCGAGGCGCTGGCCAAGCGGCTGCGCGAGTACCTGGGCGTCGAGCGCGTGCGCCTGGCGGATGTGCTGGACCGGCCGGTGCAGAGCGTGGGCGTGGTGCCGGGGGCGGGGGCGAGCCTGCTGGACGAGGCGATCGCGCAGGGGTGCGAGGTGTTCGTGACGGGCGAGATGCGCCATCACGACATGCTCAAGGCGATGTCGAAGAACTGCTGCGTGATCCTGGGTGGACACACAAACACGGAGCGCGGGTTCCTGCCGAAGCTGGCGGAGCGGCTCAAGGGGATGGGCACGGGCGGGGCGTTCGTCGTGAGCCGGGCGGATCGGCTGCCCTGGCGGAATGTTTGAACGCGA
>CALKYH010000299.1 GCA_938003595.1 uncultured bacterium
TTCAACGCTCCAGGACGAACGAGCGCTCGTCGTAGAGCTTGTCCATGCGGGCGCTGAGGGGCTCGATGTCGGCCAGGCCCGTGGCGCAGGCGATGAGCAGGTCGACCAGACCGTGAAAGTCGGCGACGGCGATGTGCTCGGGGGCGATGTGGGCTTCGGAGTGGTCGCCGGCCTGAACCTGGTCGAGGTTGGCCATGTTGTGGTAGTTGCCCAGGGGCAGGCAGACGCAGGTGGACTCGTAGCCGTAGGCGCCGAAGCAGGTGGCCTCGCAGGCGCCGCCGACCATGAGTTTGCGCTGCCACTTGAAGGGCGCTTCGGACTTCTCACGGGCCGTCGCCAGCTGCTCCGCGGCCTTGGCGACGGCGCCGGTCAGCGCGGGGCTGAAGGTCCAGAGCCGGTCGCCGACGCGGACGATGGGGCCGGCGCCAATCGGCGCTTCGGCGGAGGCCTTGGAGTTCTCAAGGCAGATGAGGCGCGCGGACTTCGGAATGGAGCCGTTGCGGCTGGCGGCGATGGCGCCGATGAAGCCGACTTCCTCGGCGCGCGTGAAGAGCAGCGCGACCGATGCTGCGGCGGGGTTGTCGAGGACGGCGTCGAAGGCGCACAGCGCCGCGGCAAGGGCGGCGAGGTCGTCGCAGACGGGGGCGTGGAGCAGGCCGTCTTCGATGCGGGGCTCGGGCAGGTCCCAGGTGGCGATGTCTCCCACTTTCACGGCGGGCGCGTAGACATGGGCGTCAAGGTCGGCGGTGCAGCGGCGCAGCGGCGCGGGGGCCTCGGCGTCGATGACCGTGCCGGGCAGGCGGCGGCCGTCGGCGGTGTGCACGAGGATTCGCGCATCTTTGAAATAGGGGTCCATCACGCCGCCTCGGAAGGAGAGGGTGAGCGTGCTGGGCAGCGATGGATCGCCGAGCAGCTGCTCGACGACGAAGGCGGGGTGGTCGAGGTGGGCGGTGATGTAGAGCGTTGGCGTGGCGCCGGCGCGGGCGACGGTGAGGTTTCCGGCGTCGTCGGCGGTCATCGTCAGCGAGGGGCGCTTGGCAACCCATCTCGTGATGAAATCGACGACGCGCTGCTCCTTGCCGGTGGCCGTAGGGATGCCGGTGACGGCGAGGAGGAGGCGCTCGTGGGCGGCGCGGGCTTCGGCGGGCGGTGGTTCGGCGGGGTTCACGTGTGCGTCGGACAATCGCTGTTGAAGGCGGGCAGGAGCGCGTTGAGGTCGTTGAAGTCGACATCGCCGTCGGCGTCGAGGTCGCCGGGGATGTTGGCGCCCCGGCTGGCGGCGCGGAGGGTGGTGACATCGAAGGCGCCGGCGTTGTCGCCGATGGGGTCGGTCGCGAGCGGGACGACGGCGGCCCACTCGGGGTGGAAGCCGTCGGGGCGCAGGCGCGGGGCCGCGCTGCCGGCGAGGGCGTGGCTGGCGATGATGGCGGCGAAGGGGACCACGGCGAGGGCTCGGGGACGCATGGGCGAGACTGTATCCGACGGGCCCCGGCGGGAAAGCGGCGCCGGGTCCCCTACACTGGTCCCCCATGGCCTCTTCGTTCTCCCCGATCCCCGAGATTCTGCAGGAGCTCCGCAGCGGGCGGATGATCGTGCTCACCGACGACGAGCGTCGTGAGAACGAGGGCGACCTCGTGCTCGCGGCCCAGTTCGCGACGCCGGAGGCGATCAACTTCATGCTGCGCGAAGCGCGGGGCTACATGTGCCTGTCGCTGACGGGCGCGGACTGCGATCGCCTGGACCTGCACCCCGCGGCGAGTGTGAACACCAGCGTGCGCGGCACGCCGTTCACGGTGGCGATCGACGGGCACCCGCGCTACGGCGTGGGGACGGGGGTCTCCGCGGCGGACCGGGCGGCGACGATCCGCATGGCGATCGACCCGACGACGGGGCCGGCGGACTTCGTGCGGCCGGGGCACATCAACCCGCTGCGGGCGCGGGACGGGGGCGTGCTGGTGCGGACGGGGCAGACGGAGGGCTCGGTCGACCTGTGCCGGCTCGCGGGTCTGCACCCCTCGGCGGTGATCATCGAGATCATGCGCGAGGACGGGCACATGGCCCGCGTGCCGGACCTGGAGCGGCTGTGCGCCACGCACGGGCTGAAGATGTGCTCGGTGGCGCAGATCATCGAGCACCGGCTGCGGGGCGAGGCGCTGGTGCGCCGCATGGAGCCGGCGCAGGGCACGACGATCGAGACCGAGCACGGCGAGTTCAACCTGATCGCGTACGAGAGCGTGGTCGATGCGCTGCCGCACCTGGCGCTGACGGTGGGCGGCGTGGGCGCCCTGGGGCGCGACGGGCGCGTCGTGGAGCAGACCGAGCCGACGCTGGTGCGGATGCACCGGCGGCACCTCCTGGGCGACATCTTCGGCGAGGTGACCAGTTCGCCCGAGGGGCCCACGAGCCGGGCGCTGCACGCGGCGATGCAGGCGATCCAGCGCGAAGGGCGCGGGGCGATCGTGTACCTGCGCCCGGAGGGCGAGGGCGACTCGCTCGCCGCACGCCTGCAGGCGCTGCGGAGGGGCGGCTATCACCCCGAGCAGCACGACCTGACTCACCCGGGCGGGCCGGGCGCGCACGCGGCGCCGATGCATCTGCGGGAGTTCGGCGTGGGGGGCCAGATCCTGCGCGACCTGGGTCTGCGCCGGCTGCGGCTGCTGACGAACCACCCCAAGGACCTGCCGGGCCTGGAGGCGTTCGGCCTCGAGGTCGCGGAGCATGTCGCGCTCGCGGAGCACGCCCGATGACGCGGATCCTGTACATGGTGGCGGCGACGCTGCCCGACGAGGCGACGGCGCGCGAGTATGTCGCGTGGCTCGAGGACGGGCATGTCGATCAGGTGATCGACGGCGGCGCGCACACGGGGATGATCGTGCGGATCGAAGGGGCGCCGGGCGATCCGCCGCGGGTGGAGACGCACTATGTGTTCGCGACGCGCGAGCGGTACGAGGCGTACCTGGCGACGCACGCCGATGCGCTGCGGGCGGAGGGGCTGAAGAAATTCCCCCCGGGGCGGGGCATCCGGTTCGAGCGGCGGCTGGGGGAGATTGTCTGAAACGAACGCGGCCGCCCGGTGATGACCGAGCGGCCGCGGAGTTGTGCGGGTTGTTCGCTGCGCCGAGAGGCTCAGCAGTTCGTGCCGTAGAGGCCGAGCAGGGCGTTGAGGTCGGCGAAGTCGACATCGTTGTCGCCGTCGAGGTCGCCGGCGAGGCCCGGGCCGGACTGGCCGTAGTTGCCGAGCAGGAGGTTGAGGTCGCCGAAGCCGATCACCAGGTCCCCGTCGAGGTCGGCGGGGCAGGAGACGGCGCCGTTGATGGTGAAATTGGCGTCGGAGTCGTCTGAGCCGGTGCGGTTCTGGGCGTCCTTCGCGACGACGCGGATGCGCGCCTCGTCGCTGAACGCGGCGTCGGTCGGGACATTCCAGACGAACGAGCCCAGGCGGGGCTGGCCGGTGGCGAGGGTGGTCGGGAAGGTGGCGCCGCCGTCGGTGGACAGGAGCAGATCGACGCTGGAGACGAGGTTGTCGTCGTCGGAGATCCAGTCAATCTGGACGGCGTCGCCGGGGTTGACGATCTCACCGCCGTTGAGGTTCTTCAGGTACGCGGTGGGGTTGAGGCCGCCCAGGTGCGCAGGGACATGCATGACGATGCAGTGGAACACGCCGGCGGAGGTGACGATGCCCTGACCGCTGACCCCCACCACCGTCTTGCCGGGCAGGGCCGCCTGGATGGTCGAGAGCACGGCCGAGTTCTGGCTGAACGCGGGGTTCACGCTGTACTGCGGCACGATGACGACATCGTTGCACATGACCATGTTCGAGAAGGTGTAGTGCGTGCCGGAGGTGGAGTAGGCGGGCAGGCGGACGACGGTGTAGCCGCGGCCGGCCATCATGACGGCGGCGGCGTCGCAGATGTTGTCCTGCGTCGAGCCGACATTGTTCGGCCAGTCGGAGATGAAGACCAGGCTGTCGCTGGCGACCTGCATCCACATGTCCAGGTGCTGTGTGGAGTCCACGCTGGTCGGGTAGGGCGTGAGCAGCGTGGTGTCGACGGCCTGGTAGTTCTCCCAGATGCCGATGATCTGGCTTTCGTTGAGGCCGGGGTTCTCGTTGTTGATGAGGCGGGTGGCGAAGGAGTTGCCGTTGGCGTCGAGGTGGTAGTTGCCGCCGCCGTGGATGAGCTGGTGCTCGTAGAAGGCGTGGCCCTTCTGCGCGGCGAAGAAGACGGGGAAGATGTCGTCGTTGGGGCGGGGGCGGTTGTAGGTGTGGTCGGTCACGGCGCGGCACTGGCCCTGGTAGACATAGCGGGGGCCGTAGTCGCGCATCCAGATGGAGTCGAGGTTGCGCGTCATGAAGACGACCTTCGACATGTCGCCGCCGGCGGCGGTGATGCGGTTGGTCGCGTCGGCCTGCTCCGTGCCGTTGTCGATAATGACATACAGGCGCGCGTTGCCCGTGGTGGTGATGTGGCGGGCGAGCTGGGCGTGGATGTTGAGCCAGGTCGTCGAGCCTTCCCAGCCGATGACGATGCCGTCCATGGGCTCGTACTCGGCGACGCAGCGCACCGGGCCGGTCGGGGGCGGAGTGGTGCCGCGGAGGCTTGTGAGCGGGTTGTTCTTCAGGTACTCGCGCTCGACATCGGTGAGGTTGCGAGGCGTCTCGGCGCCTTCGGGGTAGACCAGGCCACGCTCGGTGAGGATGGGGCCGGCGGTGGGCGCCGCGATGGCGACGGAGGCCAAGGCGCCGGCGGCGAGGAGGGCGAGGACAGGGTTCTGCATCGGGCTCTTCTCCCAAGGGTGACGCCGTGCCGACGGTTGGTGCGTCGGGGGCGGGATTTCGGTCCGGGAAGCGACTCGGCGACGATACCGCTGGCGGCCGCGGGTCACAATGGAATATGCGCGGAGATCGGGCGGGGGGCGACCCGAACAGAGAACAAAATGCCCGGCGGGGGTCATCTGGCCGGCGGATCAATGGGGCTGGGAAGGCGACGCGGCCGCGATTCCCGGTCCGGCGACCAGGACGAGGGGTGAGGGGCCAAAAGAAAGCGCCGCGGACCGAGGCGAGCCTCGAGCCACGGCGCCTGAGGGGGGCCGGGGACGCTCTCTCAGAGCGTTATGGGCAGTCGCTGTTGAAGTTGCTGAGGACCTGATTCAGGTCGCCGAAGTCGATGTCGCCGTCGCCGTCGGCGTCGCCGTCGAGCCAGGCCTGGTTGGTGTTGAAGTTGCTCACGACGAGGTTGAGGTCCTGGAAGTTGATGCGCCGATCGAAGTTCACATCGGCCAGACAGTCGGAGAGATCGTCGCCGATGTCGGCCTCGCCGTCGGGGTCGATGTTGTTGAAGCCGGGGCCGGACATGGTCTTGGGATCGAAGTTGTCGCGGCCTCGGGACATGACGAGGCGGTCGCCGGCCTTCATGCCGGCCCAGATGGATTCGGTCGCGGGCTGGTACTCGCCGCCCTCGGCGGCGCGGTTCACGGGCGCCCAGTGCTGGACGAGGCCGTCGGAGACGAAGAAGACATCGCCCATGCTGTCGACCTGGATGCTGCGCGGCGCACGGACCTCGTCGCCCTGGATCTGGACGGCGGGCAGCCAACGACCGGAGGCGGGGTCGATGACATGCTGCTGGACGACATCGCCCTCGGTGCCGCAGGCCCACAACGAACCGTCTGGGGCGAAGTCGAGATCAACATCGCCGACCAGATCAGGGCCGAGCAGGAAGCCCTGCTCGGGCTCGCCCTGGAGGTCCCAGGGGTACGCGACGAGGACGGAGCCATCGCAGAGGACCACGACCTGATCCATCATGTCGTTGCAGGCGATGGCCTTGGGATCAAGATTCGGCGGCAGCGGGATGCGGATGGGGTCGATCTCCTCCTCGTACGGATCGATGCAGACGATGTCGCGCCGGTCGATGCAGTAGATGAGGCCGTTGGGGCTGATCGTCATCGGGCCGGGGTCGAACAGCGTCGCGAGGGGGATCTGCTCCATCGTCTGCGGGATGACGCCGACCATGGCGGAGGGCCCCTCGGCGGTCCGGAAGATGGCCGCGAGGTGTTCGCCGAGGGGATCCATCTCGAAGTCAACAAGCGCGCCCGCGAAGTTGAAGTGCAGCGGCGGCGGGTCGATGTTGGGGTTGTGGATGACGAGTGGGAAGTTGAGGGTGATGGTGTTGGGATCGTTGTTGGTCATGCCGAAGCGCGGATAGACGATGACCACGCCGTCGATCAGCCGGACCCTGCCATCGGTCGAATCGGTGATGAGTTCGGTCATGGTGCGGATGCCGTTGCCGGTGATCCAGACCTGCTCGGAGATCGCGTGCTCCTGATGGACATAGGGCGACTGGCTGAAGAGCGAGTCAGACGACGACGGATTGCGGAAGGTGATCTTCTTCTGTCCGCCGACGACTTCGATCTTCGAGGTCGTGACCGCGTGCCCGCCGGTGCGCGCCGTCAGGACGGAGCCCGAGTGCTCGTAGCGTCCGTAGGCGAAGGTGGTCAGGCCGCCCCACTGCCCGTACTGGAAGAGGTTCCAGGTCTTGGGCGACCAACCGCCGGAGGCGTACTTGAACTGGACATCGAAGAAGAGCGGGTTGAACCAGGCCTTGGCGCCGGCGAACCATCCGTTGCCGCCGGTGCCGTCGGTCGGGCTGGTGCCCATGAGGATGCCCAGCACCGTGAGGTTCGAGGTGACGGTGTTGTACTGGGTGTTGTTGGCGGGGAAGTAGATGGGCCCGGGGTTGACGAAGGGGTAGCCGTGCCGGGCGACATACGCGGCGATGTTGAGCGTCGCGGTGGGGACGCAGTACATGTTGCCGTCGTTGGGGAGGCCGACGACGCCCCCGCCCGAGTCCCGCTTCTGATCGAAGTCGGGCATGTAGGTGACGCGCCAGTTGTAGTTGCTGCCGTTGGTGAAGGACCAGAACACATTGCCCTGAGCGGCCCCGCAGATCGCAAGTGCGCATGCGGCCGCGGGGGCGACGAATCGGGAGCGTGCCATGGATGGACTCCTCTTGAGTTGTCCCGGAACCACGCTGGAGCGAAGACCGTGGGGGCCGACGGCGCGGGCGACTCCTGCGGAACTGTCTGCAAGGTCCCAAACGATCCCGCGGCGGTCAACGATTTTTGCGTCGATTCAGCGCGTTCGATGACTGCCGCCGCGGGATCCGGCCCGGGATCGCCGAAACGACACGGGCCACGGGCGACGCGTTGTCGCCCGTGGCCCATGAACATGCTGCGAACAGAGCGACCGCCGCCGGCCGACCGCCGGTCACGGGCACGCGGTGTTGAAGTTGCTCAGCACGAAGTTCAGGTCGCCGAAGTCCACATCGCCGTCGCCGTCGGCGTCGCCGTCGAGCCAGGCCTCGTTGGTGTTGAAGTTGCTGACGACCAGGTTCAGGTCCTCGAAGTTGATCAGGCCGTTGAAGTTGATGTCGCCCTGGCAGTCGGCGACCTGTTCGCCGATGCCCGCCTCCGCCTCGGGCTGCACATTGAAGAACGCCGGGCCCGACATGGTCGCGGGGTCGAAGTTGTCGCGGCTGCGCGACATGACGAGGCGATCTCCCGCGGGCATGCCGGCCCAGATGGAGTTGGGCGCGGGCTGGTAGCCGGCGCCCGCGGCGCCGCGCTGCGCAGGCTCCCAGTGCTGGAGCAGGCCATTGGAGGAGAAGAACACATCGCCCATGTCGTCGACCTGCACGGACTTGGGATCGACGACGCCGCTGATCTGCACGGCGGGCAGGTAGCGCCCGGTCTGCGTGTCCAGGACATGCTGCTGCAGGGTGTCCAGGCCCGTGCTGGAGATCCAGAGCGATCGATCGACCGGGCTGACGCACAGGTCGAGGTCGCCGGTGGGCGCCGGGCCCGACAGCGGGATGTTGTGGAACCCGCCCTGCAGATTGTCCGGGATCGCGATCAGCACCGAGCCATCCCCGAGCAGGAAGACCATGTCCGAGGCGTCATCGACGGCGATCGCCTTGGGCTCGAAGCCGGCGGGGAGCGCCACGCGCGCCGGACCGGCCGCCGCGGAGCCGAGCGGATCGATGCACACGAGGTTGCCGCGCTCGTAGCAGTAGATGAACCCGCGCCGGCTGATGACCATCCGCCCCGCGAAGTTCACGGCCGCGAGGGAGGTCTGCGTCCTGGTCAGGGGATCGACACGGACGACCTCGCCCGTGGCCCCCACCAGGCCGACGAGGATCGCGATGATGCTCTCGCGCAGGGGGTCCATGTCGAAATCGGAGAAGTTCCGCGAGAAGTCGAACTGCTGCGGCGCCGGCGCTGTGCTGGGATTGTGGGCCGACAGGGGCAGCGTCAGGACGACCGAGTTGAGATCGGAGTTGGTCATCCCGAAGCGCGGGTAGACGACCACGGCGCCGTCGATGATGCGGCGGACGCCGTCGCCCGCGCCGGTGATCATCTCGGACATCGTCCGGACCGAGACGCCGGAGATGAACTGCTGATCGGAGATCGGGAAAACCTGGTGCACATAGGGCGACTGGCTGAACAGCGAGTCGTCCGAGGACGGATTGCGGATCCACAGCTCCTTCGCGCCGCCCACGGCGCTGACCTTCGTCGGCGTGACCGCGTGGCCGCCGGTGCGCTCCAGCAGGACATTGCCGCTCGAGGTGTATCGCCCGTAGGCGATCGAGGTGAGGCCGCCCATCTGGCCGTAGAGGAACAGGTTGTAGGTCTTCGGCGACCAGTTGCCCGAGGCGTACTTCTTCTGCACCTCGAAGAGGATCGGGTTGAACCAGGCCTGGGCGCCGTTGAACCAGCCGTTGCCGCCGGTGCCGTCGGAGGCGTCGGTGCTCATCAGGACGCCGAGCGCCTGGAGGTTGGCCGTGATGGTGTTGTACTGGGCTGTGTTCGCGGGAAAGTAGATCGGCCCCGGCTGCACGAAGGGATACCCGTGCCGGGAGATGTACGCGGCGACATTCAGCGTGGCCGTCGGCACGCAGTACATGGAGCCGTTCCCGGGAAGCCCGAGGATGCCGGAGGCGTTGTCCCGCTTCTGATCGAAGTCGGGCATGAAGGTCACGCGCCAGGAGTAGTTGTTGCTGTTGGTGTAGGACCAGAAGACATTGGCGCGGGCGGCGCCGGCGAGCGCGGTCAGCGCGCTCACGGCGGCGATGGTGCGGCGGAACAGCATGCGGAGTTCTCCTCTAATGGGTTGTCGGCAAGGACGCAGGCGTCGGCGTGGCCGACGCCCTCCCGCAACGAGCGCGGCGGCGTCCTCAACCCGACAGAGGAGAGTGCGATCCTCCCCCGAACCGGTCAACGAATTGAGGCCGAATCATCGTTTTTGATGATCTCTAAGGCCCGACTTCGCAACGCGTTAGCGACAGGAAAACCCGTAGGCGGAGAGGACCAGGTTCAGGTCGGCGAAGCCCACGACGCCGTCGCCGTCGGCGTCGCCCGGTCGCGAGGCGCCCGGGGCGCTCGCCAGGCCGAAGTCGCCAAGAACGGCGTTGAGGTCGGGGAAGCCGACCTCTCGGTCGCCGTCGATGTCGCCGGGGCAGGGCGAGAGGGCGTCGACGATGAACGCCAAGGCCTGGTTGTTGGTCTCGGCGCCGAGGAAGCCATGCCCGGCGCCGGGGACGAGGCGGAGCGTGTGCTCGACGCCGGCGCCGGCGAGCGCCGCGCCGAGGCGGACGCTCTGCCCGCTGGGCACGCTGGTGTCGTCGAGGCCATGGGCGATGTAGATGGGCGGGTCGGCGGGATCGACATGAACGGCGGGCGAGCACAGCGCCGCGAGGCCCAGGAGCATGGGGTACGGCGGGTTGGGGTTGCCGATGTTGTTGCGGATGTCGCCGACGCCCTGGCCGGGCTCGTCCCAACCGAGCAGGCGCGACTCCGGGGAGTTGGGCGCGTCGTGGTCGATCGTGCTGCCGGGCGGCGTCGTGACATCGGGGTTCATCTGGAGCAGGTCGATGGGGCCGAAGTAATCGACCGCGGCCTGCACGCGCGAGGAGTAGCCGGCGTTGCCGCCGGTGACGCCCTCCGCCGCGCCCACGCCGCCGGAGGTCGCAAGCAGCGCGCTCAGGTGTCCGCCGGCGGAGGTGCCCCAGCAGGCGAAGCGCGCGGGGTCGACGCCGTAGTCGAAGGCGTGGGCGCGGAGGTAGCGCACGGCGCCCTTCACATCATGGATCTGCGCGGGGAAGGTGACAGGCACGCCGGGGCCGAACTGGCCTTCCTGGCTGGTGAGCCGGTAGCCGATCGACGCGACGACGAAGCCGTTCTGCAGCAGCGACTGCAGGCCGACTGGCACGGCGTCGTGCGTGCCGCCGGACCAGCCGCCGCCGTGGATGAAGAGCATGCAGGGCGCGTGGGGCTGCTGGTTTGGCGGGCGGTAGATGTCCATGCGGAGCGAGCCGGTTCCCACGGTCGCATAGACCACATCGTTGTGGGTCGGCTGAGCTGTCGCCGCAGACGCGGCGAGCAGGGCGAGGGGGAGGACCAGCAGACGGCGGGCATGCATGGGATTGGTCTCGGCGGCTGGGGAACCGGACAGGGGCGGGCGGGATCGGGGCCAAGGGTGCAACGGGCGCGGCGAGCGGCCTGTTGCAGGGAACAGGCGCGTCGAGGCAGAAAATCATTGCATCCCGGGGGGCCCCGGGGGTAGATTCGGCCTCCTCGGGGCGACGAGGTCGCCGGCGGATTGGACCCCATTCAACTCGAAGGAGCCTTCTGTGAACCGCAACGACGCCATCTGCGTGAGCGGGCTGCTGACCGTGGTGTTCGGGGCGGGCGCCTGGGGCGCGACGCCCGCGTACCACACGCTGATGTCCCAAGCGCAGCCGGCGCTCTGGTACAAGTTCAACGAGACCACGGGAACGGTCGCGGTGAACCACGGCTCGCTCGGCGCGGCGTTCAACGGAACCCATTTCAACGGCGTGATGCTCGGGGCCCCCACCGCCTCCGGCGACACGGGTGTCGGTTTCGATCTGAACACGGGGCCGTATGTGGAGTCGCTCGCGACGGCGCCCGCGGCGTTCACGGGAAATCCGTCGTTCAGCGCGGAGACGGTCGTCAGGGTGACAGGGAGCACGGGGGGACTGACCTATCCTCCATTCCTGCACTGGGGTGATGGACTGACGGGGCGTGAGGTGTACTTCAGTCTCTCCGCGGCGTCGACAGAGCGGTTCTACGCGGGGTTCTACAACGGCGGCGTGAGGACCACGGCGTTGTACCCGGCGAACGAGTTTCATCACTATGTCTGGGTGCGCGATGCGTCGGGCGGCGCAGGTCAGCACGCGGGGCACACGCTGTACGTGGACGGGCAGGTCGTGGCGTACGAGCCGGACACCCTTCTGCCGGGCGCGCCGGTGATCGACGTCGTGTCCACGCCGTTCCGCGTGCAGAAGGCGCGGGACTTCTTCCGGCACTTCTCGGGCACGATGGACGAGGTCGCGCTGTTCGACCGGCTGTTGACGGCGGAGGAAGTGATGGCGCGCTACGACGCGCTGGCGATCGACTGCCCCGGCGACGCGGACCACGACGGCGATGTCGATTTCGGGGACCTCAACCTCGTGCTCTCGGCGTTCAACCAATCGGGGCAGAATCTGCCGGGCGATCTGAACGGCGACGGCATGGTGAACTTCGCGGACCTGAATCTGGTGCTGTCGAATTTCAACACGGCCTGCGGCTGAGCGGGCTATCCGTGCTCAGAATCGGGGAGAATTCTGAGTTGACGGGCACACGAAGCCCTTTATGGTGTCGTCAGTGGCTGCAGGCCGTGGGGGCCGCAGCGTGATCTCGTCGCTCTCTCCCGAAGGGCCGGGATCCAGGTTGGCGTCGCGGCAGTAGGAGGCCCATGATGTTCCTGATCTCGCACCTGTCCCGGGCGACCGTTGTGGGACTGGCTGGCTCGTTGATCGCCGGGTCGGCCAGCGCGGGCGGCGTCGTCTCGACCACGAGTTTCGCCGACCTCCCCGGCGGCGTATTCCTGAATGTGAACCAGGGCTCGCCGACGCCCACGGGTCCGTTCGGCCCCTTCGCGTTCCCGACCGGCGCCGGGGCTCCCGTAGTCGCGACCCTGGTCGGGACGGCCATGAGCTGTCCGGAAAACATCGGCTCTTTCTTCGATGTGCTCACGGTGTCCAACAATCCAGCGACGGATCCGGGCGACGGGTTCGGTCGAGCCATGCTGAACGATGTGGACTGCCCGGACCAATCCATCACGCTCGATTTCTCCGAGCCGGTGCGCGCGGTCGGCGTGACCTTCATGCACTGGTCGTGCGGGTTCCTGGCGCAGGGCAACCGCACGATCATCGCGTTCGACGGGCCCGGCGGCGCCGGCGCCGTGGTGGGGACGGCCTCGACGCAGGGATTCGCGTTCTCGTGCTTCAACACCTGGCTCGACTTCGTGGGCGTCATCTCGGAATCGGCGAACATCCGATCCATGAAGATCCTCTCCGACGCCAGCTGGACGGCGATCGACGGCCTGGCGATCTCGCCGGGCGAGGCGGCGCAGCCTTGCCCCGGCGACGCGAACGGCGACGACATCGTGGACTTCAACGACCTCAACATCGTGGTGTCGGCGTTCAATCAGACGGGCTCGAACCTGCCCGGCGACCTGGACGGCAACGGCGCGGTGGACTTCGCGGACCTGAACCTGGTCGTGTCGAACTTCAACACCTCGTGCGAGCCCTGAGCGACGAGCCGCTCAGGCCGCCTCGACCGTCTCGGGCTTGAAGGGCTTGCCCTCGATCGTCAGGCCCAGGTGGGCCAGCGGGCCGTGGGGCTTGCGGGCCTCTTCCTTCAGGCGCTTGGCGGCGCGGGGGTTGGCGTAGGTGTTGAAGAGCATCGCCTTGACGGTGCCCCAGAGGCCGCCGAACGAGGTGAAGGTGTGGTCCACGGCGGAGGCCTCGTAGCCGGAGTGCACCATGCACTGCTGGCAGGCGGGGTTGCCCGAGGCGCGGCCGTAGTCCTCCCACTTCGTGTCGCGGATGAGCTCTTCGAACGAGTCGGCGTAGCCGTCCTGCAGCAGGTAGCAGGGCTTCTGCCAGCCGAAGATGTTGTAGGTGGGGTTGCCCCAGGGGGTGCACTCGTACTCGCGCGTGCCCATGAGGAACTCGAGGAACAGCGGCGACTGGT
>CALKYH010000300.1 GCA_938003595.1 uncultured bacterium
TTGAGCACCTCCAGGAACCGGCTCATGTGCGTGCCCTTCTGGTAATGGGGCAGCGACACATACATGTTCACGCTCGCGACCGTGGTCTGCGTCCCGCCCGCCCGCGTCCGCAGCGTCAGGGGGTAGGTCACATCCTTTACGCCCACCTTGTCGATGGCGACGCGCCGGCGGTCCTGCTTGGCCTGGACATCGGGCAGGGTGACGACGGGCTCGGCCATGCGGAGGGGGTCCTTTCGGGAGCGGGAAGAGGCGACTCGGGCCGGAGGGCCCTGAACCGGATGCTAGGCCCGACGGCGTGCATCCTCCCCGCCGGCGGCTTCGCCAAGCCAGCCAACGCGGATTCGATGCGCAGCCCCCCGGCCCCGATTCAGCGCGCCGCGGCGGTTTTCGCCACCTTCTTCTCCAGCATCTGCGCCGCCCACGCCGTCCCCAGCGGAACACCGATCAGCCCGCCCGCCATCCAGTGCAGCGGAAGGGGCCTGGCCAGCGGCACGATGTGCAGTTCGTACACCTCGCGCATGATGCCCGACCCGTGGACCATCATCCCCACGATCGGCCCGGCCGCCGCCAGCAGCCCGATCGCCACCACGAACACCGCCACCGGCGCCCGGGGCGCCGCGATCCGCCCCAGCGTCGCGCCCGCCAGCGCCCCCAGCGCCGCGGCGCCGATGGTCTGCCCGGCCAGCGTCTCCCGCGCCACGATCCACGACACGGCCGCCGCGCCCGCCAGCGCCACCAGCAGCGCAATCCCCGAAGATGCGCTCGCGACCTTGTCGGTCTGTTCTTCCTGATGACGCCTGGCCGCGCGGACGATCGCAATGGCGCTCAGCGTCCCCAGCACGCCTACGAGGGCTCCCTCCATCGCCAGCCGCTGCAGCATGCCCCCGGCGCTGTCCCAGCGCACCAGCCCCAGCAGCGTGCCGTTGGCGTGCGCCGGCGCCAGCAGGGCGAACCCCGCCGCAACCAGGCCGCTGCGATAGCCGACCAGGTTCGCCGTCAGCGCCCCCATGAGCGTGGCCACGACAAACTGCGCGATCAGCACGCCCAGCCCGACTACCAAGCCCGCGCTCGTCAGCGCCGTGACATCCGGCCCGCCGTCGCCGGCCTGGAGAAGTCCGTGCATCCGGGCCAGCAGGGGGCCGACCACGAGCAGCGCCGTCAGCAGCAACGCCCAGCGGGCGATGACATTCTTCATGGTCAGTGGTGATAGCCGAGCGGGGGGACGGGGGCAAACCCGAGCCACCAAGCGTCATGCGTGTTGCGGGTTGCCGACGGGGAGCGGAGACTGGGGCCGATGCCCCCTACCCAGCAGTCATCGGTCGTTCTGGACGGTTCTCCCCTCACGATCTCCCAGGTCGAGGCCGTCGCCCGGCACGGCGCCCGCGTCGAGATCTCCAAGGCCGCCCGCGGCCGAGTCGCCGCGGCCCGCGCCGCCCTGGACAAAGCAATCGCCACCCACGAGCCGCTCTACGGCGTGAACACCGGCTTCGGCTCCCTCTCCCGCACCCGCATCGCCGACGCCGACCTGCGCGATGTCCAGCGCAACCTCGTCCGCTCCCATGCCGCGGGCGTCGGCCGGCCCCTGCCCGTCGAGACGGTCCGGGGCATGCTCCTGCTGCTGGCCGCCTCGCTCTGCCGGGGCCATTCCGGCGTCCGCGAGCCCGTTGTGGACGGCATCGTCGGCATGCTCAACGCCGGCGTCACCCCGGTCGTCCCCGAGTCCGGCTCGGTCGGCGCCTCCGGCGACCTGGCCCCCCTCTCCCACGCGGCGCTGGTCCTCATCGGCGAGGGCCAGGCCACCACGAAAGACGGCCGCACCGTCCCCGGCGCCGACGCCCTCCGCGCCGCCGGCCTCCAGCCCGTCGAGCTCGGCGCCAAGGAGGGCCTCGCGCTCATCAACGGCACGCACCTGATGGCCGCGCAGGGCGCGCTGCTCTGCGCCGACATGCCCCGCCTGTTCTCCGCGGCGATCACCGCCGCCGCGATGAGCATCGACGCCTGCCGCGCCACGGACTCCTTCCTCGACCCCCGCATCTACACCGCCCGCGCCCAGCCCGGCCCGGCGCAGGTCGCCTCGCGCCTCGCCGCCCTGCTCCGCGGCAGCGCGATCATCCCCAGCCACCAGCACGACGACCCCCGCGTGCAGGACCCCTACTCCCTCCGCTGCGCGCCGCTCGTCCTCGGCGCCGCGGCCGACGCGATCGCCTATGTCCGCGCCGCCGTCGAGCACGAACTCGGCGCCGTCACCGACAACCCGCTCGTCTTTCCCTCCGGCGGCGCCGAGGTGGAGAAGGTCGTCGTCTCCGCCGGCTGCTTCCACGGCATGCCCATGGCGATCCCGCTGGACACCCTCGCCATCGCGCTGTCCCACATCGCCGGCATCGCCGAGCGGCGCGTGTACTACATCCTCAGCGCCACCGACGAGCAGAACCCCATCACCGCCTACCTCAGCCCCCAGCCCGGCCTGCACTCGGGCCTCATGATCGTCCAGTACACCGCCGCGGCGCTGTGCAACGAGATGATCGGCCTCGCCACGCCCGCCAGCGTCGCCAACATCCCCACCAGCGCCGGCATGGAGGACTACAACTCCTTCGGCCCCCGCGCCGCCGCCAAGGCCCGACGCTCGCTGGACCTCTGCACCTCCGTCGTCGCCATCGAACTGCTCACCGCGGCCCAGGCCATCGAACACCAGCGCCCCCTTCGGTCCGGCGCCGGCGTCGAGGCCGCGCACAGCGCCATCCGCGCCGTCGTGCCCAAGCTCGTCGCCGACCGCACCCCCACCCCCGACATCGAGGCCATCGAAACCCTTATCCGCGCCGGCGCCTTCGCGGCCTGAGCGGCATCGGAAGGGAATAGCCGCGGGGGCCCGCCCATTCCCTGCCCCGCATCCGCCGCGCTACCCTTCCTCCGCGCGACCCCGAGCCCTTCCCGAAAGGACCCGCCCGATGTTCTGCAAGCCCCTCGCCACGACCTCGGCCATGCTCTTCGCAGCGGCCGTCTCGATCGCCATCGCCGCGACCCCCGACACCCCCGGCGTCATGAACCCCGACACCGACAAGCCCGGCCTGCCCGTCGGCGCCAAGGCGCCCGACGCCATGCTGCAGACCATCGACGGCGAGGAGGTTACCCTCGCCTCGCTCTACGCCGACGGCCCCGTGATCGTCACCTTCTACCGCGGCGGATGGTGCCCCTTCTGCACCAAGGCCCTCGCCGGCTGGGAAGGTCGCATGGACGAGGTCGAGGCCATCGGCGCCACCTTCGTCGCCATCACGCCCGAGTCCCCCGACAACGCCGCGTCCACCGGCGCCAAGCACGCGCCGTCCATGACCATCCTCAGCGACGCCCACCACGAGGCCTCGCGCGATTACCACCTGTCGTTCAATCTGCCCGACGATGTGAAGACCAAGTACAAGGGCTACGGCATCGACCTCGAGAAATCGAACGCCAGCCACAACTGGGAACTCCCCGCGCCCGGGACCTTCGTGATCGACCGCGACGGAACCATCGTCTACGCCTGGGCCGACTGGGACTACAAGAAGCGCGCCGACCCCGACGAGGTCCTCAAGGCCGCGACCGAGGCGGCGAAGAAGTAAGTCCTCGCTCGCCCGGCTCGCCCGCCCATTTCAGGTTCGCCGATTCCCGCCCGGCGTGCCCTCATGGAACTCCCCCGACTGCGTTCCCGTTGCGCCCGGCGGCCATTCCGCCGCTCGGATGTTGTATCTGCCCCCACCGCGTCCTACGCTGGCGCACAGGCCGGCCGCGCTGTGCAGCGCCGGCGCACGCAGCGAGCGGAAAGGCGTCAGCATGACGACGGCGACAGAGGCGGCGAGCGCACGAGAGATCCGGGCGCCGCGCGGGGCGAACCGCACTTGCAGCAGCTGGCCCATCGAGGCCGCCATGCGCATGCTCATGAACAACCTCGACCCCGAGGTCGCCGAGGACCCCTCGCGCCTGGTCGTCTACGGCGGGCGCGGGCAGGCCGCGCGCAACTGGGAGTGCTTCGACGCCATCGTCGCCACGCTCAAGCGCCTCAAGCCCGATGAGACGCTGCTCGTGCAGTCCGGCAAGCCCGTCGGCGTCGTCCGCACCCACGAAGACGCCCCGCGCGTGCTCATCGCCAACTCCAACATGGTCCCCCACTGGGCCACGCAGGAGAACTTCGACGCCCTCGCCGCCAAGGGCCTCATCATGTACGGCCAGATGACCGCCGGCTCCTGGATCTACATCGGCACCCAGGGCATCCTCCAGGGCACCTACGAGACCTTCGCCGAGGCCGGCCGCCAGCACTTCAACGGCTCGCTCGCCGGCACGCTCACCGTCACCGCCGGCTGCGGCGGCATGGGCGGCGCCCAACCCCTGGCCGTCACCATGAACGGCGGGACCTGCCTCATCGCCGATGTGGACCTGACGCGCCTGCAGCGGCGCACCCACAAGGGCTACCTCGACGAGATCGTCGACGATGTGGACCACGCGATCGACGCCGCACTCGACTACGCCGAGAAGCGCCAGGGCGTCTCCGTCGGCGTGGAGGCCAACGCCGTCGAGCTGCTCGAGCGCCTGCTCGAGCGCGAGATCACACCCGACCTGCTCACCGACCAGACCAGCGCCCACGACGCGATGTCCTATGTCCCCGCGGAGCTGACCCAGCACGAGGCGGACGAACTCCGCGCCATGTACCCGCAGGACTACCAGAAGCAGAGCCTCGCGACGATGCGCCGCCATGTCGAGGCCATGGTCGCCCTGCAGGATCGCGGCGCCATCGCGTTCGACTACGGCAACAACATCCGCCAGAAGGCGCTCGAGCAGGGCTTCAAGAAGGCCTTCGCCTTCCCCGGCTTCGTGCCCGCGTACATCCGCCCGCAGTTCTGCCGCGGCCGGGGCCCGTTCCGCTGGGCCGCGCTCTCCGGCGACCCGCAGGACATCTTCGCCACCGACAAGGCGCTGATGAAGCTCTTCCCCGGCGACGAGTCGCTGCATCGCTGGCTGAAGATGGCCGGCGAGCGCGTGCAGTTCGAGGGGCTGCCCGCGCGCATCTGCTGGTTCGGCCAGGGCGAGCGCGCCAAGGCCGGCCTGCTGCTCAACGAGATGGTCCGCAAGGGCGAAGTGAGCGCGCCGATCGTCATCGGGCGCGACCACCTGGACTGCGGCTCGGTCGCCTCCCCCAACCGCGAGACCGAAGCCATGAAGGACGGCTCCGACGCCATCAGCGACTGGGCCATCCTCAACGCGATGGTCAATGTCGCCGGCGGCGCCTCGTGGGTGTCGTTCCACCACGGCGGCGGCGTGGGCATCGGCTACTCGCAGCACGCGGGGCAGGTGATCGTCGCCGACGGCACCCCGGACGCCGCACGCCGCCTCGAACGCGTCCTCACGAACGACCCCGCGATGGGCGTCTTCCGTCATGTGGACGCCGGCTACGACGAGGCCGTGGCCTGCGCGAAGGAGCAGCGCCTGGACATCCCGATGCGCCGGTTCTAAACCTCGCGAGGCCTACCTGAAGTCCCTCTGCGGACTGGCCGACGCCGCGCAATGAAAATGCTGCGCAAGTTGGCTGAGAATCTTCTTGACTTGCCGCCCGGCAGGCCTCATTCTGAGAAAATCACCCCGCCCGCAGTCAGGCGGGGGCCTCCGAGGCGTCCAGGGAGATCTCAACATGCGTCCGTTCCGAACGATCACCGTCGCGGCGATGACCTTGCCGCTTGTCGCCGCCGCCGCCTCTGCGGAGCTGACCATCTTCAACAATGGCTCGCCGTACTTCGAGTGGCGCATCGACAATGGCGCGGACTTCGAGCCCGTGGACTTCCTCGATCCCACCCAGGATTCCTCGCAGTCCGGCGCCGAGAGCCCCCTCGGCATCCGGTACCGCAACAACTCGCCCGAGACCAGCTTCTCCCTCGGGTATCAGTCCCTCAGCGCCGACGCCATCCGCTTCGCCGGCGAGGAGCCCGTCTCGTTCTACGACCCCGACAGCAACTACTACGACGACCTGATCTTCGCGCAGCTGTTCTCCGTCGGCGACCTCGTCGGCCCCGGCGCCGACTTCAACGCCGGCCCCGCGTACCTGCACGGCTACTTCTTCGGCGGGCAGGAGCAGTTCATCGGCGGCGCCACGACGCCCCCGGCCGGCCCCGTCTTCGTCGGCATGGAACTGACCATCGAGGGTCAGGTCCACTACGGCTGGATCCAGCTCCAGGCGATCAACTCCAGCGCCGAGGGCGTGTTCTTCATCCGCTTCGAGGCTCTGTCGTGGGCGTACGAAACGCAGGCGGGCGTCGCCGCCGCGGTCGTGCCTGCGCCCGGGGTCGTCTCGCTCATCGGTTGCGCTGGCGCCGCGTTGCTGCGTCGCCGTCGCTGACCCCCGCGAAGTGCGCCCCGCGCGCGCTTTGTTCACCGGACCCGAAATTTTCCTTGCTCCCCGCTGAAACGGGGCTACTCTGGATTTGCGCCCCGACCGAATCGGGGACTTCTTACGGCGAGCGCAAGGATTGCGCACCCTGCACACGGAAGCCGCCAGTCACTCAGGAGCAGGCGAACACCGCCCGACGCCCCGCACGGCGCCCGGGCGAGCAGGAGTCGTAGCCATGACAGGTCCGGCGTTGGCTGCCTCAATCACGGCGTGCCTCATCGCGGCGTCCGCCGCCTCGGGCTCGGTTGTCCGTTACCACAACACCGGGGGCCAGTTCGACTGGCGCTTCACGGTGGACGGGGACTCCACCTTCGCCACCTGGCTGGACATCACCCAGCCCGCCAGCCAGAGCGGATTCGAGGACACCGCATCCTTCGGTCTGCGCCGGTTCACGGGGTTCAGCACCCCCCACTTCAACGAGGACCGGATCTACGGCGTGACCGCCGAGGCCAAGATCGTCCGGCGCGACGCCGCGATCTTCCTCGAAGATGAAGAGGGCATCGACAATGCCTTCGGCTTCGCGCGGTCCTTCGCGCCGGGAACGCATGTCGGGCCGGGGATGAACTTCCAGCAGACCGCGCACATCGCGGTCACGAACTTCTACACCACGCCCATGATCGAGCGCACGCTGCCGACCGGCTATGTCGGCGTGTCCGTGCTCAAGAGCGACGGCGTGCATTACGGTTGGATCCGGTTGGCGGCGGTCGAGAACCCCGGCGGCATCTACATCGAATACGACCTGGTGTCGTGGGCGTATGAGACCGCGCCGGGCGTTGCGATCGTCGTGCCCGCCCCCTCTGCGGGGTTGGGCCTCGTGGGGCTGAGCCTCTGTGGCTTGGTGCGTCGCCGTCGCGCGGCGTAGCCCCCTGTGCTGGAGCGAAGAGCGAGAGAATTCGGCTGACCGCCCCGGGTGGGGGTGCGCTCGGCCGAGGCTTTGTCGGGCCCGACCCGGTCGGCGGATGTGCCATCGCCGCCCGGGCGGGTCCGTTTCTCGGCGTCGCGGCGCTCGGGTAGAGTGCCCCGCGTGATCCCCCACACCGCCGCGCCCCGTTGGCCCGATGTGCGCCCCGGCCGGTTCGCGTCCACCATCCGGCGCGACTCGCAGGAGGGCTGCGCCGTCGCGCTGCTCGGCCTGCCCGACGAAACCGGCGTCCGACTCAATCATGGCCGCCCCGGCGCCGCCGACGGCCCCCGCGCCTTCCGCGCCGCACTCGCCGGCTACGGGACCCCCTTCGACGCCGCGGAGAGCCACGACCTGTCCGGCATGGTCTTCGACGCGGGCAATGTCATCGCCGCCTCCGCCCCCGATGGACGCGGCATGGCGGAGGCCATGCACGAGACGCACGAGCGCGTGACCCAGGCCGCCCGCGCCCTGCACGAGATGGGCCTCATCGTCGTCGGCGTCGGCGGCGGGCACGACCTGACTTTCCCCGCCGTCCGCGCGCTCTCGCAGCACGCCGGCGGACCGGTCGGCGGGATCAATGTCGACCCCCACCTGGATGTCCGCGACCCCGCGGTCGAACCCGGCAGCGGCATCCCCTTCCGCGCCCTCATCGACGGCGGCTTCCTCGACCCCGAGCGCTTCGTCGAGTACGGCGCCGGGCGCTTCGCCAACAGCGCCGAGCACCACGAATGGCTCACGAGCCGCGGCGCCACGATCATCGGCGTGGACAAGGCCCGCTCCTACGAGCGCGCTCTGCGCCTCGCGTTCGATCGCACTTCGCGCAGCGCGACTCACGAGCCGACCTTCGTCTCCTTCGACCTCGACGCCATCGACGCCTCCCAGGCCCCCGGCGTCAGCGCGCCGTGCCCCTGCGGCTTCAGCGTCCAGGAGGCCGCGCGCATCGCCCGCAACGCCGGCGAGGAGCCCTCCGTCCGCCACTTCGATCTCATGGAGCTCAGCCCCCCCAACGACGACCCCGGCCCCGACGCCGCGCCCTACGGTCGCACCGCGCGGGTCGCGGCGTTCCTCTTCCTCACCTTTCTCGCCGGCGTGCGGGAGCGTCGATAGATGTCGCTGTTGATCCGTGATGCGCGGGCGCTGACGATGGCCAGGGGCCCGATCCCCCGGCGCGGCGCCGCGCTGGGCGAACTCGGCGTGATCGACCGCGCCGACATCCTCATCGTCGGCGAGCACATCGAGGCCGTGGAGAAGGCCGGAAAGCTCGAGCCCCCCGAGAACGCCGAGGTCATCGAGGCCGACGGGCGCGTGGTCATGCCCGCGTTCGTGGACAGCCACACCCACCTGTGCTGGGCCGGCGACCGCCTCGACGAGTGGGACCGCAAGCGCGCGGGCGACAGCTACCTCGACATCCTCCGCGCCGGCGGCGGCATCATGTCCACCGTCCGCGCCGTGCGCGCCGCCAGCGAGAAGGACCTCAC
>CALKYH010000301.1 GCA_938003595.1 uncultured bacterium
GTCCCGCCGCCGGCGCCGTAGGTCACGGAAACGAACGAAGGCTTGAGCGGCTCCATCTCCCGCGCGGCGTCGAACAGGCCCTGCGAATCCTCCTCGGTCTTGGGAGGGAAGAACTCGAAGGAGAAGGTCGTGGGGCGCTGGTTGAAGATGTCGAGGATGTGCATGGCGGAGCCCCAGCGGGTCATCCCGAGCGGTGCGGCGATCTGGAA
Organism: uncultured bacterium; assembly: GCA_938003595.1. Taxonomy (GTDB): domain Bacteria; phylum Planctomycetota; class Phycisphaerae; order Phycisphaerales; family UBA1924; genus JACVCK01. The sequence goes on from CALKYH010000301.1 coordinate 210, forward strand.
GAGCCCCGGCGCGCGTCGACGCGCCGGGGCCGGGAATGCTGTCGGTTCGATCAGTAGCGGTAATGGTTCGGCTTGTACGGCCCCTTGACCGGCACGCCGATGTAGTCCGCCTGCTCCTTGCTCAGGGTCGTCAGGTTGGCGCCCAGCTTGTTCAGGTGCAGGCGCGCCACCTTCTCGTCCAGGTGCTTGGGCAGCGTGTAGACCTGCTTCTCGTAGTTGTCGCGGTGGTTGAACAGCTCGATCTGCGCGATCACCTGGTTGGTGAACGAGGAGGACATCACGAAGCTCGGGTGCCCCGTCGCGCAGCCCAGGTTCAGCAGGCGGCCCTCGGCCAGGATGATGACCGAGTGCGCCTCGACGCCCGCGGCCTTGTCCTCCTTGAAGCGGAACTCATCGACCTGCGGCTTGATGTTCACGCGCTCGACCTTGCCGGCCTTGACCATCTTGTAGAGGCCGGCCATGTCGATCTCGTTGTCGAAGTGGCCGATGTTGCCGACCACCGTGTTGTGCTTCATCTTCGACATGTGGGCGGCGGTGATGATGTCCTTGTTGCCGGTGGCCGTCACGAACACATCCGCGCGGTGGAGCATGTCCTCCAGACGCACGACCTCGTAGCCGTCCATGCACGCCTGCAGGGCGCAGATCGGGTCGATCTCGGTGACGAAGACGCGGGCCTTCTGGCCCACGAGCGACTGGGCGCAGCCCTTGCCGACATCGCCGTAGCCGGCGATGACGCAGATCTTGCCCGACAGCAGCATGTCCGTCGCGCGGAGGATGCCGTCGGTCAGCGAGTGCCGGCAGCCGTAGATGTTGTCGAACTTGCTCTTGGTGACCGAGTCGTTGACGTTGATCGCGGGGAACAGCAGCTTGCCCTGCTCGGCGAGCTGGTAGAGGCGGTGGACGCCGGTGGTGGTTTCCTCCGAGACGCCGCGGATGTGGGGGACCATGCGGGTCCAGAAGGTCGGGTCCTCCTGGAGCTTCTCGCGGATCACCGTGAAGACCACCTGCATCTCCTCGTTGTCCGTGCTCTTGGGGTCCGGGAGCGAGCCGTCCTTGGCGAAGCGCTGCTCGGCCTTGTAGCCTTCGTGGATCAGCAGGGTCGCGTCGCCGCCGTCGTCCACCATGACATTGGGCCCGTTGGAGCCGTTCTCGTCCGCCGGGAAGGTCAGCGCCTGCAGGGTGCACCACCAGTATTCCTCGAGCGTCTCGCCCTTCCAGGCGAAGACCGGCACGCCGCTCTTGGCGATCGCCGCCGCGGCGTGGTCCTGGGTGCTGAAGATGTTGCACGACGCCCAGCGCACATCCGCGCCCAGCTTCGCCAGCGTCTCGATGAGCACCGCCGTCTGGATGGTCATGTGCAGCGAGCCCATGATCCGCGCGCCCTTGAGCGGCTGGCTCTTGGCGTACTCGTCCACGCACGCCATCAGGCCGGGCATCTCGTGCTCGGCCAGGTGGATCTCCTTGCGGCCGAAGTCCGCCTCGGCGAGGTTCCGCACTTTGTACGGGAGGTCGCTGGTCAGCGGGAGGCCGGTGGACATGAAGTTCTTCGAAGCGGTGGCGGTCGGCACGGTCGAGGCTCCTGTTGTATGAGTCCGTTGCGTATGTCGTTCGATGCGGGGGCGATCGGTGCGCCCGCGGGTGTGTTCCATCAAGGTCGTCGGTCGTGATGTCCGCCGGCTCGTTCGCCGACGGCGACGAAGAGGCTGGGCCCCAGCGCCGCGGCGTCCGCCGGCAGCGGGATCACCCGAGCCCTCTGGAACCCGGCCTCCGCGAACAGCCCAGCCATCCGCTCCGCCGAGAATCCCAGCTGCTTGTGGCCCATGGATCGCCGGTAGTCGGCGCGGTCATGTTCCACCATGTCGATCACCAGCATCAGCCCGCCCGGACGCAGCGCCCGGTGCGCGCTCCGCAGCGCCGAGATCGGCTCGTCCAGGTGGTGCAGCGCCAGCACGCACACCGCGGCGTCCAGGCTCCCCGGCGCGAGCGGCATGTTGTCCAGGTCGCCCTCGACGAACTCGATGTTTGCGAAGCCCCGCAGACGCTTGCGCGCCGCCTGCAGCATGGCGCCGGACTGGTCCACGGCCACGACCTTCCTGACGAACGGCGCCAGCGCCTCGCTCGCGTTGCCCGTGCCGCAGCCCAGGTCCGCGACCACCCACTCGGGGTTCAGCAGCGCCAGCAGCGCCTGCGTGGTGAACGAGGCGCCGAACAGGTCGTTGCGGAGCCCGTCCCACTCGCCCGCGACCTGGCCGAAGAACGCCAGGCTGTCCGTCCGGCGTTCGGCCAGGGCCGAGGCCAGTCGGCGCAGGTCCTCTTCCAGCTCGGGCGAGTCGCCCATCTGCTCACGCACGGTCAGCCACAGCGCCCGGCTCTCGACGGGCAGGTCGTCCAGCACAAGCCGGTACATGGTCGCGGCGCCGCGTGCCCGCTTCACCAGCCAGCCGCCGTCCGAGAGCAGCTTCAGGTGCCGGCTGATCGTGGACTGCGGCGACTGGAAGACCTGCGCGATCTCGCCGACGCTCAGTTCCTCGCGCTCCAGGAGCCGGAGGATGCGCAGGCGGACCAGCTCGCCCAAGGCGGCCAGCCGATCGGTCAGCTCGGTTCGTGCGGGGGAACGCTTCATCCGTTTATCCGGATAAAGTGTAGAAACCCCGTTCCCGGCGTCAAGCGGGCTTGGACAGGTCCGAGAACCGGGTCACTGGGCCTCGAGCGGCACCAGGGCGAAGGTCGGCCCGGGCGTCGCGCCCAGGAACCGGATCCGCTCCTGGATCTCTTCGCTCTCGGGGGCCAGGAACAGGGCCATCCGCAGACGCAGCAGGGCGTTGTCGAGGTCTCCGGCCTCCTCGTACAGGTACGCCAACGCCAGCTGGGGCTCGATCGTCTGGCCCTTGTCCAGCTTCGCGGCGTTGATGTACGCCGTCCGGGCCTCGTCGAAATCGCCGGCCATCTGGGAGAAGCGGCCGTAGCGCATCCAGGCGTCCACGGTCTGGTTCCGTGTCGCTAAGCCCTTGAGGAACTTGGACATGGCGTTCTTGTCGCCGGACTCCAGCATGGCCGTCGCGAGGGCGTCGATCGCCTCGGTGTCGTTGGGCCGCAGGGTGTAGGCGACCTCCAGCTGGGTCCGCGCGGCGTCCGGCTTGCCGGCGCCGATCAGGGCCTCGCCCAGACCGAGCCGCGAGGTAAACCGCCCGGGCTCCTTGTCCACGGCGTAGGACAGGTCCGCCACGGCGCGGTCGTATTGCTGGACCTTCAGGTAGTGCAACCCGTTGGCCTCCGCCCGTTCTGGGGTGCGTTCGGCGCAGGCGCCGAGAAAGAGGCAGGAGGCGGCTAAAGCGACGACGGCGATGCGGCGAGAAATCATCGGGATCGGCTCCTTCGGCGCCCATCCTATCGGACTGCCCTCGACGGCGGCATGAGCCGAAGCAATCATGGCGAGATCGTGCGGGCCCATGGAGGATCCGGATCATGCCTCGGACGGTGCTCCTGCAACACACGCTTCCGGACGGGACCTGGCACTACGACTGGCTCATCGCCCGGGACGGCGACAGGGCCGGCGTCGGCGCGGGGCCGGTGATCTCCTTCCGGGTGGACGAGCGCATCGACTGCTGGGCGGGCGGGACAGGCGTGACCCTGGAGCGCCTGCCCGACCACCGCCCGCTCTATCTGGCCTACGAGGGGCCCGTCGCCGGCGGCCGGGGCAGGGTGGAGCGTGTCGCCGAGGGCGTCTGCCAGGTCACGATCGAGGGCAGCGACCGGGTCGTGTTCCAGGCCGACTTCGGCGCCGGACCGCGCATCTGGGAGTGCGTTCAGGAGCCCGAGGATGACCCGCCCTCGTCCGTCCGGCGCTGGCGAGGCGACGCCGCGTGATGGCCGGGGGCCGGATCGCCCGATAGCAGCCCTGCATGTGCGGTCTCTATGGCGTCGCGGCATTGTCCGGACGCGCTCCGTCGATCGACGAGCGTGAGTTCCTCCGTCTGCGCGACCTGCTGACCCATCGGGGCCCCGACGCCGCGGGGTTCTGGAAGCACGAGAATGTCATGCTCGGCCACCGCCGGCTCAGCGTCATCGAGCCCGGCGCCGGCGCCAACCAGCCGATGCGCACCGAGGACGGGCGCTTCGCGCTTGTCTACAACGGCGAGCTGTACAACGACGCCGAGCTGCGCTGCGACCTTGAGCAGCGAGGCGCCGTCTTCCGCACGCAGTGCGACACCGAGACCGTGCTGCTGGCCCTTGCTCACTGGGGGATGGACGCCCTGCCCCGCCTAAGGGGCATGTTCGCCTTTGCGCTCTACGACACGCGCCTGGGCGTGCTGACGCTGGCGCGCGACCCGCTCGGCGTCAAGCCGCTGTATTTCCACACCGGCCCGCGCGAGATCGTCTTCGCCAGCGAGCCCGGCCCCATCGTCGAGCATCCACGCATCGGCGCGCGACCCAACTGGCGGATGGTCAGCGCGTACCTGACGACGATCCGCACGGTTCTCGGCGACGAGACAATGTTCGAGGGCGTTCACGCGCTCGGCCCCGGGCAGGCCGCCCAGTGCGATCTCAGCGGCGCCGCGCCGGTCGTGCGCCTCATCGACTACTGGCGCAGCCCCGCCGTCGGCGACGACACCATCGAGGAGTCCGACGCCGCCCGCATGGTCCGCGAGCAGATCGCCGAGTCCGTGCGGCTGCACCTGCGCGCCGATGTGCCGACCTGCGCCCTGCTCAGCGGCGGGCTCGACAGCACGGTCATCGCCACGCTGGCCAAGGGCGCCATGCCGGAGCTCCGCACCTACTGCGCCGGCGCCCGCGAGGGCGCCGCGATGGGCGCGCCGGACAACGATCTGTTCTTCGCCCGCCTCGCCGCGCGGCAGATCGGCACGCGCCACGCCGAGGCGGTCGTGCACCGGGAGTTGTTCCGCGACACCTGGGCCGAGATGGTGCGGCGGCAAGGCGTGCCGCTCAGCACGCCGAACGAGACGGCGATCTACACCGTCGCCTCGCGCCTGCGCGCCGATGGCTGCGTGGTGACGCTCTCGGGGGAGGGCGCGGATGAACTCTTCGCCGGCTACCTCGCCCCCATGGTGAGCGCCGCACGCTTCATGGAGGCGCGGCTCGGCGGCGCGGAGACGCCTCACCCGGGCGTGTTCGAGCTGGAGTCGAACGCGTGGATGCTCCCGGCCGTCAAGCAGGCCGCGCTGCACGATCGCGTCTGGGCCGACGCCCAGCAGGACCGCTGGCTGCGACGCTACTACACGACCGAGTTCGAGCGCTGCGCCCACGAGGCCGCCAGCGACGACGGCGACCTCCGCGCCGGCGCGGCGCCCGCGACGCTCGACGCCCACCTGCGCCTGCAGCGCAGAATCAACCTGACGGGTCTGCTCCAGAGGCTCGACACGGCGACGATGCTGGCCGGCGTCGAGGGGCGCACACCTTTCGCGGACGCCGTGGTCGCGGCGCTGGCCGATTCGTTCCCCATGCGCGTGAAGTTCGAGGCCGCCCTCGCGGTCGCCGGCGGCGCCGATCCGCTGGGGCTGGACCCCGACCAGGCGCCCCGCACCAAGATCGCACTTCGTGAAGCGTTCCGGGGCGCCGTGCCCGACGAGGTCATTGACCGGCCCAAGGCGTCTTTCCCGCTTCCGTTCCAGCATTGGATCGCCGACCAGGCCCCCGCGCTGCGCCGCTCGGCGTTCGCGCAGGAAGTCTTCACGCCCGCGGCGATCGAGTCCGTCGGCGCGAATCCCGAGCACGCGTGGCAGTTCGCGTGGCCCATGATCAACCTGTCCCTGTGGGGCGAGCGGTGGTGGGGCTGATTCGGACTAGAATGGAATAATGGCACAACACCCCGACGACATCGTGCAGCTCCTCGACGCCGCGAACGAGTTTCAGGCGGGCATCATCGTCGAGACGCTCGCGGAGGCGGGCATCACGGCCAAGGCGCTCACCATGATGACCGGCGATGCGAACACCTCGCCCAGCACCGGCGGGCGCGTCCCGGTGATGGTGCGACGCGACCAGGTGGAGGCCGCGAGGGCGGCGCTCGAGCAGCGCCGTTCGGACTCGGTGGATATCGACTGGAACGAGGTCGACATCGGCGAGAGCGCGGACGGCGAGTGGGTCGGGCCGAACAAGGCCAGGAACCTCGCCGTCGGCGTGGCGCTGGTCATGGTCGTGCTGTTCATCTTCTGGCTCTTCGGCTTCTTCCAGGGCGGCCCGCCGCCGATGGGGCCCTGAGCCAGGTGAACCTCATGCCGCGCTGGGCATTCGAGGCACCGCCTTGATGAGCGCCCGCGTGTAGGGCTCCTCCGGCTCGCGCAGCACGCGCGCCGAGGCGCCGACTTCCACAATCCTGCCCGCCCGCATCACGGCGATCCGCTCGCACATCCGCTCGACGACGGCGATGTCGTGGCTGATGAACAGCAGGGCCAGCCCCCGCTCGCGGCGAAGCTCCTCCAGCAGGTCCAGGATCCGCGCCTGCACCGAGACATCCAGGGCGCTGGTCGGCTCGTCGCAGACCAGCAGGGCGGGCTCGAGCGCGATCGCCCGCGCGATGGCGATGCGCTGGCGCTGACCCCCGGAGAACTCGTGGGGCCGGCGCGAGGCGCTGTCGCTGCGCAGGCCGCAGCGTTCCAGGAGGGTCCGCGCACGCTCGCGCGCCGCGCGGGTGTTCAGGACCCGGTGCGCCAGCAGGGGCTCGGCGACGATGTCCGCGGCGGTCATCCTCGGATCGAGCGAACCTCCGGGGTCCTGGAAGATCATCTGGACGCGCCTTCGCAGCGGGCGCAGCTCGCGCTCCGGCGCGACGGTGATGTCCCGCCCCTCGAGCAGCACGCGCCCGGAGTGGATCGGGATCAGGCGCATCGCCGCGCGCGCCATGGTGGATTTGCCCGAGCCGGACTCGCCCACCACGCCCATGCTTTCGCCGGCGCCGATGGTCAGCGAGACGCCGTCCAGCGCCGTCCGCACGCGCGGGCCTCGATCGAACAGGCCCCGTCGCAGCGCGTACCGCACCGTGACCGATTGCAGCGCCAGGAGTGTCGGGGCGGCGGGCTCCATGTCCCTAGGACTTCGGCCAGAACCGCAGGCCGTCCTGCACAACCGCGGGCAGGCGGGTGTTCTCGGCGTCCACGAGCAGCTTCGTGCCGGGGGGCGTCCACTTCCATTTCACCTGCGCCAGCGCCACGGGGGCGCCGGACAGCATCGGCGCCAGGGCGCTGCTGGTCACCGCGCCCACGGCCTCGGCGTCGGCCTCCGACCCGCCTTCGGGCACGGCGTAGACAAACCCGCCGGTCACGGGCTGCATAGGAAGCATGCCAGCCGTGTCGTGCAGCTCGCTCGCGCGGCGGTCCACGCGCAGCGCGACCAGGGTCTGCTTGGGGTGGCCGAGCGACTTCATCCTCGCCACCACCTCCTGGCCGAGGTAGCAGCCCTTGGTGAACGACACACGGTCGTCGATGACGCCGGACTCGGCCGGCAGCGACTGCGGGCCGAAGTCGATGTTGAACAGCGCTGTCCCCGCCTCGATCCGCGCGATGTTGTACGCCGCCCAGCCGCCGGCGCGCAGGCGGAATCGACGCGCCCCGACCGGCGGGCCCACCTTCGCGTCGGCCTCGTGCTCGCCGTTGTGGACCACGCCCGTCTCGATGAGGCGCCGCCAGACGAACTCCACATCCGTCGTGTCCATCGTCAGCTCGAGCCCGACCTCGCCGGTCGAGTCCCAGCGACCCACGACCACCTTGCGGCCGTCCAGCGACACGACGCACGCCATGCCCGGGCGCAGGTCGCCCAGCGACGGGCCGGAGGCCAGCACGCTCACTTCGCGCAGCAGCGCGGGGCCGGTTGGACCGTGCAGCGCCATGCGGTGCAGCGCATCGGTGCGGTCGGTCAGCTGGATGTCCTCGGAGAAGACAAAGCCCCCGAGCCCGTCGACCGTCGCCTTCGCGGCGTGGATATCCAGGTCGATGAGCATGCGGCCGCCGAGTTCGATCAGGCGCAGATCGGCGTCGATGCGCCCCTTGCGGTTCAGCCAGAACGCTCGCGCCGTGTGGTGCGACTGCAGGTCCTTGATCCCCTGCGTGACCATGCGGTTCAGGAACTCGATCCGGTCCGCCCCGGTCACCTCGATCGTGCCTCTCTGGGGCCAGTCCACGAGCAGGGCTCCCTTGCGGATCGCGGCGTACTCGCTCTCCAACTCCCCAAAGGTTTCCACGACATCGACCGCCGGGACGGGGCCGGGACCGCTCTGCTCGGCGCCCGAGGGCGAGCCGTAGGTCAGAAACGACGCCTCGGCGTGCTGGTGCTCCTTGCGTAGCGGCGACACTCGGGCCATGATCCGCGTCCTTGTCCCGCCCCTCCCATCGGTGGGGGCGGGGATCCTCTGTCTGCACTGCCTTGGTCCGCCGCGATCCGTCGCGGCCACTGAAAACTATACGCGAGCCCGCGGCGGCCTCCGGCGATTCCCGACGATCTCGGGCGCGCCCGAGGCCCGGGCAGGAGAACTCCGTGAACATCGAACTGCTCAAGCGTCTGTGCGAGACCCCCGGCGTCCCGGGCCGTGAGGGGCGCGTCCGCGACCTGATCAAGAAGGAGATCAAGGGCCTGTTCGACGAGGTCCGCGAGGACCCGATGGGCAACCTGCTCTGCCGGCGCGACCCCCGGGGCGGCGCCAAAGGCAAGGGCAAGTCCAAGGAGCCCACGCGGATCATGCTCCCCTGCCACATGGACGAGATCGGGTTCCTGGTCAGCTACATCGACGCCCGGGGCTTTGTCCGGGTGAACGCGGTCGGCGGCTTCGACACGCGGAACCTGTTCTCCCGGCGCGTCACCGTCTGCACCCGCAAGGGCGACCTGCCCGCGGTGATGAATCCCGGCGGCCGACCGATCCATATTTCCAGCGAGGAAGACCGCAAGAAGGTGCCCGAGGTCAAGGAGTTCATGCTCGACCTGGGCCTGCCCGCCGACGAGGTGAAGAAGCGCGTCACCGTCGGCGACATGGTGGTCATGAACGAGCCGTTCCTGGAGATGGGCGACAAGGTCGTGAGCAAGGCGCTCGACAACCGCGTCGCCTGCTGGCTGGGCATCGAGAGCGTGCGGGCGCTGGACAAGTCCGGCGACGCCCACAGCGCCGAGGTGCATGTGGCGTTCACGGTGCAGGAAGAGGTGGGGCTGCGCGGCGCCAAGACGGCGTCCGCCGCGGTCAAGCCGCACTATGCGGTGGGCCTGGATGTGTCCCTGTCGTGCGACACCCCCGGGGTGCCGGAGGAGGAGGCGGTGAACCGCCAGGGCGAGGGCGCCGGGCTGCACATCATGGATTCGTCGTTCATCTCCGATGCGGACCTGATCGACGACCTGGAGGCGGTGGCCAGGAAGCACAAGATCGCGGTCCAGCGGACGATCCTGGCCCGGGGCGGCCAGGACGGCGCCGCGGCCCAGCAGATCGGCCTGGGCTGCAAGGCGGCGGGGCTGGTGGTGGGCACCCGGTACATCCACACGGTGACGGAGATGGTGGACAAGCGGGACCTGAAGGCGGCGTGCGACCTGCTGGCGAAGTGGATGCCGACGGTGGAGTGAGGCGGCGGGGGCGAGCGAGACGCGCTGCATCCCCTCTCCCCGGCCCTCTCCCCCAAAGGGAGAGGGGGGGCAGAACCATCTGATTCTTCGTCGAAGGCCCCTCAGAGTGGGCTTCCGGAGTGGCTTCCGGGTTTGCCGGGATCCCCGGGGTGGCTTAGAATGGCCGGTTCACCATTTCCTGGCCGCGTGTTGCCCTCGACCTTTCTCCCCCTGCGGACCGACTCCCGGTCCCCCGTCGAGCCCGCGTCCGGAGCCTCGGAGTTTTCTCAGTGCAGTACGCGATCATCGAAGACAGCGGCAGCCAGCTCACCGTCAAGCCCGGCGCGATCCTGGAAGTGGATCTGCGCACCCTCGCGGAGGACGCCACGACGGTGACCTTCGACAAGGTGCTGCTCATCGGCGACGGCGAGAAGGCCGCGAAGATCGGCGCCCCGTACCTGGCCGGCGCCTCGGTCACGGCGGACATCGTCGAGCGCGATGTGAAGGGCGAGAAGATCGACATCGTGAAGTACAAGCGGCGCAAGAACTACAAGCGCAAGCAGGGCCACCGCCAGCGGCACATGCTGGTGAAGGTGACGGCCATCAAGGGCTGAGCCCGTTCGCCAAGTCCATCCCTCCGGCGCCCGTGTTTGTACGACACGGGCGTCATCGCTTTTGGGTTGGGCGGATCAGCGGAGCAGGCCGAAGGGGTTCAGCTCGGGCTCGGCGCCGTAGCGGCCACGCCAGGAGCCGGCGCCGCGCGGGCGGAGGGCGAAGCCGATGGAGGTGTCGCCGGTGATGTCGTTGTAGCCGACGGCGACCTCGAAGGCCCACTGCTCGAAGCGGCGCTCGACGCCGAAGGCGATGTTCTGGAGCTCGCTGGCCTCGAGGTCGAGGATGGCGGCGGCCTGCACATAGTACTTGCGGGTGAGCTGGTACTGGGCTCCGAGGTCGAGCATGGTCGAGTCGATGGGATCGACGATGAGGACCTGCGCATAGCCGCTGAAGATGCCGCCGTGGTCGAAGAGGACGCCCGCGCTGGTGCGGGTGAACTCGTCGAAATCGAAGTCGTAGATGGTGCGCCCGGTGATGGCGACGGGGTCGGAGACCTGCCAGAGGCCCTCGAAGTCGAGGAACTCGCCCATGGAGGACAGCTCGGGCCGGGCGTCGTACCAGCGGCCGATGACATACTCGCGGTCCACATCGTCGCTGGCCCACACATAGTCGGCGCGGAGGACGAGCCAGTCCACGCTGTGCCAGGCGCCCTCGCCGCCCCGCATCGTCTGCCAGGTGCTGGTGAGCCCGGCGCGTGCGGCGGTGCCCGTGGCGAGGGACTCGATGTTGTCGTCGTAGATCGGCAGGTCGTCCTGGTTGATGTTGGCCGTGCCGTACCAGATGGTGGCGGAGGGCTCGATGATGTGGCGGATGCGGTTGAGGTCGAAGAACTCGCTGCTGACGGAGTCGTCGACCTTCGTGAGTGTGGTGGAGAAGCGCACGCCGCCGGCGCCGAAGAGGCGGACCTTGTCGTCCTCGTCGGGGGAGAAGGCGGTGAAGTCGTTGTCGTAGGCGGTGATGCGCCCGACGCCGAAGGGGGTGATGTTCAGGGGGCCGAGGCTGAAGGGGACGGAGATCTCCTGGCGCGTGTCGGCGCGGGTGACATAGTCCTCGATGTAGCCCTGGGCGTTCAGGCGGTCGGCGAGGCTCTGGTTGGGCTGGAGCCCGAAGGCGGCCTCGGAGCGCGCGGGAGTGTTGTAACCGAACTCCGAGACATCGGGCTCGGTGAAGTTCATGCCGATGCGCGAGATGGAGTACTCGGACGACCAGTTGACCGCGCCGTCGAGGAAGGTGTCGGCGATGCGGCTGTAGCGCGCGTCCGGGAGGCGCTCGACGGTGTAGCCCGCGCTCTCCTGGATGTACTCGTTGGCGGTGAAGTCGCTGAAGGCCTGGCGCAGCTCGAGCGAGAACATGGAGCGGTCGTCGATGCGCTGCAGGTAGGCGGAGTTGGTGAACTCGCGCCGATTGTCGGCCAAGCCCTCGAAGAAGGCGTCCACGAACGCCGGGTCGGAGATGTAGGAGCCCTCGAGGAAGAGGGTCCAGGGGTCGGCGATCTGCCAGCGGTGCTCGAACGCCGCCATGCCGCGGGGGTCGTCATTGCGCTTGATCTCGGCGCCGCTGCTCAGGTCATCGGTGCCGTTGTCGTAGATGAAGTAGCCGAACAGCGAGCCCTGCGAGTCCTCGGAGCTCCACTCGGTGTCCGTGCCGACGGCGGGGCCGCGGTCGAAGTAGCCGTCGAGCAGCAGGGTGGAGTCGAAGCCGCCGGTCTTGTCCACGCCCAGGAGGGTGAGCAGGTCCCACGAGGTGCGCATGACGACATTGCCGTCGCGCGAGCCGAGGGATATGCCGCGCAGAGGCGGGTTGCTCAGGTCGCCCCGGTAGCGGGGCAGGGGCAGGACGGGCAGGCCGCCGGCGCGGACGACGGGGCCCTTGGCGTCCACGCTGAAGCGGTCCACGCCGCCGACGGATTCGTCGGGCTTCTTGCGGGTGATGGTGACGGATTCGGCGCCGATGGACAGGTGCGGCTCGTAGAACGAGGAGTTGGAGAGCTTCACGCCCTCGCCGGTCCACTGGTTCTCGGATTCCTGGCGGATGGCGTTGGCGCGGACATACAGCGGCATGGCGCGCTGCTGGTCGTAGGTCCAGAAGACGGCGTCGAGCACCAGGGCGCGGTTGGTGTTGAAGTCGTAGTAGAGCTTCTCGCCGCGCAGGGTGTACTGGCCGTCGGTCGCGGTGACCGCGCCCTCGAGGTACACGCCCCGGACGGAGCCGACGCCGGCCTCCAGCGCGTCGGTCACGGCGCCGGGGTCGAGGAACACCACGGCGCGCTGGGCGGTGAGCTGGAGGTTGCGGCCCCGCGCGGCGTCCACGAACGACACCGCGGCGCCGCCGGAGATGACCAGCGCGTTCTCCTCCTTGTCCGTCACGAGCGAGCGCTCGGGGCCGAAGAAGGTGACCACGCCCTCGGCGGGGATGATGGGCTCGGTGCGCTCGGCGGGGCCGAGGGCGGGGTCCTCGGGCGGGGCAGGGATCGATGGCGTCAAGGCGACAGGCGGCGGGGCCTGGCCGCCCTCGCCGGGGACATAGCCGGGCGCCGCCGGCCGAGCGGGCGGGCGCGCTCCCGGGCGGGGGGATTCGGCCGGGGCGCCCGGAGCGGGCGGATAGAAGAAGTCGCGGACGAACCTGCCGAGGCGCTGCTCGCCCTCGGCGACGAGGGGCTGGTCGGAGCGGGATCGCTCCAGCCGGTCGACGCTCAGCGCGACATCGCCCTCGAAGACCACGGTGACGAGCAGCCGCCGGGCGCGGGTAGCGAGTTCGGGCGCGGCGGTGGGGTCGCGCAGGTCGGCGAAGTAGAACGCGGCCTGGCGGCGGGGGCGGTCCGGCGTGCCGCCGGCGACGGTCTCCAGCCAGACGACCGCCTGCGAGGCGTGGAAGCGTCGGTCGGAGATGACAACCTCGACATCGCGGTCCAGCAGGAGGCGCTGGGCGGGGCCGTCCTGCCAGGCCCAGGCGCGGGCGGCTCGGAGTTCGAGCGGGAAGGGCTGGACCTCGGTCTGAAGGACCATGCCGCCGAAGTGGAGGCCGTTGAAGGAGGCCTGCGGCGGCGCGGTCTGGATATCGAGGTAGGGCTGCCGGGCGAATGTGCCGGTGTCGGCGCCGACGACAAGGCCGCAGACGGCGCAGAGCGCCGCGGCGCAGAGGCGAGCGCTCCGCCGTGGGGCGGGAACGGTCACGCGCGGTTCTCGACGGTGCGGAGGGGCGGCACTGAGCGGGATGCTAAAGGTTGGGGGAGGGGGTCACAAGTGGACGGGGCGGGAGCGGCGCGACGCCTCGGATGTGGATGATTCTGCGCGGGTCGGCGCTCAGGAATCGGTCTCCTGCCGATGGAACGAGAACGCGACACGGTCCACGAGGAAACAGAGGGGCGCGGCGTCTCCTGCGATTGCTCGGGCGGCCGCCGAATCGACTTGGCCCGCGAGGGGCTGGCATGCGTCCAGGGGGATGCCGAGATCGATCTCCTGCCGGATCACGCGGCCGCGGGCGACGCAAATGGCGCGGTCCTGCGGCACGCAGTAGGCGAGAAAGGCACGCCAGTTGTCGAAACACTGGTCCCACGGGGGCGACAGACGCGGTTCGGGCGCGGGGCGGAGGCGTGCTTCGGCGTCGGGCGCGGAGCCGGCGCCGGGATCGAGGAGGAGATGAACCTCGCCCGATTCGGAGCGATCGAGGCGCGCGAGCCGGGGGATGTGCATGGAAACGCCGTCGGCGAGGAGGCGCGTGGCGATGGCATGGGGAAGACTGGTGATGGCGGTGGTGAGGAAATGGACGCCGCGGGCGCCGGTGGACGGGTTGAGGACATGGATGCGCCAGTTGGACTGGATCGGCGAGGGCCAGACGCGGCGGAGCGGGCCGAAGCAGCGGGGGCCGAAGTGGCCGTGGCGGAAGGTGAGGAATGTGAAGAGGGCGAAGCGGCCGTCGGGGCCGAGGCGCTGGAGTTGGAGCGGTGGTGGGACCAACGGGGCGAGGGCGTCGGCGTCGAGGAGGTAGTTGATGTACACGACATCGGCGATGTCGCTGGCCATGGCGAGGCTGGGGAGACGGCGGCCAACCGCGCGGTAGCGCGGGCTGTTGAGGATGTGGTTGAGCGCGCGTGCCGCGTGGTTGTTGGAGGGGTGGCGCCAACGCGGCGATGGACGATCCGGGCCGGGCATGCTCGGGTAGAGCGTACCGGGGGCGCTTGTCGGCCTGCGCCGTGTGGGGCGGCGGGTTCTTGGTCGGCATGGCCTCGCCGAGGACGGCCAGACCATGGCGCCCGGCGCGGCGATCGAGATTCCGGGCGCGGTCAGGTCCAGGTGTCGGCGATCTTGGCCTTGTCGGGGAGCGGGGGCAGGATGCCGTTCTGGGTCTGGCCGTTGATGGGGCGGCCGTCGGCCAGGTGCGCGGCGGCGAGGGGGAAGTGTTCGCCCTGCCAGCTGGCGGGGTACTTCGGATCGTCGAGACCGAGCGCGGCCTTGGTGGGGAAGAGCGGCCGGAAGGTGTCGCACATGACGGCCAGTTCGCCTGTGAAGGTGGCGTCCAGCGACGGCTCGACGGTGCCGGGGTGCGGGCCGTGAGGGATGCCTTGCGGGTGCGCCGTGATGGAGCCGACCTCGATGCCCTTGCGGGATCCGAAGTTGCCCTCGACATAGTAGAGG
>CALKYH010000302.1 GCA_938003595.1 uncultured bacterium
CAGTTCGACCCCGACGCGGTGGACGCCTTCCTCAAGGCCCGCCCGGAGATCGAGACGGTCTTCGACGCCTACCGCCCCGCGGCGCCGGACGAGAGCCAGACGCCGGTCAACCCCATCATGTACTGAGCCGCCCCGGGCGGTTTGGCGCCCCGATTGCGGATGGGCTCGGCATGTTCATCCGTGAGCTGGCCACCGCCGACGCGATCCCCTCCCTGGAGGCGACGATCCAGTTCGCCTCGGCGCGGCAGCGGATCCTGGCGCACAACATCGCCAACATCGACACGCCGGACTTCATCCAGAAGGATGTGCCCCCGGCGGAGTTCCAGACGCTCCTGGGCGAGGCGGTCAACCGCCGGCGGGAGCGGTGGGGCGGGCACCGGGGGGAGCTGGGCTTCCGCTCGACGCGTGCGATCCGGGCGGATGACCACGGAGGGTTCCGGCTGCTGCCGCAGGAGCCGCGCCCCGGGCTGCTGTTCCACGACCGGAACAACCGCGATGTGGAGCGTTTGATGCAGGACCAGGTGGAGAATGTGAGTCAGCACCGCGTGGCGACGGAGTTGCTGCGGTCGCGATACAACCAGCTCGGCACAGCGATTGCGGGCCGTATCTAAAGGACGAGACGCCCCCGGAGGGGGCATGAGGCAGCCATGTACGGATCTCTGGACATCTCGACCAGCGGCATGGTGGCCCAGCGGACGCGCCTGGAGGTCATCTCGGCCAACATCGCGAACGCGGACGCCGTGGCGGACGCGGACGGCAATCCGAACCCGTACCGGCGGCGCATCACGATGATGGCCCCGGGAGACCCGACCTCGAGCAGCCGGGTGGGCCGGGCCGGCGGGGTGCATGTTGCCGAGATCGCGGAGGATTCCGCGCCGTTCGAGCCCCGATACGACCCGACGAACCCGTTCGCGTTCCCGGAGGGGCACGAGATGGCGGGCTATGTGCTGTACCCCAATGTGGACCCCATGATCGAGCAGGTGAACGCGCTGGAGGCGGCCAGGGCCTACGAGGCCAACATTGCGGCGGCCGAGGCGACGAAGACGATGATGGGGCAGGCTTTGCGCATCCTTGGGTAATTGTTGCGCGTCGTCTTTGCGCGGCGCTTTGAGGAACTGGTCATGAGCGACCCCCTGGGACTGATCGGCGGCGCCGGAGCGGTGAACCCGCTGCAGCCGCGCCCCGGAAACCCCGCGACCCCCGCCGGCGGCCAGCCGGTGGACCCGAACGCGCCGACCTTCAAGGACCTGCTCCTGGAGAACCTGAACCAGGTGAACAAGCTCCAGCAGGACGCGACGGCCGCGATCGAGGACCTGCAGACGGGTCGTCGGGACGATGTCGAGGGCGTGCTGATGGCGACCCAGAAGGCCGACACGGCGTTCCGGATGCTGCTGCAGGTGCGGAACAAGGTGGTCGAGGCGTACGACGAGCTGAAGCAGATCCGCGTCTGAGCCGGGAAGCAGGTTCGGCGGCTGGGCGGGGGGCGGCTGAGGCGGCCGGGGTCATTCAAGTGAAAAGCGGGCGCCGCCCGAACTAAGACGAGCGGCCACGGGCTTTCGTCTGGTGGCGCGTGCGCGGAGCGCACGGTGGTTCGCATCGGCAAGGAGGCCGAACACTATGGACCGGCTAGGGCAGATCCTTGCCCGGATCAGGTCGTCGCTGACTTCCCTGACCGTCACGCAGAAGCTGCTGATCGGCAGCCTCGTGGTGGTGATGGGGATGACGCTGTTCCTCGTCACGCTGTGGACGGCTCAGCCCTCGATGGTGGAGCTGCTGCCGGTGGACTCTCCCGAGGCGCAGACGCGGGCGGCGAGCTATCTGAAGGATCGCGCGCTGCCGCACCGCATCGGGCCGGGGGGCAAGGTGCTGGTGCCGGCGGGGATGCAGAGCACGCTGGTGGCGCAGATGGGGCAGGAGGGGGCGCTCCCGGACGACACCTCGCTGCTGTTCAGCAACCTGGCGCAGAAGACCTCGTGGACCTGGTCCGCGGCGGACAAGAAGCAGTTCGAGGTCATCGCGCTGCAGAACGAGCTGAGCAAGGTGATCGGGCAGTTCCGCGGGATCCGGAAGGCGAATGTCATCATCGATGTGCCCGCGCCCTCGGGCCTGGGCATGGCGGCGCGGAAGCCGACGGCGTCGGCGACGGTGTTCACGGTGAGCGGCGCCCCGATCGACCAGGACACGGTGGACGCGGTGGCGAACCTGATCGCCAGCGCCCGGGCGGGGCTGGATGTGGACAGCGTGCGGGTGATCGACGGGTCGAACAACCGCCAGCGCCGGGCGCGGAACGAGGACATGGCCGCGGCGGGGACCTATCTCGAGCACGCGGCGAAGGTCGAGGAGCGGACGCGGGACCGCCTGCTGTCGCTGCTGGGGTATGTGCCCGGGGTGGTGATCGCGGTCAACGCCCAGGTGGATGTGCGCCGGACGGTGTCGGAGACGAACCGCGTGCTGGATGTGGGCAAGGGCACGGTGACGGCGCCGCTGCGGGAGACGACGGAGGAGCGCGTCGAGAGCGCCCCGCTGGCGGCGGCGGAGCCGGGCGTGCGGAGCAATGTGGGCCTGGACATCAACCGCGTGGCCGCGGCGGCGACCAAGTTCTCCGAGAAGCGGGCCGACGCCGAGATGCAGACCGAGTTCGGGCGGACGACCGAGCGCGTGGTGGACCCGCGCGGGATGCCGCTGAAGATCAACGCGACGATCAACATCCCGCGCTCGTACTTCGCGGCGCTGTGGCGCGCGGAGAACGCGCCGGCGGCGGGGGGCGCGGCGCCGGAGCCGACGGACCAGGACCTGGGCCCGCTGGCCCAGCGCGAGATGGACCGGATCCGCGCGGATGTGCAGCCGCAGGTGGATTCGTCCGCGGGCGCGCCGGAGGGCGCGGGCTCGGCGGGCGAGGTGGTGGTGTCGATGATCCCGGACCTGGATCGCCTGCTGGGCGGGGGCCTGGACAACGCGGCGCAGGCGGGCGCGCTGGGCGGCGTGGCGTCGCTGGCGGCGCCGATGTCCGGCGCGATCAAGACCGCGGCGCTGGGCGGGCTGGCGCTGGTGGCGCTGGCGATGATGCTCATGATGGTGCGCAAGGCCACGCGGACCGACCCGCTGCCCTCGGCCGAGGAGCTGGTGGGCATGCCGCCGGCGCTGCAGCGCGGGAGCGATGTGGTCGGCGAGGCGGACGAGGCCGACGCCGCGCTGGCGGGCATCGAGCTGACCGACGAGCACATCAAGTCCCGCAAGCTGCGCGAGCAGGTGGAAGAGCTGGTCCGGACGAATCCGGACGACACGGCGATGCTGCTGAACCGGTGGATCCAGTCCGACGAGTGAGATCGATTCGACGACCCCGCGCTGGAGAGCGCTCCTATGCCACGCAAGCCCGGTGAGAAACTCTCGAACGACCCCGACAAGCTCGACGGCCTGACCAAGGCGGCGATCATGCTGCTGGGCATGGACGCGGAGGTGGCGGGCGAGGTCCTCAAGAAGCTGCCGACCGACTCGGTGGAGCAGGTGACGCGCGAGCTGGCGAGCCTGGGGCGCGTGCCGCCGGATGTGCGCGACGCGGTGGTCGAGGAGTTCTACAACATCTCGATGGCGACGCAGCACATGAACGAGGGCGGCCTCGACTACGCCAAGGTGCTGCTCAAGCAGTCGCTGGACCCCAAGCTGGCGGAGAAGATCCTCGGGCAGATCCACACGCAGGTGCGGAAGGCGCCGTTCTCGTTCCTGCAGCGTGCCGAGAGCGAGAACCTGCTGACCTTCATCCAGGAGGAGCACCCGCAGACCATCGCCCTGATCATGTGCCACCTGCCGCACCACAAGGCGTCGGAGGTGGTGAGCGGCCTGCCGATGCAGAAGCAGGTGGAGGTCATCAAGCGGATCGCGGACATGGAGCAGACGAACCCCGAGGTCATCCGCGAGGTGGAGAAGGGGCTGGAGTCGCGCCTGTCGAACATGATCATGCAGTCGATGGAGCGGGCCGGCGGCGTGCAGTCGGTGGCGGAGATCCTGAACCTGATCGACCGCGCGACCGAGAAGCAGATCATGGAGGGGCTGGAGTCCGAGGACCCCGAGCTGGTGGAGCAGATCCGCCGCCTGATGTTCGTCTTCGAGGACATCAACATGGTGGACGAGAAGGGCATCCAGACGGTCCTGAAGGAAGTGGACAACGACGAGCTGGCGCTGGCGCTGAAGACGGCGTCGGAGGAGCTCAAGCAGAAGATCTTCGGGAACATGTCCGAGCGCGCCAGCCAGCTCATCAAGGAGGACATGGAGTTCATGGGCCCGGTGCGCGTCAGCGATGTCGAGGCGGCGCAGCAGCGGATCGTCGATGTCGTGCGCCGGCTGGAGGACGCCGGGGAGATCGTCATCTCCGGGCGCGGCGAAGAGGGCCTGGTCGTCTAACGACGGGGAAGGAAGCCGACAGGAGCCATGGCCGTCATCCGCAGAGCCGACGCCTCGACGATCGCCCGAGACGCGATCGTGCTCGACCTGGCCGAGATCGGCCTGCAGGCCGAGCGCATGCTCGAGCGCGCGCGCCAGGAGGCGGAGCGCATCGTGGGCGAGGCCCGCGCCGAGCGCGGCCGGCTGACCGAGAGCGCCTCGAAGGAGGGCTTCGCCAAGGGCCACGCCGAGGGCCACGCCAAGGGGCTGGCCGAGGGCGGCGCCAAGGGCCTCGCCGAAGCGCGGGCGGCGGCGGCGGCCCGGATCGAGAGCACGATGCAGGCCTGGAGCGAGGGGCTGGACGCGTTCGAGTCCGCGCGAGAGGCGATGCTGGTGCAGTCCAAGACCGATGTGCTGGCGCTGGCGCTCACTGCGGCGAAGAAGGTCGTGAAGCGCGCCGTGGCCTGCGACCCCCAGATCGTCCTGGCGCAGATGGAGGCGGCGGTGTCGCGGGTGGTCGGGGCGTCGAAGATGACGATCGCGGTGCACCCGGACGACCTGGCGACCGCGGCGGAGGATGCGCCAGCGCTGCTGGAGCGGATCGGCTCCGGCGCGCACGCGTCGGTCGTGGCGGATGCGTCCCTGCCCCGGGGCTCGTGCGCGGTGCGGACCTCGCGCGGGCG
>CALKYH010000303.1 GCA_938003595.1 uncultured bacterium
TGCGGGCGTCGGTGATGCGGTAGTAGTACTGGTTGCCGATCTGGTCGCGGGCGAAGCGGCGGTTCAGCAGGCCGACCTGCGGGCCGCGCGCGTCCGGGCCGCCGATCTCCTGCACCTCATCGATGATGAGGGGGAACGGCACGAGCCGGGCGCCGATGGCGACCTGCGATTGGCCGATGCCGGACTGGGCGGCGAGGGCGGCGGTGTCGAGCCAGCGGTCGCGCCGCTGCACGGACGGCGCCGCGAGCGTGCCGGTGCGCTTCTCGACGGCCTTGGCGATGTCGAAGCCGATCTCCTCGAGCTGCTTGACCTGGGTCTGCCAGTCGTCGGGGACCTCGTGCCGGCGGCCCTTGAGGGGGAACTTCTTCTCCTCCTCGACGGCCGCGGCCTGGATGAGCTGGTCGGCCTCGCGCATGAGGATCTCGACCTGCTCGTCGCGGACGACGCGCTCGACGGCGCCGCGCTCGATCTCGAACTCGCCGGGGTACTGCGTGCGGTTGGCCTGCCAGCGCTTGCGGACCTCGATCGGGTCGGGCTTGACGGCGCCGGCGAGGGTCAGGCGCTGGAGCGCGATCCAGCGGAGCTGGATCGCGGCGTTGAGGCGATAGCCGAAGCCGTAGTCGCCCTGGCCCCGCGCCAGGTCCTTGTACTTCTCGAAGTGAGCGAGGATCTCCTCCTCGGTGGGCTCGGGGACCTCGTCGAGCAGGTCCTCGGCGTCGATCACGGCGGCGCGGACCTGGGCCTCGTCGAAGATCTCCAGCGCCAGGAGCAGCGCCTCGGACTCCGACAGCCGGCCGGCGCCGGTGTAGGTGCTGATCATGCGGAGCACGCCGCGCCACTCGGCGAGCGCCAGGTAGACGGCGTCGGCGCCGTAGTTGTTGACGATGGCGTCGCGCATCTCGGGCGGGATGTAGGTGTTGAGCACCTCGGCGCCGTCGGTGGGGCCGCCGACGAAGCCGCCCTCGCGCGCCGCGTAGGCGAGCATGAGCCAGTGCTCGACGGGGCTCTGCTGCCGCTCGACAAAGCCCCAGAGGATGCCGAGCCGTTCGTACAGGCCGAGCCGTTCGTACAGCTGGACCCTCGCCGCCGCGGCCTGGTACTCCTTGGCGTGGACGGTCTCGTCGGCGATGCGGACGACCTTGGGGTTGGCGCCGCCGCCGCCGCGCGTGAGCGCCGCGGGCAGGAGGAACGCCACCATGAGGAACGATCCTCCGACGACGAGGATGATCTTGTTGTACTTGCGGAGGAACTTGAGCATGACCTCTCCGCACGGTCCGCGCGTGGACAGTCGCAGTCGCGCTGTCTCCGCGCGGATCGGCCGCGTGAGCGCTTAGGGATAGAACTCGACGATGAGGTTCGTGTTCACATCGAACGGAATCTGATCGGAGGTCGGGAGCGCGACGACATTGATCGTCAGCTCGGACGGATTGACCTCGATCCACTGGGGCACGATGTGGCCGACCATGGACTCCATGGCGTCGCGGGACATGCCGTGGACCTTGGGCTTGAGGGTGATCTTGTCGTTCAGGCTGACCTGGAACGACGGGCGATCGACCTTGCGGCCGTTGACCATGACATGGCCGTGGGCCACGAGCTGGCGCGCGCCCCAGATGGAGCGCGAGAAGCCCGAGCGACGGATGACATTGTCCAGACGACGCTCCAGCAGCTGCAGCAGCAGCTCGCCGGTGTTGCCGGGGCGACGGGTCGCCTCCGCCAGGTAGCGCCGGAACTGACGCTCCAGCACATTGAAGTGGTAGCGGAGCTTCTGCTTCTCGTTCAGACGCAGGCCGTAGTCCCGCAGACGACGACCACGGTAGCCGTGGATGCCGGGGGGATTGAGCTGGCGCTTGGCGGTGTGCTTGGGCAGGTCCGCGATGGGGACGCCGACCTTGCGGGAGAGCTTGACCTTCGGTCCGAGATAACGAGCCATCGATTTCTCCGTCTGCCCGAACCGTTGCGGCTCGGGAGGGCTCCGCGCTGCGGAGCGATCCTGCGGGGTCCCGCGACTGCGGCCCGCGTCTGGTGATCCGGTCTACACCTGCCCGGTCTCCGATGACCGGGGGGGCGGATAGTAAAGCGGCGCCCGGTCGATCGGTCAACCTCGGCGCGCATTCAGGGGTCCCGAGGACGATCTCGGCGCGCGAAGGGCCGCGCCGTGTTCTATGATCGCCCCGCAGGCCCGAACCGCCCGTCGGATGACCAGACCCCACCCCGATTCCGGACGCCGAATCCCCCTCCCCGTGCTGGGAGCCGGGGCCCGCTCGCCGCTGGTCGAGCCCGCGGAGTCGCGCGAAGCCAAGGAAAAATGCGGCGTCTTCGGCGTCTGGGGCGTCCCCGACGGGGCCCACCGCTCCTATCTCGCCCTGTTCGCCCAGCAGCACAGGGGCCAGGAATCCGCCGGGATCGCCGTGACCGATGGGCGGCGTCTCGCCGCCCAGACCGGCATGGGGCTCGTGTCCGAGGTCTTCAACGGGCGGGCGCTGCGGGACCTGGAGGGCGACCGCTGCCGCGGCGCGATCGGGCACAATCGTTATTCCACCGCCGGCGGATCGCTGACCTGCAACGCCCAGCCGCTGCTGGAGCAGTATGTGGATGGCCAGGTCGCGGTGGCGCACAACGGGAATCTCGTCAACGCCGAGGCCCTCCGGCGGCTGTACGAAGAGAACGGGCACATCTTCCACACCACCAGCGACACCGAGGTCGTGGTCCACCTGCTGGCCTCGCCCCGGCAGCAGCGCACCTCCGACCCGCTGGCGGCGACGCTCCGGCGCCTGCAGGGCGCGTTCAGCATCCTGTTCCTCTTTCCCGACCGCATCGAGGCGGCGCGCGACCCCTGGGGCTGGCGCCCGCTGGTGCTGGGCA
>CALKYH010000304.1 GCA_938003595.1 uncultured bacterium
GGTCGTTCCGGATCGGCAACGCCGCGGCCGGGGTGGAGCCGGTCGGGGGCGAGGGCATCGGCCTGGCGCTGTGGTCCGGGCTGACGCTTGCGGGGATGCTCGACGCCGATGATCCTGTGGGGGTGCAGCGGGCGTTCGGCCGGGCGTACCGGGGGCGGCTGCTGCGTCGGCGGTGGGGGTCGCGTCTGGCGGCGGCGGCGCTGGAGCGGCCGGGGCTGGTCGGGCCCCTGGCGCCGATTCTGGCGGCGCCGCGCTGGTCGCTGGCGCCGTGGTGGGCGGTCACCGGTAAACCGTTGTAGGTCTGCAGAGAAGAATCCGAACCCAACGAATCAGGAGAAGGTCATGCAGAGGTTGCTCGTGTTGTTGGTCGCCGGGGCGGTGTCGGGCGTGTGCGCGGCGCAGGATGCCCAGCCGGAGATGTCGCCCGAGGCCGCGGCGATGATGGAGGCGTATGTCGCCGCGGGCAAGCCCGGCGTGCATCATCTGAAGCTCGTGGCGCTGGTGGGAGATTGGAAGATCACCAACAGCAGCTGGATGGAGCCGGGCGGCGAGCCGATCGTCAGCGAGGGCAAGGCCCGCAAGGCGTGGGACCTGGACAAGCGCTTCCTTCGTGAGGAGATCTCGGGCGTCTCGCCGATGGGCGATTACCACGGCGTGGGCTACCTGGGATACGACAACGCGACGGAGCAGTACCAGGGCGTCTGGATGTCGTCGATGGCGACGGGGATGATCCTCTACACCGGGCAGTTGAGCGCCGATGGCAAGACGCTGACCTGCACCGGCCAGGAGGCGGACCCGGCGAGCGGCGCCATGCTGGACTTCGAGATGACGATCGAGATCGAGAGCATGGACAAGCACACACTGACCTTCTGGTACCTGATGCCCGGCGATCAGAAGCTCAAGGCGTTCGAGATGGTGCACGAGCGGCAGCGCTGAGCCTCCGGGAAGCGTCGAACCCCACCAGGGCGGCCGCGACTGCGGCCGCCCTTTCTTGCGCCTGCATCCGAATAGAAAAATCTCCTTGACAAGATTATTTGTCGATGATATTCTGCCCGTATGGCCGTTCCGGCGCGAAAAATCGACCCCAGGACCCCCGTCGGCCTCGTCTCCGACGCCGACCGGGCGGCGGAGCTTCTCCACCCCCTGCGGCGCCGGCTGATGGACGGGCTGCGCGAGCCGGGCTCGGCCAGCGGGCTGGCGCGGCGCTTCGGGCTGCCGCGACAGCAGGTGAACTACCACCTGCGCGAGCTGGAGAAGGCGGGGCTCGTGGAGCTGGTCGAGGAGCGGCGCAAGGGCAACTGCACGGAGCGGATCGTGCGGGCCGCGGCGCGGGCGTACCTGATCGACCCGCAGCTCATCGGGGAGCTGGCCTCCGGCGGCGGCTCGCCGGGGGACCGGTTCTCGTCGGCGTACCTGATCAACGCCGCGGCGAGGGCGGTGCGGGACATCGCCTCGCTGCGCGAGAAGGCGGACGCCGAGGGCAAATCGGTGGCGACCTTCGCGCTGGAGGCGGATGTGCGGTTCGGGTCCGCCGCGGCGCGGAACGCGTTCGCGGAGGAGCTGGCCAACGAGGTGGCGCGGCTGATCGCGAAGCACCACGACGAGACGAGCAAGGGCGGGCGGGCATTCCGGCTGCTGGTCGGCGTGCGCCCCGCGGTGGATGCAGGTCACAACTCGAAGGACACCGACAGAGAGGAATCGACATGACCGACTCAACGCGGCAGATGGAGGTGCGCCTGGAGATCGAGGCGCCGACCGACGCGGTGTGGAAGGCGCTGACCGACGCGCAGGAGCTGGAGCGCTGGTTCCCGCTGCACGCGAAGGCCACGCCCGGCAAGGGCGGGAAGATCTGGATGTCGTGGGGCCAGCCCTGGGAAGGCGACGCGATGATCGAGATCTGGGAGCCCGGCGAGCATCTGCGGATCCGCTGGCCGTGGCAGGGCGCGCCGGGTGATCCGGGGGCGCCGGCCGTGCCGGTCGCGGTGGACTATTTCCTGGAGTCGCGCGCCGGCGGGACCGTGCTGCGCCTCGTGCACTCGGGCTTCGGGCGCGACGCGCAGTGGGACAACGAGGTCGAGTCCGTGCGTCACGGCTGGCGCTTCGAGCTGCAGAGCCTCAAGCGCTATCTGGAGAGGCACCGGGGCAAGGATCGGCGCGTGGTGTGGGCGCGGCGCGAGTTCATCGGTTCCCGGAACGAGTTCTGGCCGCGGCTCATCGGGCCCGAGGGGCTGGGCGGGCACGGGCGGCTGGGCCACCTGATCGCGGGCGACGAGTTCGCGTTCGGGCCGAAGGGCGCGGAGGCGCTGCGCGGGCGGGTGATGGTCCACGAGGGGCCGCGCCAGTTCGTGGGCACGGCGGAGAACTTCAACGACGGGCTGGTGCGCATCGAGCTGGAGGGCCCGGCGGTGGACGCGCCGGACGCGAAGCATCACCTGTGGGTGTGGCTGTCGGCGTACGGCGTGGACGAGGCGCGCCTGGCGAAGCTCGAGCGCGAGTGGCGCGCGATGGCGGAGCGGCTGCTGCCGCAGGGCAAATGAATCGCGCAGCGAAAAGGCCCCGGAAGCGGATGCTCCGGGGCCTTGAGCGATGATCGAGCGGTTCGAGGCGGCGCTTACTTGGGCAGCGCTTCCGAGAGGCCGGGCACGCCGTCGGCGCCGGCGGGGACCTGGATGGTCGAGCCGGTGAAGTCGTTCGTGCTGATGGGCTCGGCGCGGCCGCCGAGGTGCTCGGAGAGGAAGGCGTCGGTCACGGCGAAGAAGGCGAGGCTGTTCTCGGGGCGGGCGAAGCCATGGCCCTCGTCGGGGAACAGGACATAGCTGACGGGGATGTTCTTCTTCGTCATGGCCTGGACGATCTGGTCGGACTCGGCCTGCTTCACACGCGGGTCGTTGGCGCCCTGGCCGATGAGCAGGGGCTTCTTGATCTTGTCGACATG
>CALKYH010000305.1 GCA_938003595.1 uncultured bacterium
CCCGGGGCCGCGACACGGGCCACACGGCCCGCCCTGCGGCCGCCGCAGGCGGCCTTGGGGGTCATATGGGCATAGATTCAGGAGAAGATCAAGGCGGGCGGCGCTGGCCCCTAGTTCTTGCTGGGGCTCGGAACTCGCCACCGCCAAGGTTTACTGCTTCGGGAATCTCTGCATCCGTTCGATCCACGTACGGAGCTCAGCGTCATTGACCCTCGCCGTATCGTCCTCCGCGTTGGTGGCGTGGTGGGGGTTGTTCGCGTATTCCAGGATGGCGTCAAGTTCCGCGAGCCGCGATTCGCTCATGATGGGGCGTCCGTTCTGCAGGCTGGCGCGGACTCTGTTCCGGAACTCCCGAAGGGTCTCGCCCTCTCGAAAGTCGCCCGGGTACGCGGTCCGGAGGAAGCACTCTAGGTGAGGGCGAATGGCCTGGGCGAGCTTCTGGCGATCGCCCGTGCCCTCGCCGAGATACTGTTCGAACATCGCATGCCGTTTGTCGTGCTGGTCCAGCTTCTCCTGCTCAAGATCCCAGGGCGCCACCGTCGAGCCGTTCGCGACCCTGGTGATGCACAGCGTCGCCGCTTCTACGACGCGGCCCTGCCCATCGCGGCGCGCCGCCCGGTCGTAGAGGTCGAACAGGAAGCGCTCGTCATGGGACATCACAATGACCTGCGCAACCTCCAGCATCAGACCGCGGATCTCCTGGATCGTGGCAAGTCGCCGGTTGCGATCGAGGCTCGACATCGGGTCGTCAAGGATGACGATGCGACGACTCCGATCCGGGTCTCGTTTGATGGCGGCCAGGAACAGCGCCAACGCGAGTGTGTTTCGGTCGCCAGCGCTGAGCGTTGTCTTAAAGCTATGGCTGCCCGCCGCGCCGGAATTCGCCCCGACCGGCACCTCGTGACCATTCACAAGCAGCTTGTAGACACAGGACGGGCGCCCCGGCGTCGGCTGCGACTCGACACGCACGACGGTGAAGCCGGCGCCCAACCTGGCGAGAAGTCCATTGATCTCGGTTTCCCAATTCGGGAACGCCGCCTGCCGATACTGGTCCAAGCGCGCCTGCGCCACGGACTTAGCCGCCTCCGCCGCCTGCTTGGCCGCGGCTTTCTCCAGCCAGGCGCGGCAGAGCGTATCGATCGCCGGCGTGTGCCTCGCCTTGGCTGCTCGGAGCCGGTTCAGCTCTGTCCGCGCCGTCGCCTCGCTGCCGCCGCGCACAGACTCCTTCACCCGCTGGATGTCCGTGTTGACTCGCTGGAGCGACTCGCTTGTTCTCGCGACACGATCGGCGGCCTCGCGGAACCGGTCGATGGAGGCCTGCTCTGCGGGGCTGAACGATCGCGCCGAGAGCGGATCGGCGAGCTTCGCGCGGAGCGCATCGAGCGCCGCGTCTCTGGCGGTCTGCCACGCGGCCGCGATGGTCGCCGCATCCAGATCTACCTCCGGCGCCGCCACGAACTGAGCCCAGAATCGCCGTCGCTCCTCGAGGGTCCGAAGCTGTCGCTGGAATCCGGCGAGAGCGTCGCCGGAGAGCGTCGATTCCAGCGCCGACCGCGACGCCGCCAGGTCCGTCTGCAGCCGACGATACGCGTCGCCAAAGAACGCGCGGTACTGATTGAAAAGCGCTGACCCAGCGAGCGACTGCCCGCAGAAGGGGCAGCCCGTAGCCGACCTGTGCTCTTCCTCGCCGCAGAGCCGCATGCCTCGGCCGACCCATTCCTCCGCGCCGCGACCGAGTTGCTGGAGATGGGCCCGCACGGACTCGGCGGCCTGCTGGTCGAGGTCCGAGACTGTTCGCCCAAGCAGGCGAGTGATCTCGTCTGCGTCGATCGGCGGAATCGTCAGGATCTCGAAGACCGGAGTCGATCGAACGGCGGCCTCGCTCTGCTGCGCAGCAAGCCGCTGCTCGGATTCGGCGATCGCCGCATCCAATTCAGGCGTCGCCTCAAGCGCACAGAATTCGTCCGCCTGCAGGCCATGCATCTCCGCGGGCGGGATCGCGGCCTGCGCTTCCCGTAGCTCACGGTTGATTTCTCGGATCTCGGCCGCGATCTCGTCGACATCGCGCGCGAGCGCGACGCCCTGTTCTCCGAGGATCAGATCATGGAGGTTCTGCCGATGGGCCGCGGCGACGGTCATCCCCGAATAGACGTTGCGATCGACGAAGTCGTCATCGAAGATCAGAATGTCGGCGCACGATCGCGACCACACGCCCTGCTGGAAACAAGCGGGCGACGAGCCCCCGGCGCAGTCGACCACCGCTTCGGGTGCGCAGGCCGCGCCGAGTCGCCGGCGCTCTTGGATATGGATCGCGTCGCCGGTCGCCAGCGATCGCATGACGGCGGCGACGGTCGTCTTGCCACGCGCATTCTCCGCATACACGAGCGTGAGCTTCTGCAACTCGACGTCCGCCCCGGCGCATACAGAGTCGAACTGTCCGATCGCTTTCAGGAGACGAATAGTCCGGATCATTCTTGGTTGGCCCTCGACGAGTCCGCCGTCAGTCGCGGCGGCGTCCACTGTAGGCCGCCCCCGTACGCAAGGGGCCATGTTCCCTCGGATTCGTTCGTCTGGTGGTCGATCGGCGGGGCGCGGAACGGATTCCAGCCTTGCGGTCGAAGTCCCAGGACGCGTCGTTGCCGTCATCCACGACGCCTCACGATAGAACTACCTAGAGGCGCTTTGCGTCGGCTGGGTTCCGTGCTTGAAGATGCTCCAGGCCACAACGCGCTCGACGAGAATGTCACGGCGTCGAATCGATCTTCGTCCGCCACAGCAGCGCCCACTCCCGCCACGGCCTGGTCCCGCGCAGCGCGATCTCGTCCAGCGCCGCCAGCGTCTCTTCGTCGGTCCTGCCGGTGGCGATCTGCAGACGAGACCTGCCCTGCAGCGCGGGGAGGTACCCCTCGTAGACCGCCAGCGCCGAGTCGTAGGCGTCGATGGCCTCGCGGTCCCTGCCCGCGGTCTCCAGCGCCAGCGCGAGATTGACCCGGGGGTCCGGATGACCCGGCATGAGCTTGCGGGCCCACTCGAACTCCTCGGCCGCCTCGTACACGAGCCCCTTCCTTAGGAACAGCACGCCGAGGTTGTTGTGCGCCGGGCCGCAGTACAGGTCAGCGGCCAGCGCCTCGCGGAGGAGCTTCTCCACCTCGGCGTCGGCGGAGGGTCCCTCCCGGCGAGACAACGCCGAGGCCTCGCCCTGCAGCTGCCTGGCGCGCTCGGGGTCGCGGGCGACGGATGAGGGATCGGCGTAGGGGCTTCTGGAGCTCGACGAGGTCGAGCAGCCCCATCCGACCAGCGCGACGAGCAGCACTGTGGCGAAGCAACACATTCGGCGGGGGTTGGTCATGAGGTCACCTCGGAGGTATTCGCAGAAGCGGGCGGCGCCGCGCGGTGCAGGCTCTCGAGCGAGATCGTCGCCGTGAAGGGGGTCGTCGCCGCGCGGCCGGCGCGCTCGAGCCGAAGGCCGACGACCGTCCACGCGGGCTCGGCGGCTGACCACGAGCTCAGCCAGCGCGCAAGATCCCCGGGCGCGGCGACCGCGATGGTCAGTGACGCGGTCTGGCGGCGCAGCGCGCCGTCGCCTATTGGTTGCGGCGCCGTGACGCTCACGCGGCTGACCTGACCGGGGTCCAGGCCGCTAGCGGTCATCTGGGCGCCGATCCGGGCGACCAGGTCCGGCTCGGGCCGGGGCTGATCGGAGAGCACCTCGCGGCGGCGGGAAAGGGCCTCGAGCCGACGGGCGTCGGCGATCACCTGCCCGTATGCCGCCGACGCGGTCGCCAAGTCGGCCCGCGACGCCGAGAGCGCCCGCCGGCCCAGCGCAGGTCCTGTCGCGCAGGCCGCCGCGAGGGCGGCGATGACCAGGGCTCGCTCGCGGACCTTGTTGGCTCTGCGGCTCATCGCGCGCCTCCCGTGGGAGGGTTGGCATGTTCGCTCCGCGCCAGGGCGGCGGTGAAGGCGGCGCTCTCGCCCGAGGCGCCGAGGGAGCGGCCCTGCACCGTCCAGTTGGCCTTGTCAACGCCGTCGCCCAGACCATCGATCGCCAGCAGCAGCGCCTCGGCGTCGGCGGCGCCACGGGTCTGCCCGCGGATTGTCACCGCCTCCTGGTCGATCAGCAGCGACTCGACCCGGACCGGGATGCTCTCGGGCCAACGCGCCAGCAGCGCGATGTAGAGCGGCCCTCGATCGGCCTTGAGCAGGCTGCCCGGGCCCCCGGGCCCCGCCGGACCGACCGATCGCACGCCCGCGGGCAGTTCGCGGGTGCGCTCCAGCGCGCGGACCTCGGCCGCGAGCCGCAGCTCGGGGTTCGGCCCGGCGCCCCCCCCGGAACTCGTCGCTGCGGCCACTGCGTCCGAGGCGATGGCCGCCGCGGCCGAGCGCGCGGCGATCGCCGCCGAGCGGGTCGAGCGCGCCGCGGCGAACAGCGCGACCGTGACCAGCGCCGACGCCAACACCGCCGCGGCGACCGACCCGATGAGTAGTCGCCGACGCAGACCCCGGCGGACCGGGCCGAGGAACTCGCCGGTGCGCAGCTCCAGCATCTCCAGGACCCTGTCGACCTGCGCCGGTTCGAGGCCGGACGCCGGCGAGGCTGCGATGCGTGAGAGGACCACCCCCGGCAGCGCGTCCGGGCGCGCGGACTCAGGGGTCTGCTGGACCGCATGCTCCCCGCCGAGCTCACCGTTGCGGATGGCTACATCGCCGTCGTCAGCGCAATCTCCGAGCATCGACTCCAGGCGACAGCGCTCCACACCGCAGGCGATGTAGGTCGCCGAACCCGGCGCGAGTGGCGTGAACCGGGCCTCGATCTCCTCCAGCGGCGCGGGCAGCCAGGGCTCGAAGGCGTAGCGCAGCGCATCCAGGTCGCGCCGAAGGTGCAGGCCCCGGCGACCCCAGCCCGACAGCGGCGGCGCCTCGAGGACCGCCCAGTAGAGCCGCGAGGCCGGGATCCGCAGGACCGTCTCGCGGTTCGGGGCCTCGTCGCCGCTCGTCGGGGCGGCATCATGCATGACCGTATCGGCGGCCGTCATGGCTTCAGCTCCAATGTGACGGTTCGACCGTCCAGCTCGAAGGTCGCGGCGCGCTCGCTCAGCGAGGTCAGGACGATCCGCTCTCGACCGGGCAACGACTGACCGACCGACAGCTCGACCAGCTCGGCCCGCGCCTTGTCGAACACCACGGCGCGCCGCGTGACCGTCCTTGCCGATTCCTCAGAACCATCGGCGTCTGCGTTCTCTGCCGGGGTCGCGATGATCGCGACGAGGTCCAGGTCCAGCTTCAGCGGCGGCGCCGGGGGCGGCGGCGCCGGAGGCGGCGGGAACAGCTCGTCCCAGAGCGTCGCGGACAGCGCCGCAGGCGGAACGCCGCCCGCCCCCGGAACATCAACGCCGGATTCGCCGGCGCCCGACCCGGCCGCAGGGAGCTGCGCCAGTGCCGTCGGGAACACCGCCCCCGGCCCCGGCTCCGGCCCCGCCCCCACCGTGATCCACAGCGCCGCGAGCACGCCGACCAGCAGGATCAGCGCCGGCGCAACCCACGAGATAGCGCCCGCGTGGCGCCGCCAGAGCCGCTGCAGGAACTCAACAAGTCGGATCACTGGTAGACCCTCCGACGCTCGGTGATCGTCCAACCGCCGAGTGCAGGATCGGTCCTTCGCGCCCCCGGCGGCGACCGCTCGGCCACGACCCACCACGAGACGCGCCCCCCGGCGCGCTCGACCGACACGATGAACCCGTACGCGGCCGACCGCGCCGTCAGCGGCGTCCGCACCCAACCCCCACCCCCGCCCCCGGAAACACTCATTGCTCCAGTCGGCGTCGCCCGGCCGGAGGCCGCGACCAGCGACCCGACCACCTCGGCCGGGATCGGCTCGCCGCGCTCGCGGCAGGCCATCGCGGTCCGCGCCAGCGCGGGGTCGTAGCCGACCAGCGCCGCGCGGAGCAGCTCGATCGGAGCGGTGCGGATGTTCAGCGCCGTCGGACGGGCGGGCTGCGCGGCGCGTCGGCGGCGATCGGCCGCGGCGCCATGGCCCGGACCCGCGAGCCAGTGGACGACGGAGGGCGCGAGGTCCCGCTCCTCGGCGTCGGAACGAGTCGGGAACGACGACACGACGGCGCCGGCCCGGTCCAGCGCCCACCACGCCATCGCCTCGGGATACAGCGGCGCATCGCCCTCGCCACGGTCAGGAAGCATCGACGTAATTCCGGGGGCGGGGGAGGGGGCGGGGCCGAGGGCTGGGGCGGGGCTCAGCTGATCCAGCGGCGGCGGCAGACCGTTCCGGCCCAGCGTCCCGAGCGCATCGATGTGCAGCCTCCCGGACAAGTCGATCGCATCCACCACGACCCGGGAACCCTCGGCGCCTGTCGCGGGCTGCTCCAGGATCCGGACCGAGCCGTCGGCGCCGACCGGCGCCGACGCCCCGGACCCTTCCTGCTCCGACGCCCAGCGCAGCAGCGCGGGACCGAGGCTCAGCGCCGCCAGCCGCGCCCGCTCCTCGTCCAGGCGAGTCGATGACTCCACCGCGCGGGACGCGGCGCCGCGCAGGGCGAGGGCGCCGGCGGGGACGGCGATCGCCAGCGCCGCCAGCGCCAGCAGCATCGCCGCGCCGCGCGACGGGGTGGCGCGATGCAATCGGGCTCGTCGCCAGACATTCACGGGGGCGCCTCCCACCTGAACTCCGCCGGAGATCGAGTTGGATCCGACCAGTCGAGCCGCAGGGCGATCGCGAGCGGAAAAAAGTCCGACGAGCCTGACGATGCGATCTCGGCATGCATCGAAGCAACGCCCGTGAGCGCGACCAATGCGCCGCCCTCGTCTTCAGCATCGGCCCTGATCAGCGCGTCTGCATCCTCCCCGGCGGCCCGACCGACCGACCAGTACACACGGCCCCAGGACGGGGGCCGCGGCGCGAACTGCGAGAGCGCGGCGCCGACGGGCGGCGCCACGATCTCGATCGAGGCGCCGTCGTCGTCGACTCGGATCTCGGGGCCATGCTCGCCGAGCCGGGCGCAGTCCAGGTCTCTGCGGAGCGCGCCGAGCGCGGCGGCGAGGTCGTCCTGCCCTGAATCAGCGATCCGCCGCTGCAGACGCAGCGTGGCGCTGGACCAGACGCCGACCATCG
>CALKYH010000306.1 GCA_938003595.1 uncultured bacterium
CGCCGATATCCGTTCTAGAGTTACCACCTTCGCCATTCCCGTCCCAGCCGGCCGGGCCGCGGCCTTGAGCGCCGCCCCGCACCTCCTGCCGCCGGCGCCTCGATCCACCTCGCCATGAGCGCTCCCATCCGGGCCTCGCGCCCCTCCGTCAACGGCTGGAACGCCCAGTACCTCGAAGAGCAGTACGAGCGGTGGCGCCTCGACCCGCTCTCGGTCTCGGAGGACCTCCAGTCCTTCTTCATGGGCTTCGAGCTGGCCCGCGCCAACGGCCAGGCCGCGCCGACTTCGTCGATGGTCCTGCCGCCGGCCGGCGTGGCGCCCGCGGGCCCCACGCGCGTGGCGCCGCTGGGCCTCTCGCGACTCGACGAGCGCGACCTGCCGGCGCTGCCCAAGTCGGCCGCCGTCGCGCGGCTGATGTTCCACTACCGCGACGCGGGGCACCTGTGCGCCGACCTGGATCCCTTCGGCCGTGAGCGCCCGTTCCCCGAGGAACTCAGCCCCCAGGCGCACGGCCTGGCCGAGGCGGACCTGGACCTGGTGTTCGACACCTCGCCGATCCCGATGAGCGGCCCGGCGCCGCTGCGCGAGATCATCCGCGCGCTCGATGAAACCTACTGCCGCACCGTGGGCGTGGAGTTCATGCATGTGCAGGACGCCGGCGAGCGCACCTGGCTGGCCGAGCGGATGGAGACCTGCCGCAACCGCACCGAGATGACGCGCGGCGACCGCGTGCATGTCATGTGGCAGCTCTTCAAGGCCGAGGCCTTCGAGAAGTTCCTGCACACGCGCTACCCGGGCGAGAAGCGCTTCTCGCTGGAGGGCGCCGAGTCGCTGATCCCCATGCTGGACCGCGTCATCGAGGCCGCGGCCAATCATGATGTGCAGGAGATCGTGCTGGGCATGGCCCACCGGGGCCGGCTCAATGTGCTCAACAACATCCTCGGCAAGACCGAGGAGCAGATCTTCACCGAGTTCGAGGACAACTGGGAAGAGGACTTCGTCGACGGCGGCGGCGATGTGAAGTACCACCGGGGCTACTCCGGCGAGCGCGCGGTCCGGGGCGGGAAGAAGGTCTGGCTCGCGATGGCCAGCAACCCCAGCCACCTGGAGTTCGTGGACGCCGTCGTCGAGGGCCGCACCCGAGGCAAGCAGCGCCTCCGCGCCGACGCCGAGCGCCGACGCGTGGTCCCCATGCTCATCCACGGCGACGCGGCCGTCATCGGCCAGGGCGTGGTGGCGGAGGTCTTCAACCTCTCGCAGCTGGAGGGCTACACCACCGGCGGCACGATCCACATCGTCGTGAACAATCAGATCGGCTTCACGACCGGCCCGGAGGACGCGCGCTCCACGCGCTACTGCACCGACATCGCGAAGATGATCGAGGCGCCGATCTTCCATGTGAACGGCGAGGACCCCGAGGCGTGCGTGCATGTCGCCGAGCTGGCGATGGAGTACCGCCAGAAGTTCCGCAAGGATGTCGTCATCGACATGTGGTGCTACCGGCGCTGGGGCCACAACGAGGGCGACGAGCCGTCGTTCACCCAGCCCGTGATGTACGGGCTCATCAAGGACAAGACCAGCGTCCTGCAGCGCTACGCCGAGCGCCTGCTCGCCGAGGGCGTGATCACGCAGGCGGATGTGGACGAGATCAAGGCCAAGCTCGATACGACCTTCGACAAGGCCCAGGCCGCGAGCAAGGTCAACCCCTTCGACCCCACCATCGACCCCGGCAGCCGCAAATGGGTCGGCTTCGGCAAGGCCTACTCGCACTCCCCGGTCGAGACCGGCGTGAAGATCGAGACGCTGCGCGAGGTCGCGCACGCGCTGGGGACCGTGCCCAAGGAATTCCACCTCAACCGCAAGCTCAAGGCGCTGCTCAAGTCGCGCCATGACTCCTGCGCGTCCGAGGACAACGAGATCGACTACGCCACCGCCGAGTCGCTCGCCATCGGCACGCTGCTGGCCGAGGCCACGCCCGTGCGGATCAGCGGCCAGGATGCGCGCCGCGGCACCTTCAGCCACCGGCACGCCGTGCTGCGCGACGCGGACTCCGGCGCGCCCTACATCCCGCTGAACAACATCCGCGAGGTCGGCGACCCCGGCGAGAACCCCGCCGGCGAGCCCGGCAAGGACGGCAAGCCCCGCCAGGCGCGCCTGTGCGTGTACGACTCGCCGCTGTCGGAGGCCGCGGTCGTGGGCTTCGACTACGGCTATTCGCTGTCCGACCCCAACCTGCTCGTGCTCTGGGAGGCGCAGTTCGGCGACTTCGCCAACGGCGCCCAGGTGTACTTCGATCAGTTCCTCGCCCCCGCCGAGCTCAAGTGGCAGCGCTGGAGCGGCTTCACGCTGCTGCTGCCCCACGGCTACGAGGGCGCGGGCCCGGAGCATTCCTCCGGCCGGCCGGAGCGCTTCCTGCAGCTCTGCGGCGACGACAACATGCAGGTCGTGCATCCCTCGACCGCGGCGCAGATCTTCCACCTGCTCCGCCGCCAGGTCCGCCGGCCGTTCCGCAAGCCGCTGATCGTCCTGACGCCCAAGAGCATGCTGCGCACGCCGACCAGCAAGGTCCGCGAGCTGGTGCGCGGGCGGTTCCAGGAGATCATCGACGATCCCATGTTCGTCGCCGGCGCCGCGGACCGTGCGGGCGTGAAGCGCGTCGCGCTCTGCTCGGGCAAGATCTACCACGAGCTGGCCGAGCGGCGCGCCGCGCTGGCGCGGGGCGACATCGCGCTGGTGCGCGTCGAGCAGGTCTACCCCCTGCACACGGACATGCTGCGCGCGATCCTGGACGCCTACCCCCAGAACGCCGAGGTCGTCTGGGTGCAGGAAGAGCCCCAGAACGGCGGCATGTTCCGGTTCATGGAGGCGGCGCTCCGCGAGCAGCTGGGCGTGGCCCGGGTCGGCTACATCGGGCGTGAGGTCTCCTCGACGCCGGCGGTCGGCTCCAAGAGTTCGCACAAGGACGAGCAGGAGGCCGTGATCTCCCTCGCCGTGGGCGTCGGCCCCGAGGGCTCACCGGACGACGCCAAGGCCGACGGCGTCATCGGCGCCCCGGCCCCGGCCCGGAACGACTCCGCCCGCCCGAAGGCCTCCGCCACCCGCTAGACTCCGAACCCCCTACGGCGCGACCCGGCGGCGATGTGCAGCCCCGCGGCGCGGCGGCCCGATCCTGAGCAGCCATGCCCACCGACATCGTTATCCCCGCCCTCGGTGAATCCATCACGAACGGCGTCATCGCCACCTGGCGCAAGAAGGACGGCGACCCCGTCGACCGCGACGAGACCGTCCTGGAGTTGGAGACCGACAAGATCACGCTCGAGCTGCCCAGCCCCGCCGCGGGCCGGCTCCGGCACAAGGCCGCCGAGGGCGACACGGTGAATGTCGGCGCGGTCGTGGGCCTGATTGAAGAAGGCACCGCCGGCGCTGGAGCCGCCGCCAAGCCCGCC
Organism: uncultured bacterium; assembly: GCA_938003595.1. GTDB lineage: Bacteria > Planctomycetota > Phycisphaerae > Phycisphaerales > UBA1924 > JACVCK01. The sequence goes on from CALKYH010000306.1 coordinate 3,447, forward strand.
CCCAAAGCCGAATCGAAGCCCGAGCCCAAGGCCGAACCCAAGCCCGAACCCGCCAAGGCCGCGCCTATTGCCGCCGCGGCCCCCGCCGCTGCGCCATCACCGGCTCCGGCCCCGGCCGCCGAGCACCACGACGATGTCCGCGCCACCCCGCTGGCCCGCAAGATCGCCGAGGAAAAGGGCGTGGACCTGTCCCAGCTCAAGGGCACCGGCCCCGCCGGGCGCGTCCGCGAGCAGGATGTGCTGGCCTGGGTCCAGACGCACGACGGCTCCGGGGCTCCTTC
>CALKYH010000307.1 GCA_938003595.1 uncultured bacterium
CAGGAAGATCCAGATGAGGTCGACCAGGTGCCAGTAGAGGCCGACATTCTCGAGGGCCAGGTACTGCTTGGGGCCGAAGTGCAGCTTCGACGCCCGCACCAGCAGCCACACGAACAGCAGCACGCCGATGAGCACGTGGAAGCCGTGGGTGGCGGTGGCGATCCAGTAGATCGACAGGAAGATCGGCTCCTGATCGAAGGTGGCGTGGGGGTAGCTGAAGTGGGCGCCGGGCAGCTCGCCCTTCTGGATCTTGGGGATGTACTCCCAGCCGATCTTGGCGACCAGGAAGAACACGCCGCAGAGCAGCGTGATCAGGATGTTGAGCTTCAGCAGCCCCTGCTGGTTCTTCTGGGCGTTGCGGATGGCGCAGGCGACGGTGAACGAAGACAGCAGCAGCACCGCGGTGTTGATGAAGCCGATCTTCCAGGACAGGTAGTGGTGCGACGCCCCGGCGAAGGCCTCGGGGTAGAGCATCCGGAAGACGGCGTAGGCGCAGAAGAACCCCGCGAACAACAGGATTTCCGTGGTCAGGAACAGCCACATCCCCAGCTTGCCGGCGTCGTTCTGCTCCTGGATGGAGCGGAAGTGCATCGCCACCTCCGGCCGCTCGTGCGGCGGGAGGCTCGGGTCGTAGGGGTTGGCGCCGTGGCTCGGGATGGCGGTCATTCGTCCGGCTCCGTCGGGGTCGGGTCAGGGTCTGCGTTCGGGATCTTCGATCAGTGCGCGCGGGCGCCGGGGGGCAGGGGCGCGGGCATGGGCCATTCGCCCGGCTTGCAGCGAGGCGGATAGACATCGTCGTAGTCGTACGGGCCGTGCTCGCACACGGGCTCGTGGTGGAAGTTGTGCTCGATCGGCGGCGTCTCGGTGTCCCACTCCAGGGTCAGCGAGCCCCACGGGTTGTCCGGCGCCTTGCGTCCGCCGAACAGCGACGCCACGAACACGCCCAGGTGCACGAACAGGCCGAGCGCGAGGATCCACGACCCCACCGTGCTGATCTGGTGCAGCGTGTGGAACTCCTCGACATAGGTCGCGTAGCGACGCGGCATGCCGTGCTGGCCGAGGAAGAACTGGGTGAAGAAGGTCACGTTGAAGCCGATGAACACGAGCAGGCACGCGAACCGCGCCCAGTTCTCGTTGTACATCTTGCCGAACATCTTCGGCCACCAGTGGTGCAGACCGGCCAGCAGCGCCATGACCGTGCCGCCCATCATCACATAGTGGAAGTGGGCCACGACGAAGTAGGTGTCGTGCAGGTGCATGTCGGCCGAGAGCACGGCCAGCGGCGGGCCGGTGAGGCCGCCGATGGTGAAGGTGAACAGGAAGACCAGGGCGTAGCACATCGGCGTGGTGAACGCGATGGAGCCCTTGTAGAGCGTCGCGACCCACGCGAAGACCTTGATCGCCGTCGGGATCGCCACCAGGAAGGTGATGCCCGAGAAGACCACCGACGCCAGCTCGCCCTGCGAGGTGAACATGTGGTGGCCCCAGACGATGAACGAAATCGCCGCGATCGCCAGCGACGAGAACGCCACGAACCGGTAGCCGAAGATCGGCTTGCGGGCGTGGGTGGCGATGACGTCGGAGATGATGCCCATGCCCGGGAGGATCATGATGTAGACGGCCGGGTGGGAGTAGAACCAGAAGAAGTGCTGGAACAGCACCGGGTCGCCGCCCATGGCCGGGTCGAAGATGCCGATGTGGAAGGTCCGCTCCAGCGCCAGCAGGGCCAGCGTGATGCCCAGCACCGGGGTCGCGAGGACCTGGATGATCGCGGTGGCGTACACGGCCCAGATGAACAGGGGCATGTCGAACCAGCCCATCCCCGGCGCCCGCAGCTTGTGCACGGTCACGACGAAGTTGATGCCGGTGAAGATCGACGAGAACCCGAGGATGAACGCCGCCATCACCATCGCGGTCGTGGCGCCGTATTCGGTTGTGCTGCTGTAGGGGGTGTAGAAGGTCCACCCCGTCTCCACGCCGCCCCGGATGAGCACCCAGACGGCCAGCAGGCCGCCGATGATGTAGATGTACCACGACATCAGGTTGAGCCGTGGGAAGGCGACGTCCTTGGCGCCCAGCATGAGCGGCAGGAAGAAGTTGCCCAGCGCCGCGGGGATCGCGGGGATGATGAACAGGAACACCATGATGGCGCCGTGCAGGGAGAAGGCGCGGTTGTAGAGGTTGTTGCCGGTGATGGTCCCGACGACGGCGCCCTCCTTGATGATGTTGATGTTCGGCAGCAGCTGGCCCGTCACCACGCCGTCGGCGGAGATGACGGTGGGCTCGAACAGCTCGGCGCGCACGACCAGCGCCGCGACGCCGCCGAGGAAGAACGCGAACAGCGTCGCCGCCAGGTACATGACGCCGATCTTCTTGTGATCGATCGTCCAGACCCAGCTCATGACGGTCGCCATGAAGGTCTTCTTGGGCGAGAGGTAGGACCCCTCGTCGTGGTGGCCGTGGGCCCCGTGGGCTCCGGCGTGCTCGTGCGCTGGAATGCTGGTCATGGTGTGCGCCTCTGCGTGGGGGCGATGAACTTATTTCTCGGTCTGCTCCGGGCTCGCGGCCTCGAGACCGGCCCGCTCTTCCTCGTCCTGCCTGAGAATCTGCTCGACCTCGCTCTGCCCGGTCTCGCTCAGGCTCTTGATGAGCGTGATGAGCGCCAGCAGCTCGCGGTCCGTCAGCTTGCCCATGAACACGGGCATCTGGTTCGAATACCCGGAGACGATGTTGGCGCCCGGCACCAGGATCGACTCACGGAGGTAGTTGTCGTCCGCCACGAGGGTCTTGCCGTCGGTCGTCGCGACATCGTGCATGTAGATGCCCTGCCAGGTCGGCCCGGTCCCGGGGGCGCCGTCCAGCGAGTGGCACGCGTTGCAGCCCTTGGTGATGTACAGCTTCCGGCCCAGCTCCAGCAGCGGCACCTTGGAGGTGTCCAGCAGCTTGGCCTTCCACTCCTGGTACTCGGCCTCGGGCAGGGCCCGGACCATCGCCATCATCTGCGAGTGCTGGTCGCCGCAGTACTCGGCGCAGAACAGCTCGTAGTCGCCGGGCTTGTCCGCCTGGAACCAGTAGGTCGTGTAGCGGTTGGGGTGCACATCGATCTTCTTGCGGAAGACCGGGATGTACAGCGAGTGGATCACATCCTCGCTGTGCATGAGCAGCTTGATGGGCCGGCCGACGGGCACCGCGAAGATCGGCGCCTCGGCGATGACCTTGTAGGCCTTGGTCGTCTCGAGGGACTGCCCGCCGTTGTCGTAGTCCCAGGTCCAGGACCACTTCCGCGCCGTCACCGCGATCGCCTCGGAGCGGCCCGGCGCCACCATCATGTCGGTGTAGACGAACAGCCCCCACACGAACATCACGCCGACCAGGATCAGCGGGATGCCCGACCACGCCAGCTCCAGCGGCGTGTTGTGCCCGACGCTCCGCTGCTGCGCCACGCCGGGGCGGCGCCGGTACTTCAGGCAGAAGTAGCCCATCAGCCCCATCAGCAGCACGAAGAAAACCGCGCTGACCAGGAAGACGAACCACATGACCGCGTCGCTGGGCTTGGCGTAGCTCGAGACCTGCTCGGGGAACATGAGGTTGTTGAGCGCGCCCCGCGCCGGCGCCGCCGAGGCGAGCGCAAGGCCCGCGATCAACGCGCCGGATCGGGTCAGAATGGTTCGAGTCGAAAGAGCCATGGGGATCATCCGGGGATCGAGGGCTTGGGGGAGGAATCTCGTGAGGCGTCGGCCGGGGTGGGGGCGTGGTGTCGGCGGCGACCGGTCCAGAACAGGCCGCCGACCAGCCCGCCCACCGCCAGGATGGTCGCGCCGGCGCCGATCTGCATGACGCGGAACGCCTGCAGCGAGTAGACGCCGGCGTTCGGGTCCCACTGGTAGCACCAGTGCACCACGCGGTCGAAGAGCGAGCCGACCTTGCCGTCCGCCGCGTCCGCCAGCGCCAGGCGGACCTGCTTCTCGCTGAACTGCTTGTCGGGCCGCCCGTACATGTAGTTCGAGATCACGCCCGAGGGCGAGAGCACGAAGAACACGCTGGGGTGGGCGAACTCGCCCGAGGCCTCGATGTACTGGTACTCGAACCCCAGGCTGTCCGCGATCGCCCGGACGCTCTGCTCGGCGCCGAGCAGGAACGCCCAGTGCTCGTCGGCGCCGGGGATGTTCTTCGTGAAGGTCAGCTTCTTGTCGACCGCCTGCGCCGCGGTGTTCGTGTGGTCGAACGACAGCGCCACGACCCGGTAGTCGTCGCCCAGGTCCAGCTTCAGCGACCGGACGACCTCGTTCAGGTCGCCCAGCATCATGTTGCAGAGCATCGGGCAGTCGTAGTAGACCAGCGTGAAGATCACCGGGCGGCGGCCGTCGAAGTAGTCGCCCAGACGCACGGCCCGGCCCTGGTCGTCGTACAGCGGCGTGTCGAGCGGGACCGACTCGCCCCGATGCTCGACGACGCCCTCGCCGCGGATCGGCTCGGGCGACTCGCGGTTCACCTGCGCCGGCGCCGCGCTCCCGAACGACAGCGCCGCCGCCAGTGCGGCGAGCCTTGTCATCGGGATGAGTTCGCGGAGTCCTCGCATCGTTCCTCGTCGGTCACTCGCCCCGCTGCAGCTGGTCGTACCAGCGGACGGTGTCGTCCATGGCCCAGTCGATCGGCATGCGCACCTTGCCGGCCTTGGCGTCCACCCAGGCGGGGTTGTTGAGCGTGGCGCTCTGCTTGGCCAGGGTCTGGACATAGTCCATGCCCAGGTCCCTCTCGTTCTTGGCCGCGATCTCCCGCTGGGCCACATGGTCGAAGTACCACGCCAGCACGGCGATGGTGATGACCAGCGCCGCCATCGTGATGACGATGCCCATCAGCGCCGTGAGCGGCGACAGCCGGCCGTGGGCCTCCTGCGGGTGCTCGGAGGGGCTGTGCTGGAACCACTCGTCCGTCGCGGCGTCGTGGTGGTGCGTGTAGGGCTCGGTCTGGGGCGTGTGATCGTGGCTCATGCGTGCGTTCCAGCGAGGGCTGACCCCGTGTGTATTCGTCGGGCCGGCCCGATCAGATGGTGTTCTTGTGGCCCAAAGACAGGTGCAGGCGGGGGTCCTTCAGGGGAATCAAAGGCCGCGAGCCGATCCGGCGGACGAACACGCCCGCGTAGATCAGAATCGGCCCCATCGGCCCCACGACATCGACCCAGGACAGGTTCAGGGAGGTGTCGGGGACATTCTTGATCAGCTCCGGGCGGACCAGCCAGAAGATGTCCAGGAGCGTCATCGCCAGGATCCAGGAGCAGACGAACGCCAGCCACAGCGGGTTCCGCCGCGCCGGCCGGGGCAGCAGGGCGATGAACGGGAAGGCGAACTTCCCGACAGCCAGCAGCGTCGCGACGCTCATCCACTCGCCCTGACGTCGGGTGACGACCCAGCCCGTCTCCTCGGGGATGTTCGCGTACCAGATCAGGAAGTACTGGCTGAAGCCGATGTACGCCCAGAAGCAGGTGAACCCGAAGAGCAGCTTGCCCATGTCGTGCAGGTGCTCGGTCGTCACCACGCCGTTGAGCCGGCCCATGCCGCGCAGCCGCAGGAGCGTCAGCACGACCGTCGCCAGCGCCGCGAGGAAGCCGATGGCGAAGAAGTAGACGCCCCACATCGTCGAGAAGAAGTGGTAGTCCAGCGTCATCAGCCAGTCGAAGCCGGCGAACGCCGCCGTCAGCGCGAACAGCAGCAGGCCCGGCGCCGAGAATGTCCGCGCCTTGGCCGTCCGCCACTTGTCGCCGTCGCGGTCCTGACCCAGGGAGAGCGACACCAGCCGCCCGGCCACGAAGATCCAGACCGAGAAGTAGATCACATTCCGGATGAGGAAGAACGGCAGGTTCAGGAACGCGCCCTTCGCCTCGTACACCGGATCGCCGGCCGTGTACGCGCTGTCCATCCACCGCCACAGCAGCGAGCCGCCGTGCGGAACGAAGCACAGCGCGATCACCGGCAGGAACAGCGCCAGGCACACGGGGAACTGCGACGCCAGGTTCTCGTACTGACGGCGGATCACCACGCCCCAGCCCGCGCCGGTCTGGTGCAGCGCCATGATCATCGCCAGCGCGCCCAGCGACACCGCCGTCACGGAGACGGCGCCGATGTGGTACCCCATGAGCGCGGCCCGCTTGGCGGTGTCGTCCGAGCCCGTCAGGAACGCCGCGCCCGTGGCGCCGACGGCCACGAGGCCCAGGACGATCATCGCGACGGAGGCCATCCGCCCCGCGCCCGCGGGCAGGGAGACATTGTCCGAGGCCAGCAGGCGGCTGTGGTCAACGACGGCGTGGCTCATCGGGCGCCCTCCGTGGAGGCGAGCATGTCGGCGTGATTCGAGGGCGACTGGGCGCGGGTCCGGTCCAGTTCGGGCCGGTACCGCTCGGGCACCCGCTCGATCTCGACATCGGACGACCGCTGCAGGGCGCGGATGTACGAGACGATCGCCCACGCGTCGCGCTCGCTCACCTGCTCGCGGTACGCGGGCATCTTCATCAGCGGCTGCGCGCCCGGGGCGTTCGGCACGCCGTTGCGGATCGTGTGGAAGAGGAAGCCGTCGGTCCCGCGGCCGTCGGGGTCGTCGCTGCCGAAGGTGTACTTGGGGTCGTAGAAGCTCGGCAGGTCGTAGGACCACTGGATCCCGACCATGCCCTTGCCGTCGCCCGAGTAGCCGTGGCACGCCGAGCAGAAGATGTCGAAGCGCTCCTTGCCGCGGCGGATCATCTCGTTCGTCACCGGCATCGGGATCACCTGGGCGTAGTTCCCGTCGGCGGTCTTGCCGGTGTACAGCAGGCCGTCGTCGCGGAGCAGGTCGGCCCGCTCGCGCTCGACGCGCGTGCGCCAGGTCTCGCCGTTCTCCGGCGCGTCCGTCGGCAGCACCGCGCTCGTCCGGGCGAAGCCGATCGTCCCCGGCACGGGCTCGCGCATGGCGCGCTGGTCGGGGAAGAAATCGGTCTTGGCCTGCGACTTGAGCTTCGTCTGGTCGTCCAGGTCGGGGAAGAACTGGTGGGGCCGCTTGTCCGTGCGGTCGCCGCGGCAGCCCGCGCCGCCGAGCAGCGCCGCGGCGCCCAGCGCCAGGCCGGCGCCGAGCAGCGTCCATCTCTGATTCGAGGGTCGTCCGGTCATGAGGGTCAGGCCTCGACTTCTTCGATGTGCGTCCCGCCCAGACGCTCGAGCAGCTCGCGCGTCCGCGTGGAGTCGAACTTGGGGTCCCGCGCCTGGATCGCGAGCACGAAGCGGTCGTCGCTCACCTTCAGGAACCGCGGCTTCTTGAACAGCGGGTGCCACCACTGGGGCAGCACATTGAGCGTCAGCATGCCCAGCAGCGTCGCGATCGACGCGCACAGGATGCCCAGCTCGAAGGTCACCGGCGTGAACGGCTCCCACGCGCCCAGCGGCTTGCCCGCCACCACGATCTGGTAGTCGACCGCCGAGGTCCAGTACTGCAGCGAGAACCCGCCGATCACGCCCAGCAGCGCGCCGCCCAGCGTGAACCGGGAGACGCGGCTGACCTTGAGCCCCATGGACTCCTCGATCCCGTGCACGGGGATCGGCGTGTAGCAGTCCCACTTCTTGTAGCCCGCGTCGCGCACGCCCTCGCAGGCGCGCATCAACGCTCCGGGCGTCGCGTACTCGGCCATCACGCCCCAGGTGGTCGGGGCGGCCTTCGCGCGTGAGGAAGCGCCGTGACTCATTGCTCAGTGCCCTCCCTTGCCGCCGTGCCCGTGGGCCGGGTCGGCGTGCGGATCGGCCGCGGGCAGGATGTTCTTGATCTCGCTGATCGCCATGATCGGCATGAACTTGCAGAACAGCAGGAACAGCGTGAGGAACACGCCGAACGAGCCCACGAAGGTCCCGATCTCGACGATCGTCGGGTAGTACATGTCCCAGGAGCTCGGCAGGAAGTCGCGGTGCAGCGAGGTGACGATGATCACGTACCGCTCGAACCACATGCCGATGTTCACGAAGATCGTGATGATGAAGATGAACCACGGCGTGGTCCGGCACCACTTGAACCAGAAGACCTGCGGCGTGATCACGTTGCACGAGATCATCGTCCAGTAGGCCCACCAGTACGGCCCGAACGCCCGGTTCACGAACACCGCCAGCTCGAACTGGTTCGCCCCGTACCAGGCGATGAAGAACTCCATGCCGTACGCGAACCCGACCATCGAGCCGGTCAGCGTGATGATCTTGCACATGTTCTCCATGTGGTGGATCGTCAGCAGGTCCTTCATGCCCGGCAGCAGCGACCGCATCGGGATCATCAGCGTCAGCACCATCGCGAAGCCCGAGAAGATGGCGCCCGCGACGAAGTACGGCGGGAAGATCGTCGT
>CALKYH010000308.1 GCA_938003595.1 uncultured bacterium
ACGCCGCGGACGGCGCCGGCGGCACCGGCCTGACGGGCGACTTCAAGCTCGCCGACAGCCAGCTCGTGGCCCACTCGACCGACGCGGAGCTGGTGGAGTTCCTCAAGATCGGGCGCACCTCGAGCGACCCGGCGAACATCTCCGGCTTCTCGATGCCCCCCAAGGGAGGCAACCCGACCCTGACCGACGAGCAGCTGCTCTCGATCGCCGGCTATGTCCGGGCCATCGCCGCGGGCGAGCACGGCGACACCCACGCCGCGCCGTCCCACGACGAGCCCCACGCGCCCGCGGCCGACCCCCACGCCGCCCCCGCGCACTGACCCCGACGGACCCCGCGAACCCGCGGGCCCTGGCCATGCAGAACCGAACCACACGCATCCTCGGCGCCGCGATCCTCACGGCGTCTGTGGGCGCATTCCTGCTGACGCTGCCGCCGATGGTGCGCCTGCTGCGGGCCCACAACAGCGAGGCGGATGTGGCGCTGTTCAAGATCGAGCCGGTGATGGACCCGGCGCTGCAGTACCACGGCGACACCATGCGGATCGAGGAATCCGACGGCGCCGCGGGACGATCGCTGACGATCTCCTGGCGGGGCGAGAAGATCCCGATCCGGCTCGACGGCTTCGTGGACGACCGGCTGCCCGGACTGGTGAAGTACGACAAGTATGTCCGTGTGCTGAGCATCGCCGTCGCCGGACGCGAGGACGAGACCGAGGAGGCGCTGGCCCTGCGCCCCTGGCGGCTCTTCATCGCCGCGCGGCACCCGCCCCCGGGCGAGGACCCCGAGACCTGGGGCGCCGTCGATCGCAAGAAGTGGCGGTACGAGATCATCGAGCTGCTGCCCGAGGGCGCCGACGCCCCCGAGGCCCTGCCGGAGTTGAGCTCGACGCTGACCACGCCCTACGGCCGCCCGCCGTCCACGATGCCCGAGAGCGCCTTCGAAGCCAACGACGCCTACGCCCGCTGGTCGTTCAACATGGCGGCGCTGCCGGACTTCGAGCGGACAGCCCAGTACGCCGCGGCCATCGAGGTCACCCCGCCCCTGCACCGCCCGCGGAATGTCTTCAAGGGCACGGGCCTGGAGGCGATGGAGTGGACCTGGCCCGCGGCGGGCGTCGCCGTGATGGGCATGGTGGTGGGGGGCCTGCTGCTGGCCTCCACGGCGGTGCGCCGCCCGGTCGAGGAGCCCGCGAAGGAGGCGCCCCGGACCTGAGCGTCCGCGCCCGGCCCGGGAATCCCTCCGCCCGGGGGGTTCCGGGGTGGATGACCGGCCCGGGTGATGCGTCGGCTTGCCATCGCCGATGAATCGGCTAGATTTCCCCTCCCCTCGGGCCGCCCCAGGGGGAGACAACCCGATCCCCGATAGCTCAATGGCAGAGCGAGCGGCTGTTAACCGCTAGGTTGTAGGTTCGAGTCCTACTCGGGGAGTTTGGCCTTCTACGCGTATGTGCTCGTGAGCCAGTCCACGGGCCGGCGGTACACGGGTCACACTGAGGACCTGGCTCGCCGCGTGGCTGAGCACAACTCCATCGATCACAATCCATCCAAGCACACGTCCCGGCAGCAGGGTCCGTGGGATCTTGTGCATTCTGAGGTGTTTCCGACCCGTTCCGAAGCCATGGCCCGGGAGAAGTGGCTCAAGAGCGGGGTTGGACGGGCGTGGCTTGAACAGGCCGTTGGCAGAGCGAGTCCGCCACGGGCGGATTAACCGCTAGGTTGTAGGTTCGAGTCCTACTCGGGGAGTTTGGCCTTCTACGCGTATGTGCTCGTGAGCCAGTCCACGGGCCGGCGGTCTACGGGTCATCAGCGCCAGATTCTGCCTATCCTCTCCCTGTGAGCCGGATCGCCGCCATCCTGGCGCTCTTCGCGGTGGCCTTCGCCCCGCTGGGCAAGGTGTTTGTCGACACTTGCCTGCTCGCAGATTGCGAGTGCTCGATAACGGCCCCCACGACCGACTTGGAGTCCGACGGCTGCTGCTCGGGCGCTGGGGATCCGGAGGACGCTCCGCCGAAGTCCGCGCCGGAGGACCGGCGCTGCTCCGACAGCGACTGCCCCAAGTCCTGCACCGCGGCGACCAAAGCGCCTGTCCTGGCGGAGGGGGCCGCGGCCCAGCAGGCCGGCGGTTCGATGTCCGTGGCGTGGGCGGTCGAGCCTCGCGACGGGCCCGGGATCTGCCCTCTCGATCGACTTCCGAAGCCTCCGAGACACGCGAACACCATCTGACCGGGGTCGGTGCGCCCTCGTCGCGCTGCTTGTTCGCCTTCTCTTGAGGTATCCCATGACATTCCATGATCGCAGCCCGCGACCGGGCGGCTCCGGGCCGCGGCCGCGCATGTTGTCGGTGATCGTGCCGCTCGCTGTGCTGACGGCGATCGGCGCGGTCGTTCTGTGGAGCGCGCTGCCGCTGGTCCGACCGGCCCGCCGGGTGACGGTCGTGCAGGCGATGTTCGATCGAAGCGCCGAGCCGGCGCCGGACGCGGAGGGGCGGCTCGTCGAGAAGGCCGTCCCTGCCGTGCAGGCGCCGGGCTGGCTCGAGGCCGAGCCCTACTTCGTGGCGTGCACCGCGCTGGCGGACGGCGTCGTCGAGACCATCGAGGCGCTCGAGGGCGACTTCGTCGAGAAGGGCCAGGTCGTCGCGCGGATGGTCGCGGAAGACTCGCAGATCCGGCTGCGCAGCGCCGAGGCGGAGCTGGCCAACGCCCGCGCGGCGCTGGCGATCGCGGAGGCGGAGCTCGCGGCGGCCGAGGGCTGGTGGGAGGAGCCGGTGGAGCTGGAGCGAGCGGCGTCCGCGAGCGGCGCCGCGCTGGCGGAGAGCGAGGCGGAGCTGGCGCAGCTGCCGTGGCTGATCGACTCGGCCAAGGCGACGCTGGCACGCCTTGCGGATGAACTGGCCCGGGTGCGCACCTCGAGCGATCGCGGCGCGGCGAGCGCGTTCGAGCTGGTCGCCATCCAGCAGCGCGAAGCGGCGCAGCGGGCGGAGGTTGGTGCGCTGGAGGCGCGCCGGCCGCTGCTGGAGCATCGCGTGGCCCGGCTGCGCGCCGAACAGCGCGCGGCGGAACGGAACCTGAGCCTGCGGATCGACGACCGCCTCCGGGTCGAGGCGGCCAGGGGCGGCGTCGCGACGGCCGAGGCGATGGTCGCCCGGGCGGTGTCGCGGCGCGACGAGGCGGCGCTGGAGTTGGAGCGCATGACGATCCGGGCGCCGATCTCCGGGTTCGTGCAGCGCCGGCTCAAGGCGCCGGGCGACAAGGTCATCCGGATGAGCGACGACCCGTACTCGGCGCACATCGCGCACCTGTACGACCCTGCGCAGCTGCGGGTGCGGGTGGATGTGCCGCTGGCGGACGCGGCGCATGTGTCCATCGGGCAGCGGTGCGAGGTGGTGGTCGAGGTCCTGCCGGACCGCGTGTTCGAGGGCGAGGCGCTGCGGATGACGCACGAGGCCGACCTGCAGAAGAACACGCTCGAGATCCAGGTGAAGGTGCTGGACCCCGACCCGATCCTGCGGCCGGAGATGCTGACCCGCGTGAAGTTCCTGCCGCCGTCTCGGGCCGGGAGCAAGGCGGCGCCGATCGACGGCGAGGAGGCGTCCGAGGCGCTGGTGCCCGAGGCGGCGATCGATGAGCAGGGCGAGCGGCCGCGGGTGTGGCTGGTGACCGACCGGCGCGGGGGTCGCGGGACGCTCGCGTCCGAGACGGTCCGCGTGCTGGCTCGAGAGGGCGGCTGGGCGCGGGTGAGCGGCGCGATCCGGCCGGGCGACCTGCTGGCCGTCGGGCTGGCCGGGCCGCGCGCGGGCGAGCGGGTGGTGATCGCTTCGGACGCCGCCGAGGCCGGGAGGGCTCCGTGATGGACACGATCATCGAATGCCGGCGGCTGACGCGCGAGTACCGCAAGGCCGACACGGTCATCAGGCCGCTCGACGAGCTGGACCTGGATGTGCCGCGCGGCGACTTCCTGGCGCTGATGGGGCCGAGCGGCAGCGGGAAGACCACGCTGCTCAACCTCATCGCGGGCATCGACTCGCCGACGCGCGGGCAGCTGCTGGTGGAGGGCGCGGACATCGGCGCGCTCGGCCGCAACCGGCTCGCGGCGTGGCGGTCCCGGCATGTCGGCTACATCTTCCAGCTCTACAACCTGGTGCCGGCGCTCACGGCGTACGAGAATGTGGAGCTGCCGATGTTGCTGCACCCCATGAGCCGCCGGGAGCGGCACGAGCGGATCGTCGCGGCGCTGGACCGCGTCGGGATCGCGGACCGGAAGGATCATTTCCCGCGCCAGCTCTCTGGCGGGCAGGAGCAGCGTGTGGCGATCGCGCGGGCGATCGTGACGGACCCCGCGATCATCGTCGCGGACGAGCCCACGGGCGACCTGGACAAGCCCGCGGCGCACGCGGTGATGACGCTGCTCCAGCAGCTCAACCGCGAGTTGGGCAAGACGATCATCATGGTGACGCACGACCCGGCGGCGACGGCCTACGCGGCGCGGACGCTGCACCTGGACAAGGGGCGTCTCGTGGAGAAGGACTCGATCGGGGGCCGGCTCGAGGCCGAGGAGGCGTCGGTATGAACGCGCTTCGATGCATGCCCTATGTGCTGCGGCAGGTCGCTCGGCACCGGATCCGTTCGGCGCTGACGGTCCTCGGTGTGGCGATCGCGATGTTCCTCTTCACCGCCGTCCAGGCGATGAACGAGGGCGTGACGGAGGCCACCGCCGCGACGGCGAACGACACAACGCTGGTGGTGTACCGCGAGGATCGCTACTGCCCCGCGACGAGCCGGCTCCCGCAGGACTACCAGCGCCGGATCGAGTCGGTGGACGGGGTGGTGAGCGTGACGCCGATGAAGATCGTGGTGTCGAACTGCAGGACGAGCCTGGATGTCGTGACCTTCCGGGGCGTGCCGAAGGACGACTTCATCGCCGACCGCGGGGACGAGATCGAGCTCATCGCGGGTTCGATCGAGGACTGGCGACGCAGGACCGACGCCGCGCTCGTGGGCGAAACGCTCGCGGCCCGGCGCGGCTTCCGGCCCGGGATGACCTTCGACGCCGCGGGGATCACGGCGTATGTCGCGGGGATCATCCGGACGGACGATGCGCAGGACCACAATGTCGCCTACACAGCGCTGGAGTTCGTCCAGCTCGCGCACCGGGACGAGCTGGGCGTGGTGACGCAGTTCAATGTCAAGGTCCGGGACGCCTCGGTCCTGGAGCGTGTCGCCGAGGACATCGACGCCATCTTCGCCACGGCCCAGGAGCCCACGGCGACCTTCAGCGAGAAGGCGTTCATCGGGCGCCTCGCGGACGACATCATCGAGCTGGTGGGCTTCGCGCGATGGCTGGGGCTGGGCTGCCTGGCCGCGGCGCTGGCGCTGGTCGCGAACTCGATCGTGCTCGCGGTGCAGAGCCGGGTGTCGGAGCACGCGGTGCTCCAGACGCTGGGTTTCTCGGGCCGGCTGGTCTCCGCGCTGATCATCGCCGAGGGCGTCGTGCTGGCGCTGCTCGGCGGCGGGCTCGGCGCCGCTGCGGCGGTGATGGTCGCGGCCAACAGCAGGTATGCGCTCTCCGTCGAGGGGACCTCGATCCCGATCGTCGCGGGCCCGGGGCTGCTGGCCTGGGGCCTGCTGGTGTGCGGGGGCATCGGCGTGATCGCCGGGCTTGTGCCCGCGTGGCAGGCGTCGCACCGTGACATCGCCGAGCGGCTCCGGGCGGCGTGAGTCGAACCATGCGACAGCTCCCCTTCTATTACGCGTTCCGGAACCTGGGTCGGAGCCGCCTGCGGCTCGCGGCCTCGCTCGTGGGGTCGTCGCTGGTCGTGCTGCTCGTGCTCGCCTCCGGCGGGTTCGTGCGCGGCATGCAGCTGACGCTGGCCCAGAGGGACGGGCTGCACGACAATGTCATCATCCTCGGGACCGGCAGCGAGGAGGCTCTGGAGCGCTCGCAGATCGACAGCGCCGTCGAGGGCATCGCCGCGGCGAGCATCGCCGGGCTGAAGGAGCGCGCGGGGGTGATCTTCGCGTCCCCCGAGATCCACGCCGCGCTGCCCATCTGGGAGGACGCGGGGAGCGAGCAGGAGCGGCTTGCGGTGATGCGCGGCGTGCGCCCCGTGGCGCTGCTCGTGCACCCCGAGGTCGAGATCGTGGAGGGGCGGGCGCCGCGGGCCGGCTTGGACGAGGTGATGGTCGGCCAGCTCGCGGCGACGCGCCTGGGCTTGCCCGACGAGCGCCTGGCGGTCGGGCGGACGCTTCGGTTCGACGACCGCGACTGGGCAATCGTCGGCCGGTTCAGCGCCCCCGACACCGTGATGAACGCGGAGATCTGGCTGCCGCTGACGGACCTGCAGATCGCGACGAAACGCGAGGCGTCGGTCTCGTGCGTGATCGTCACGCTGGAGGCCGGTCCCGGCGGGGCGAGCTTCGCCGATGTGGATCTGTTCGCGAAGAGCCGGCTTGATCTGGAGATTACGGCGATTCGCGAGCGCGACTACTACGCCTCCATCGCCGCGTTCTACGGCCCCATCCGTGTCATGATCATGGTCACCGCGATCCTCATCGCCTCCGGCGGGATTCTGGGCGGGCTGAACACGATGTATGCGGCGTTCGCGTCGCGCGTGCGCGAGGTCGGCATGCTCCAGGCTCTGGGCTTCACCCGCCTGGCGATCGTCGCGAGTCTCACGGAGGAGTCGGTCTTCGCCGCGGCGTGCGGGGCGCTCATTGGGACTGTGCTCGGGCTGGCCCTGCTCGACGGGCTGGCCGTTCGCTTCTCGATGGGCGCGTTCGCGCTTGTGCTGGACGCGCCGGTGGTGTTGCTGGGTGTGGCCGGGGGGCTGTTTGTCGGCCTGGTCGGGGCGATTCCCCCGTCCGTTCGTTGTCTGCGCCTGCGGATCCCCGAGGCGCTGAAGTCGTTCTGACCGCGTTGAAGCTCGAAAGGAATGCTCATGCATCATGCTCGATGGATCGTCTCCCTCGCCCTCGCCGCGGCGCTGCTCGGGGTCGTCTCGTGCGACGACGGCGGCTCCGGCGCCGCCTCAAAGGATCAGGCCGCTGCGCCGGAGCTCTCCGGCGCGCCGGTGTGGGTCCTGGCGTCGGCGCCGGCCGGCGCCCGGGGCGTGGTCGAGGTGAAGGCGAGCGCGCAGGAGGGCGATGAGGTTGTGCTGCGGGGCAGGATCGGGGGCCGCAAGGAGCCGCTGACTCCCGGCAGCCCGGTCTTCACGGTTATTGACCTGGCGCTCCCATCGTGCCGCGAGAACCCGGCGGACTCGTGCCGGACGCCGTGGGACTACTGCTGCGAGACGCAGGAACTGATCACCGCCAACGCCGCGACCGTGCAGATCGTGGACGCGCAGGGCCAGCCCGCGCAGGGAAGCCCCGCCGACCACGGCTTCGCGCCGCTGGACGAGGTGATCATCGTCGGCGTTGTGGGCGCGAGGCCGGACGACCGGGTGCTGATGGTCAAGGCCCGGGGCGTCTACCGGATCCAGTGAGGATGTCGCCGCGGCGCCACGACGAAGAAAAACCCGCTGCGCGCAAGCGCGGCGGGTTTGCGTCCTGACGAGTCTGTGGTCGTTCACGGGACACCCGGGTCCCGTCGCTGGCGACAGCACGCGGCCCGTCCCCAGTGGAGCGGGCCGTGCTGTTTCCGGAGGCGCTGGCAATGCGTTGATCGCCGCCTTGCGGTCCATGCGCGTGTCGCGGGC
>CALKYH010000309.1 GCA_938003595.1 uncultured bacterium
GTCGGCGCTGTGGGCGTCGGCTCGCTCGCCAGCACGATGGACGCCGACCCGATGTGGCTCTGGTCCATCGGCGGGCTTGTCGCCGGCGCTGTCGCGGGGATGATCATCTTCCGGCTGGCCGTGGCGGGCGTCATCGCCGTCGTGGTGGGCCTGGCGGCTCCTGCGGCCGCGGCGGTCATTCAGGACATCGACCTCATCCCCGAGCACACGCAGACGGAATCCACCGGCGAGGCGCTGTTCCTCGACGGCGTGCCCATGGAGGGCGAGACGATCGCCGCCGTGGCGACCGGCGACCCGGAGACCATGACCGGCGCCATCGTGCACCGCGCGAGCGGCTTCGCGGACGCCGTCGCCGACGAGGCGGGCCAGGCGTGGCGGGCGCTGCCCGAGCGCGACCGGCTCATCCTCTCGGGCTCGGCGCTGGGCGGGGCGCTGCTGGGTCTGGCGATCGGATTGTTCTGGCCCGGCGCCTCCGCGGCGGCGGTCACGAGCGCCCTCGGCGCCGCGATGTGGCTGCCCGCGGGCTTCGTGCTGCTCCAGCGGAGCTCCGGCGTGCCGGAATGGCTGCCCAGCGGCGGCATGTCGGCGCTGGGTCTGTGGCTGGGTGTGACGATCGCCGGCGCCATGATCCAGACCGCGATGTCTACGCGACGGCGCGCCAAGACCAAGGTGGTGCATGTGCACCATCAGGACCAGCCCGCGGCGGCCTGATCCGTTCCGATCTCCCTCATCGAACGACTGGTCAGCGATCCTCGTCGGAGACGACCGCGGTCGGCATGGCCCTGTCGGCGTCGGACCGGGCGCTCATCTCGCCGGTCGAGGCCGCGCGGGCGCTGGCGTCCTGCAGACGCCCGAAGAACAGCGGCAGCGCCAGCACCGCGACCCCGCAGACGACGCACGCCAGCACGCGCCCGCGCATCGGGGTCAGGTGGCCGGAGTCGCGGCGGGCGTCGGGGGTGTCGAACATCGCGGCGCCGATGATCTTCAGGTAGTAGAACGCCGCGATCGCGGAGTTCAGGCCGAGCACGACCACCAGCACGATCTCGCCGGCGGCGATGCCGCTCGTGAAGAGCACCAGCTTGGCGAAGAAGCCGAGCAGGACCGGCATGCCCAGCAGCGACATGACCGCGACCACCATGGACCAGCCGACCAGGGGGCGCGACGAGCAGAGGCCCTTGATGTCGTCCAGGGTCTCCATGTCGCGCGGGTCGTCGGGGTTCTGGCCCCGCTCGACGCAGGTCAGCGCCGCGAAGACGCCGACATTCATCACGCCGTAGCACAGCAGGTAGAACAGGATCGCGGCGAGGCCGTTCTGGTAGACGCCGCCGTCGCCGGGGCCGGCGATGAGGCCGACCATCATGTAGCCGGAATGCGCGATGGAGGAGTACGCGAGGATGCGCTTGACGCTCGTCTGCAGCGTGGCGAGCACATTGCCGACCGTCATCGTGAGCGCCGCGATGACCCACAGCGTGACGCGGATCGGCTCCGGCAGGCCGCCGTCGTGCCAGCCGACAGCGGACAGCAGCAGCATGAGCGCGAAGAAGCCCGCGGCCTTCGGCGCGAACGCCAGGTAGGCCGACACGGGCGAGGCGGCGCCCTCGTACACGTCCGCCGTGTAGAAGTGCATCGGCACCGCGGCGATCTTGAAGCACACGCCCAGGATCGCCAGGATCAGCCCGAGGTAGCCCAGCGGGCCGATGCCCGAGGCCGCGAACACCGAGGCGATGCCGGTCAGCGAGGTCGTGCCCGCGGCGCCGTAGAGCATCGCGAAGCCGTACAGGAAGGTCGCGGCGCCCATCGCCCCGAGGAAGAAGTACTTGACGCCCGCCTCCTGCGCCCGCAGTCGCGGAGAGGACACGGCGACCATGATGTAGGTCGGCAGGCTCACCAGTTCGAGCGCCAGGAAGAGCCAGATCAGGTCATCGGCGCCCGCGCAGAGCATGACGCCGGTGAGGCTGAAGAGGAACATGGCGTAGAACTCGCCGCGTGTGGCGCGGATGGGGTCGAAGACTTCGCCCCGCAGGACGCGCGCCTCGTAGCCGCGATCCACGGCGCCGGCGAGCACCAGCAGCAGCAGGAAGCCCACGCCCGCGACCATCGCCTTGGCGTACGGCAGCATCCCGGGCAGCAGGCCGTCGCCCTCGGGAGACCGCAGCGCCAGGAACAGCGCCACGAGCGTGCCCGCTGCGGCGATCCACGCGCTGGCGCGTCGGGCCGCGACGGACTTGCTCAACCCGACGAGCATCACAACGCAGGTCGCGACGAAGAGCGCGATCTCGGGGTGCAGGATGGCGAGCTTCTCGGTCATCGCGGGGCGCCCTCCTCGGACACGCCCACGACGGCGCTGGACGGGGTCATGGTCTGGCGAACGGCGTCCACCGCCGCGAGATTGGCGGCCACAGGCGCCTCGAGCGGGCGGAGCGCGACGACGGGGTACAGGCCCAGGATCAGGCACAGCGCCGCGAGGGGCGTGAGCACCGCGATCTCTCGACGCGAGAGGTCCACCGGCAGCGGGCCGTGGGACTCGTCGTGGCCGTGACCGCCGTGGCCCCCGTGGCCATGTGGCTCGCGCAGCGGGCCGAAGACGACCTTGCCGACCATGTACAGCAGGTAGATCGCCGAGACGATCATGCCGCTCGCCGCGACGCCGCCGAACCACGGGCCGAGCGGTCCGGCCGTGCCGCCGACGCCCCATGTGGCGCCGGACTGGAACGCGCCCATGAGGCACATGATCTCGCCGATGAAGCCGTTCAGGCCGGGCAGGCCGACGGACGAGAGCGTGAAGAACACCATGAAGAACGCCCACACGGGCATCCGCGCGGCCAGGCCGCCCAACTCCTGCATGGAGCGGGTGTGGTAGCGCTCGTAGATCATGCCGATGCAGAAGAACAGGGCGCCGGTCGAGAGGCCGTGGTTCAGCATGTACATGACCGAGCCGGCGGAGCCGACCTCGTTCAGCGCGAACAGGCCGAGCACGCAGAAGCCCAGGTGGCTGACCGACGAGTACGCCACGAGCTTCTTGACATCGCGCTGCACCCAGCAGATGAGCCCGGCGTAGAGGATGCCGATGACGCAGATCACGCCGATCGCCGGGGCGTACGCCACGACGGCCTCCGGCACGAAGGGCAGCACGAAGCGGTACAGGCCGTAGGTGCCCAGTTTCAGCAGCACGCCCGCCAGCACCACCGAGCCCGCGGTGGGCGCCTCGGTGTGGGCCAGGGGCAGCCAGGTATGCACGGGGAACAGCGGCGTCTTGACCGCGAAGCCGGCCATCATCGCGAGCAGGACCCAGGCCTGCTCCTTGGCGGACATCGAGCGGCTGGCCTGCATCAGCGTGTCGATCGCGAAGGTCCAGGTCCCCGCGCCCGAGCCGTCCGGCGGCAGACGCGTGGCGTTGAACCACACGATGTACACCAGCCCGGCGAGGGTCATCATCGAGCCGGTGAAGGTGTAGAGGAAGAACTTGATCGACGCCGCCTTGCGGTTCGTGCTGCCGAACAGGGCGATGAGCACGAACATCGGCACCAGCGTGAACTCGAAGCAGAAGTAGAAGGTGATGATGTCCCGCGCCATGAAGACGCCGACCATCGGCGCCTGCAGCGCCACGAGCCACGCGAAGAAGGTCCGGGGCCGCTCGGTGACCGCCGTGAACGAGCCGAACACGCACAGCGGCGCCAGCAGGCCCGTCAGCAGGATCAGCATCATCGAGACGCCGTCCACCCCAAGCCCCACCGTCACGCCGCCCTCGCCGCCGCTGAAGGTCATCCACGAGCCGAACTGGAACTCCGCCGAGCGGGCCCAGTCGAACATCGCGCCCAGGATCAGCGTCGCGCCGAAGAACGCCAGCGAGCCCGCGCCCGCGATGCGCCGTGACTGATCGGCCGGCGCCGCGGCGATCGCCAGCGCCACCGCCACCGGGATGAGCAGCGTCAGCAGGAGCATCAGGACACCGCCCAGACAACAAGGAGGATGAAGACCACGCCCCCGGCCATGCCCGCGGCGTACGAGTGCAACAGGCCGTTCTGGCTCGGCCTCAGGCCCGAGCCCAGCCCGCGAGGCGCCAGGCCGACGACATTCACCAGCCCGTCGACCAGCAGCTTGTCGATCACATGGAACACATTCGCCAGCACCCACAGGGGCTTGACGATGAGGAAGTCGTACAGCTCATCCACATACCACTTGTGCTGCGCCCAGCGGGGGATGGGCCCCAGCATCGGCAGCAGCCGGTCCGCCGCGGCGACCGCCGAGCCCGTGCGACCACGGTAGTGCAGCAGCCACGCGACGAAGATGCCGATCACGCCGATGACGGCCGATACGTAGTACATGACCTTGTGCGGGTCCATGCCCAGGAACGAGCCATGGGCGACATGCGCCGCGGCGGCGCCGTGCGCCTCGCCGTGCCCATCCGCCGCGTGCAGCGTGTCGAGACCCCCGAAGTTGGCCGTGGAGTTGTGCACCATGGCGCCGACCCAGCCGTGGTCGGGCTTGTACACGAAGTAGGTGAGCGCCGCGAGGATGCTCGCGATCGCCAGCGTCGCCAGCACGGTGTTGATCGCCCACCCCGGCGCGTGCGGGTGGAAGTCTCCGTGGCCATGCCCGGGGGCATGCCCGTGCGCGTCGTGCTTCTTGTCGTGGCCGTGGTCATGCCCGTGCCCATCGTGGCCATGATCGTCGTGGCCGTGGGCCTCGTCGCCGGGCTCGTACATCTGCGGCCCCACGAACACGCGGAAGAACACGCGGAAGGTGTAGTACGCCGTCAGGCCCGCGGTCAGCAGCAGGATCCAGCCGACCAGCGAGGCGCCCCCGATCACGCCGCCGGGCGTCACGAAGGTCTCGGCCAGGATCATGTCCTTGGAGAAGAAGCCCGCCGTGAAGGGGAAGCCCGCCAGGTTCAGGCACCCGACGAGCATCGCGATGCCGACGATGCCCCAGCCCTTCATGAACGCCACGCCCGAGAGCCGGCGAAGGTCCAGCTGCCCGCCGAACCCGTGCATCACGGCGCCGCAGCAGAGGAACAGCGTGGCCTTGAAGAACGCGTGCGTGAACACATGGAACGCGGCGCCCGTGGTCGTCAGCACGCCCAGGCCCGCGAACATGTAGCCCAGCTGCGAGACCGTCGAGTAGGCCATGATCCGCTTGATGTCGAACTGGGCCA
>CALKYH010000310.1 GCA_938003595.1 uncultured bacterium
CCGCCCTCATCCGCCACTACCTGCAATCCCCCGCCACGATCCACACCGAGGCCGTCGCCGCCATGGGCCGCGCCTGCCCGATCTTCACCCGCGCGGGCATGACCGAGCACACCCTCCCGCCCCGCGCGCAGGACGAGCGCCTGCTCCATGTCCTCGCGACGCTCCGAATCCCCCGCTCGCGCCTCGCCACCCCCGGCGCGCTCCTGCGCCGCCTCGACGACGACCAGCGCCGCGCCCTCTCCCGCGCCGCCCGCACCTGGGCCAACCACTCCCGGCGCGACCGCGCCAACCGCGACCTCGACCTCGAACCCCTCCTCCGCCGCGCCGCCCGCACCGTCCTGGTCAACCCCATCGCCTACACGCACACCACCTCCTGGTCCCCCCGAAGCCGCCTCTGAGGAGTCCTCGACGAAGAGGCGGATCTCCCCCCCGATCAACCCACGAGCGCCGTGATCCAATGGGTGCCGTGGTCTAGCCGCCGCGGCTAGGCCACGCGACACCTCAACAACCCTCCCCCCCTCGCGCATCCCACCCACGGGTGCCGTGGTCTAGCCGCTTCGGCTAGGCCACGCGACACCTCAACAACCTCCCTCGCGCACCCGCGTGGCATGTCCGAAGCGGCCATACCACGGCGCCCTTCAGTGATTCCTTCCCCCCCTCTCCCGCTGCGCTTCGCAGTGGGAGAGGGCAGGGTGAGGGCTACGGGCCTCGCTCCTTCTCCTACTCCACCTCTGCTTTTCTCTTCTCTCTTCTTCCTCCTCCTCCCCCTCCCCTCCCCCCCCACCACCCCCATCCTCCTCCACCACTTCATCCTCACCGTCCTCGGCATCGACCTCCCCTTCCTCCCCATCGACGACCACTCCTCCACACCCTTCGACTACATCGCCCACTCGTTCTTCCCCGACCTCAACCCCGGCCCGCGCGACTCGGTCCTCTGGGCCAGCCGCGGCGGCGGCAAGACCTTCCTCAACGCCCTCGCCACCGCCCTCGACCTGCTCTTCAAACCCGGGATCGAAGTCCGCATCCTCGCCGGCTCGCTCGAACAGGCCCAGCGCACCCACGAGCACCTGCGGCGCTTCTTCGAAGTCCCCGCTCTCGCCGCGCAGCTCGACCAGCGCATCACCGACCGGCGCATCGTCCTGGCCAACGGATCCCACGCGCACCTGCTCGCCGCCTCCGAGACCTCCATCCGCGGATGCCGACCCCAGATCCTCCGCTGCGACGAGGTCGAACTCTTCCACCCCGACCTCTGGCAGGCCGCGCAGTTCGTCACGCGCTCCAAGCGCTGCGGCCCCATCTTCGTCCGCGCCGCCGTGCACGCGCTGTCCACCCTCCACAAACCCCACGGCCTCATGGCCGACCTCGTCGCCGACGCCGCGCCGCCCGACGACCCCGCGCCCGGCAACGCCCCGCGCCGCCTGTTCCGCTGGTCCACCCTCGATGTCCTGGAGCGATGCGCCGACGAGCGCCCCTGCGAGCCCTGCCCGCTGCACGCCGAGTGCCGCGGGCGCGCCAGGTCCGCGCGCGGCTTCGTCTTCATCGACGACGCCGTCGCCATGAAACAGCGCGCCTCCGAGAGCGCCTGGAACGCCGAGATGCTCTGCCTCCGCCCCCAGCGCGACCACCTGGTCTTCCCCGAGTTCGACCCCGCCCTGCATGTCGCCGACTTCCCCGACCCGCCGCGCAGCGCCGGCCTCTCGCTCGACGAGTTCATCTGCGCCATGGACTTCGGCATCCGCGCGCCCACCGTCATCCTCTGGGCCCACCACAGCCCCGGCGCGCCGCTGCGCATCCTCGACTGCCTCGCCCGCGCCGACGCCGCCCTCGACACCCACGCCGACGCCATCCTCGAAGGCCGCGGCTCCACCGATGCCCCGCACCGCTGGCCCGCACCCGCGTGGATCGGCGCCGACCCCGCCGGGCACAACCGCTCGGAGCAGACCGGGCGCAGCGCCGTCGGCCACCTCGAAGCGCGCGGCCTGACCGTTCGCGCCCGGCGCGTGCCCCTGGCCCTCTCCCTCGAACTCGTGCGGCGCCGCCTCCGCCCCGCGCACAACCCCGGCGCCCCCACCCTCCTCATCCACCCCCGCTGCGCACCCCTCATCCGCGCCCTGCAGCAGTACCACTACCCCGAGCACGACCCCCACACCCTCGAACCCGCCAAGGACGGCCCCGACCACGCCGCCGACGCCCTGCGGTATCTCGTGCTGAACCTCGATCGGCCGAAGAACACCGAGCGCTCCGACTACCTGCGCCGCGGCCGCGCCATGGCTCACGCCTGACACGCGCCGATCGCGATTCCGCCCACCCTCTACAATCGCCCCCGCAATGCCCCCCACGACCGAAGCCAAGCCCCTCGCCGCACTCTCCCCCTCCCTCCAGCTCGCCACCGTCGAGTCGCAGCTGTTCTTCATCGTCGGCTGCGGGCGATCCGGCACCACCCTCCTCCAGTCCATGCTGCTGTCGCACCCCAGCATGGTCATCCCGCCAGAGACCAAGTTCTACGGCGCCTTCGTCGAGCGCCCCGGGCGCCTGCCCTCCCTGCGCGACGACCACGAGCTCCGCAAGGCCGCGTCCATCGTCTGGGACGACCAGCGCCGGCGCGGGATCGAGACCAACGAAGACCGCCTCTACCGCCTCATGCTCGCCTCCCGGCGCGACCCCAACGGCGTGCTCCTGGCGCTCCTCACCGCCTACGCCCTCGAGCAGGGCGCCGAACGCGTCGGCGAGAAGAGCCCCATCCACACCCACTATGTCGGCGAGCTGGCGGAGGCCTTCCCCACCGCCAAGTTCATCCACATCATGCGCGACCCCCGCGCCGTGATGCTCAGCCGCATGACCGCCGGCTTCGGCACCAAGCTCATCGGCCCCAACATCCAGCGCTGGAAGCGCGCCGCGCAGATGCACTACGACCACGCCGAGGCCCTCGGCCCCAACCGCTACCTCCTCGTGAAGTACGAGGACCTGGTCACCAACCCCCGCGCCACCCTCGAAAAGGTCTGCACGCTCATCAAGCTCGACCTGCTCCCCGAGATGCTCGAGCCCCACAAGCGCGAGAAGAAGGGCTTCGCCGAACGCTCCAGCCAGTGGATGAGCAACACCCTCAAGCCCATCTCCACCGACTCGCTCGAGAAGTGGAAGGCCAAGCTCTCCCCCACGCATGTCGCCCTCACCGAGCACGCCCTCGGCGCCGACATGCAGCGCTTCGGCTACACCCCCACCGGCGCCAAAGTCGCGCTCCCCGGCCTGCGCATCGCCGCCTCCCGCGCCGCCGGGTGGGTCGAGGACAAGTGGGCCCTGGGCATGCGCGGCGTCCGCAAGGCCATGCGCGGCGGCAAGCCCGCCGACACCATGGGCGAGGGCAAGTAAGCCAACATGCTCCTGCACATCGGCTACCACAAGACCGGCACCACCTGGCTCCAGAACTCCCTGTTCAACGACCGGCAGGCCGGCTTCACCC
This sequence comes from uncultured bacterium, assembly GCA_938003595.1. Classification (GTDB taxonomy): domain Bacteria; phylum Planctomycetota; class Phycisphaerae; order Phycisphaerales; family UBA1924; genus JACVCK01. Next base: position 3,461 of record CALKYH010000310.1, read on the forward strand.
AGCCCTGGGAGCGCGGCGACATCATCGACCGCCTCGTCCTCACCGACGCCCTCGCCTTCGACCCCCGCGCCGCCAGCGCCTACTTCGACACGAAACGCACCGAAGCCGAGAGCGCCGGCCTCCTGCCCGTCCTCTCCGCCGAACGCCTCAGCGGCAACCCCCACTCCGGCGGCTACGACAGCAAGATCGTCGCCGACCATCTCGCGGCCACATTCCCCCCGCCCGACCACCGCGTGCTCGTCGTGTTCCGCGAACAGAAGAGCATGATCCTCTCCTCCTACAAGCAGTTCGTCCGCGTCGGCGGCACGGCCTCGCTGCGCCGCTACCTCAACCCGCCCCAGATGGGCAAGCCCCGCGTGCCCCTGTTCCG
>CALKYH010000311.1 GCA_938003595.1 uncultured bacterium
TCCCGCTGAAGGCTAAGGGCCAGAGCACGCTGGGGACGCTGAAGCGGATCGGGCGCAAGGGGTTGAAGCGACGACTTCGCTCGCCATCCGCGGAGGAGGCTTCATGACGGCCTCTCCTGCAAATCCAGGCCCGACGCTGGTCGGGCGCAGGCCGCCGCTCGGAGCAGGCAGACGACTGGCGCCGGCCGCGCCGGTTTCGCGGGCGCTGCTCGTGGTTCTCGTAGCGATGGCGATCCCTTCGACCGCGTCGATCCAGGCGGGCCCTCTCCGGCTGTCGCCCTACCGCATCGTGATGCTGTTCGCGTTCGTGCCGATGCTGCTGTTGTTCGCATCGAGACGATTTGGACGGTTTCTCGCCGCCGACTTCCTGGTGCTCTTCTATGCCTCCTGGGCATGGCTCTCGCTGACCGTGCACCACGGGCCGGAGGTCAGTCTGGAGTCCGGCGGCATCTACTTCCTGGAGTCGGTCGGCGCCTATCTGTTCGGGCGCTGCCTGATCCGCGACTCCGACCAGTTCGGCAGGGCGCTGCGCTACTGCTGGCTCGGCCTGTGCCTGCTCCTGCCATTTGTGCTGTTGGAGTGCCTCACGGGCAAGCACCTGATCCAAAGCGTCTTCGCGGCGCTGCAGGGACGCTCCTTCTCCTCCGCGATCGACACCCGGGCCGGCTTCCACCGGGCGTTCGGCCCTCTTGACCACCCCATTCTCTGGGGCGTCGTATCCGCAGCATTCATCGCGCCCGTCTGGTACTACAGCGCCGGCCCCGGCGACCGGGTGACCGTCCGACGAATCGGCCGGACGCTGGTCCCCTTCCTCTGCGCAGTCACCTCGCTCTCGTCGGGCGCGGTGACGGTGTCCCTGGTGCAGATCGGGCTCATTGCCTGGGAGCGGGCGACCCGGCGGATCCGCGGCCGATGGTGGATCCTCACGGGGGGGATCGTGCTGCTCTACATCTTCATCGACATGCTGTCGAATCGCTCCGGCATCCGCGTGTTCCTGTCGTACCTGACCTTCAGCCCCGGCACGGCGTACAACCGGTTGATCATCTGGGAGTGGGGATTCCATCACAACGCGATGGAGCATCCTCTCTTCGGCATCGGGATGAACGACTGGGTCCGTCCCAGTTGGATGCACAGCGGAAGCATGGATAATTTCTGGCTGGTGGTCGCGGTGACCTTCGGGCTGCCCGCCTCGATCGCGCTGATCACCGCGTTCGTCCTGAGCATCCGGGGCCTGGGTCGCCGGGCCGCCAGCGCGGACCCGAGGCGGCTCGGGCTGGCCTTCTCGATGATCGCGATCGGCCTGGCCGGCGCCACGGTCCACTTCTGGAACGGCTCGTTCGTCTTCGTGATGTTCATGCTCGGCTGCGCCGCGGCGGTCGGAGCGAGCCCTGCGGGCGCCGTGCCTCGCCGACCCGCTCCCTCGCGGCTTGTACTTCGGGAGGCCCACCCATGACCGATCTGTCGATCATCGTGGTCTCCTGGAATACGATCGAGATGACGCGCGCCTGCCTGCGCTCCGTGTTCGACAATGCTGGCGGCCTACGGCTGCAGGTCATCGTGGTGGACAATGGGTCCTCGGACGGCTCGGCCGACATGACCGAGGCGGAGTTCGGCGGCGCGACGCTTCTGAGAAACGCCGACAACCGCGGATTCGCCGCGGCCAACAACCAGGCGCTCAACATCGCCGAGGGCGAGTTCACGCTCCTGCTCAACTCCGACACCCTCGTGCTCGGCGATGTCCTCCAGCGATCTGTCGAATTCATGCGAACGAGGCCTGATGTGGGCGTCATGGGCTGCCGCGTCCTGAACACCGATCGGACGGTCCAGCTCACCTGCGCCATGCAGCCCGATCTGGTGACCTCGACCCTCAAGGCGCTGGGCCTCCACCGGCGCTCGGGCTGGTTCGGACGGGAGCACTATCGCGGCTGGCAGAGGGACACGGAGCGCGAGGTCGGCGTCGTCACCGGCTGCTACCTTCTGACCCGACGCTCGGTGATCGAACAGATCGGGCCGCTCGACGAACAGTTCTTCTTCAACTACGAAGAAACCGACTGGTGCCGCCGAGCCGCGAAAGCCGGCTGGAAGGTGGTCTTCGCGCCGGTGGGCGAGATTGTCCACCACGGCGGCGGCAGCTCCGGCCCGGACAATCCGAATCGGGAAATTCACCTGATCCGGGGCAAGATCCAGTTCTTCAGGAAGCACCGTGGCGAGGCTGCCGCGTGTCTCGTCTGGCTACTGGCCTACGCGTTCTGGTCGAGCCGGTGCTGCATCGCCACGCTGTCCGTGAAACGGTCGGCCTCTCGGTTCTCGCGCGCCACAACTGTGCAGGTGCTCCGGGCGCTGCCCGATATCTGGCGATCAAGAGCCGGAGCGCGACCGACCCGTTCGGAGGCTGTCGCATGAGCTTTGAGCCCGTCCTTCAGATTCGAAAGTCCGGCGCCTCCTTCACAGCCGCGGCGAAGCTGCTGTCGCAGGATCGGCAGGCCCGACGGGATCTGCCCCGATGGATTCGCTCACTGCTGACTCGACTCCGCAGGGCCGAACTCGGAGTCGAACGCTCGCCCCGTCCTTGCATCACCTTCGGCGCCTTGGACTGGCTTGCCGCCACGATCCAGCCGTCCTGGCGAGTCTTCGAGTGGGGCTCGGGGGCGTCCACGCTCTACTACGGAGACATGGGAGTCGAGATCGTGGCGGTGGAGCATCATCGGGAATGGGCCGAACTGGTGCAGCGGCGTTTGAGTGAGCGCGGCTCGACCGGCCGAGTCCTTCACCGGCCTCCCGAGCCCGGGCCCACCGCGACCAGTGCGACCTCCGTTCGTCCGGAATTCGCCGGTCAGAACTTCGACCGATATGTCGGGGCGATCGACGAGATCGATGGAGAGTTCGATCTGATCGTCGTCGACGGCCGCGCGCGGAACGCCTGCGGCGCCCGGGCCCTGCATCGGTTGGCCCCCGGCGGCTGCATTCTACTGGACAACGCGGAACGGCCGCGGTACGAGCCGCTCCATCAGATGCTCAGCCATCTGGAACGGATTGATTTCTCTGGTCTCGGACCGTACTCGGCTGCGCCGTGGCGCACCACCATCTGGCGAAAGCCGAGAAGCGTGGCCGGCGGAGCCCTCAGCGCATGAAGGCCCTGCTTGTCATTGCGCAATGCGACCCCGACGACATCGGAGAGTCCCAGTGGGGCTACCGGATCGCCGCAGGGATGGCGCAGCGCACGGACGCGACGCTGTTGACAATGGCAAAGCCCGGCCGGGAGGGCGTCGCGGCCCGCGCCATCCCGCAGGCTCGCGTCATCGAGTACCGCGAGCCGCCGCTGCGCCGATTCAATGAGCGGCTGGCGGCGGTGGCGAAGCCGACCCACTACTGCTTTCACCACTTTGCCCGCAAGGCGATCGCCCGGCTGTGCAGCGAAGATCGCTTCGACATCGTGCATTGCTGCACCCCCGCCTCCCCACGCTACCCCGCCCCGGTCGCTGGGGTTCCGTCCGGAACCGCAGTCCTGGTGGGCCCCTACTCCGGCGGACTGCGCACGCCGCCGACCTTCCGGGACGAAGCGCGGCGACTGCCGCTGCTCACTCGCCTGCGATCGCTCGACGCCGCTCGATTCCGACACGATCCGATGCTGCGAGCGGGATTCGCTCGAGCCGACCTGACGCTCGCGGCGGCGCCGTATGTGCAACACTCACTGCACGACCTCCCGATCCGACGGACCGAACTCTTCATGCCAATCGGAGTCGGTGAGATGCCCGAGCTTGGCGCAGATCGTGGCGACGCGCCCGGCGGGCCATTCCGGCTGCTGTTCATCGGGCGGTTGATCCGCACCAAGGGCGCGATCTTCGCGATCCGCGCTCTCTCGCTGTTGTCGGACATTGGCCCCGTGGAGCTCGACATCATCGGAGATGGCGACGACCGCAGGGCGTGTGAGGAAGCGGCGGGCGAGCTCGGCCCGAACACCATCGTGCGATTTCATGGCCACCTTCCGCACGGGGAAGCGATGTCCTATTTTCGCTCGGCGAACGCCTTCGTGTTTCCTTCGTTCCGGGAGCCCGCGGGCAATGTCGTTCTTGAGGCGATGAGCTATTCGACTCCACTGATTATCCTCAATTACGGAGGTCCAGGGGCATTGATGCCCAACTCCGCCGGGATCGCCGTTCCTCTCCAGAGCCCTCAGAGGTTGCCGGCGCAGCTTGCCGAAGCGATCCGAACGCTGGCCCAGGACTCCGCACTCCGGCGGCGAATGGGGGCCGCAGGACGAGCGACGATCGAGAGCGACTTCCTCTGGCCGAAGAAGCTCGATCGACTCGGGGCATTGTACGACCTTGCGATCGAGCTTCATGCATCCCGTCAGGTCAGAATATGAGGCAGCCGCCGCAGAGGCAGAGGCTGCTGGTCCGCCGTTCACCCGCACTGACACATCGAACTGCTAGATGACAGACTGCACCGATGACCACCTGAGCAGGAACGCAACTCCGCGGATCCTCGCCGTCTGCTCCGGCGGCGGCCACTGGATCCAGATGATGCGCCTCCGCCCGGCCTTCGCCGGCGCGGATGTCCGCTACCTGACCGTGGACGCCCGGTTCATCGGCGATGTCGGCGGCGCCCGGGTGCACCTCGTCAACGACGCCAACGAGGACCGCAAGCTTGCGCTGCTCATCCAGCTTCTCCGGGTGCTCTTGGTGATGATCCGGGAGCGGCCCGACATCGTGCTCTCCACCGGCGCCTCGGTGGGCTATTTCGCCCTGCGCATCGGCAAGCTCATGGGCGCCCGGACCATCTGGATCGACAGCATCGCCAATGTCGAGCAGATGTCCAAGTCCGGCCGGCTCGCCAAGGGCTGCGCTGATCTCTGGCTCACGCAGTGGGAGCACCTGGTCGGCCCCGATGGTCCCCGTTGCTACGGTTCGGTGCTCGGATGACCCCCCCCACCTCCATCTTCGTGACCGTCGGCACCCAGGGACCCTTCGATCGGCTCGTGCGCGCCGTGGACGCGTGGGCCGCGGCCAGGGGCGAAGCGAGCGTCTTCGCCCAGATCGGGCGAGGCGCCGAGCCTCCAGCGCACATCCGCTGGGCCGAATCCGTGTCGCCCTCGGAATTCCTCGAACACATCCGCTCCGCCCGGGCCGTCGTCTCCCACGCCGGCATGGGCACCATCATCACGGCCCTCGATCACGGCAAGCCCATTCTCCTGCTCCCGCGTCGAGCGGACCTGGGCGAGCAGCGCAACGACCATCAGCTCGCCACCGCCCGTCGATTCCTTGAACTGGGCAGGGCCCGCGTCGCGTTCGAGCCGAGCGAGGTCGGGTCGCAACTCGACGCGATGCTCAGCGATGCCGCCGCCGGCGCCGGGGTCTCGCCGCCCTCACCCGCGCTGATCGAGGCGATCGCCTCCTTCATCCATGGGGGCGCACGATGACCACCGTCGCAGCGACGCCGCCGCAATCCCCCACCGCCCAGCAGACCCGCGTCTGCGATGGCGTCATCTGCTTCGGCGGCGAGGACTGGTGGTACCACAACCGGGGCCACTTCGACATGCAGATGATGCGCGAGCTCAGCCGCGTCGCGCCCGTGCTGTATGTGAACTCCATCGGCATGCGCGTCCCGAAGGTCGGCGAGGGGCGGATGTTCCTGCGCCGTGTTGTGCGCAAGCTGAAGAGCTTCCGCCGCGGATTCGTGCGGGTGCGCCCGGGCTTCGCCGTGCTGAGCCCGATCTCCGTGCCCGGACGGCTGGGAACGGCTCTCTCACGCCGCCTGCTCGTCTGGCAGGTGCGCCGGGCCGCGAAGCGCATGGGCATCCGCAAGCCGCTCGTCTGGGTCGCCTGCCCCCCCGGGGTCAACGCGCTCGACGGGCTCCGTCCTGTCGCCGTGGTCTATCAGCGGACCGACCGATTCGAGGCCTTCGCCGGCGTGGACCGATCGCTCATCAGCGGTTACGACCGAGCCCTCAAGGCCCGCGCCGACCTGACGATCTACTGCTCCCGCTCCCTGCACACCG
>CALKYH010000312.1 GCA_938003595.1 uncultured bacterium
CGGACATCTGGTGCACCGCCGGCGTCCACCCCCTCTACGCCGACAAGGGCCCCCACCGCTGGGAGAACCTCGAGCGCGTTGCGCGCAGCCCGCGCTGCGTCGCCTGGGGCGAGCTCGGCCTGGACAACCACTACGACCGCCCGCCGCGCGACCTGCAGCGCGCGGTCCTCGACGAGCAGCTTTCCTTCCTCGCCGGTTGCCGCGCCCGCGGGATCGACCTGCCCATCGTCCTGCACTGCCGCGAGGCCTTCGACGACCTGATCCCCATCCTCCGCGCCACTGATTTCGACCCCGCGCGCTTCGTCTTCCACTGCTTCACCGGCGACGCCCGCAACATGCGCGCCCTGCTGGACTTCGGCGCCATGGTCTCCTTCACCGGCGTTGTGACCTACGCCAACGCGCAGGAAGTCCAGGAGGCCGCGAAGATCGCCCCGCTGGACCGCATCCTCCTCGAGACCGACGCCCCCTTCCTGACCCCCGCCCCCCACCGCGGCGTTCGCCCGAACGAGCCCCGCTTCGCGCGCGTCACCGCCGAGTTCCTGGCCCAGCTCCGGGGCGAGCCCTGGCCCGAGTTCCACGCCGCGATCAACGCCAACACCGCCCGGTTCTTCGGCATCCCCGCCGCGTCCTGACGCCTACGCCCCGATGTAGCGCGCCACCACAGAGCGCGCCCGCGCCGGGTCCGTCGTGCCCGAGACGATCGCCCGCCCGTCGCGGAACACCGTGACCTCGAGCGCTTCCTCGCGAAGCCGTGCTCGAAGGAGAAAGCGGTTCACCGTGACTTCGCCCGCAATGCGCAACCGAGCGCCCAGCGCCTCCAGGTCCGGCGCCGCGCCGGAGGTCGACACCTGCACCGACGATCGCCCGCACAGCGTGGTCGCGGGCGCCTCGCGCCGATCGAGCCACTCGAACCGGCGCAGCCCGCAGCACGGGCACGCGGGGTCCGGGGCGTCGTGCAGTTCGGTCGTCGCCGCGCCGCCGCGCACGAGATCGAACCGCGCCAGCCGGCGCGACAGCAGGTCTTCGCGCCCCATGAGGATCTTCAGCGCTTCTCCCGCCTGCCACGCCCCGGCCATCGTCACCGCGGGGCCGAACACGCCCGAGGTGTCGCAGGTCAATCGTTGCTCCGTCGCCGGTGGATCGGGGAACACGCAGCGCAGGCACGGGCCGCGCCCCGGCAGGACGGTCATCGACATCGCCTCGCCCGCGACCGCGCCCGCGTACACCAGCGGGATTTTCTCGCGCACCGCGAGGTCGTTCAGCAGGTAGCGCGTCTCGTAGTTGTCCGTGCCGTCGAGGATCACCCCGGGCCGATCCGCGAGCATCGCGGAGGCGGTCGCCGGCGTGACATCCGACACCAGCGCGGCGATCGTCGCGTCCGACCTGATCTCCAATAACCTCCGCCGCGCGGCCTCCGCCTTCGGCAGCCCCTCCCTCGCGTCCGCCTCGTCGAAGAGCCCCTGGCGCTGGAGGTTCGTCAGCTCCACGACATCCCGGTCCACCAGCGTCAGCCGACCGACCCCCGCCCGGGCCAGCAGTTCCGCGGCCCCGCACCCCACCGCACCGCAGCCGACGACCAGCGCATGTCGTTGCCCCAGCAGCGCTTGCCGCTCGGGGCCCACGAAGGGCAGCAGGGCCTGGCGATGGAAGCGGTCGATCTCAGACATCAATTTTCTTCAAATGGACTTGCATGATTCACAATCAGAGTTACGATATACGCAAAGTGACTTCAACATCATTTAATTCCGACCGCTCGGCGCCAAACCACCCTCTCGGGACCCTCCCCACCGAGGATCTGGACCTGATCGCGGCCCTGGTGCTGCGCTCCGGGTCCCTCAAGGCGCTCGCGGAAGCCTACGGCGTCTCCTACCCCACCATCCGGGCCCGGCTCGACCGCGTCATCGAGCGCCTCGAGGGCGCCATGCAGGGCCGCAAGCCCGACGCGATGACGGAACTGCTCGCCTCGCTCGTCGAGCAGGGCCAACTCACCCCGGGCGCCGCACGGCGCATCCGCGACACGCACCGCGAGGCCGCCTCCCGGACGGCGCCCGGCTCAGGACCCGCGTGAACAATCGAAGGAGCATCTCCATGGACCAGCAACAGGCACAAGACCTCGCCCGCATCCTCGCCATCGGCGGCGCCGCGCTGGGCGCATCCTGCGGCGTGCTGGGGGCGCTGGCCGGCGTGCTGGCGCCGCGCGGCAAGGGCAAGGCCGTCGTCGTCGGCGGCATGTTCCTGATCGTGGCCATCGGCGTCGCGTCGCTCATCGCCGGCGCCGTCGTCGCCTTCGGCGGGGCGCCGTACATCGTGTACTACCCGCTGCTGCTCATCGGCCTCGTCCTGTCGGTCGTAGCGGGTCCGCTGATCCCGGTCGTGCGCAGGCGCTACCACGAGGCGGAGGTCCGCAAGCTCGAGGCCGCCTCGCTGCGACACTCCTGACCGCTCTCAGCGCACCGGCGCCGGGTGCTTCGGCGCCTCGCCCTGGAGCACGCGCCACAGGTCCTGCACCACCCACGACATGTTCCGCTGCGCCGTCGCCGTCGCGGCCGCGAGGTGGGGAGACAGGACCGCGTTGGGCACGCCCAGCAGCGGGTAGTCCGGCCCGAAGGGCTCGGGCTCGTGCACATCGATGATCGCCGTGGCGTCCGGATGCTCCCGCAGGAACGCCGCGAGAGAGACGGCGTCCACGATGAACCCCCGGGCCGCGTTGATGAACAGGACATCGTCGCGGCACTTGGCGAACGCGTCCACGCCCAGCAGCCCGCGGTTCGCTGGTCGCTCGTCCACATGGACCGTGAGGATCTCGGACTCGCGCAGCAGCGCCTCGCGGGTCACGGGCCGGGCCCCGTGCCGGCGCTCCATGGGAACCTCCAGCAGGTCGTGGTAGAGCACCTGCATCCCCAGCGCCTCCCCGACGCGGGCCACGCGCCTGCCGATTCGTCCCATGCCGTAGACGCCCAGCGTCGAGCCGTGCAGCTGCCGACGGGCCGTCATCTCGGCGCGAAGCGATTTCCAGGTCGGCGGATCCAGCGCCTTGTCGAGCATCATCCGCGGGCGCCACGCGTCGAGCATCGCGGCGAAGACGAACTCCACAACGGCGTCGGAGTTGGCGTCCGGGGTGTGCACCACCGTCACGCCGCGCTTCGCGCAGGCCGTCAGATCGATGTTGTCGAGACCCACGCCGGCCCGAGCGACAACCTTGAGGCTCGGCGCCGCGGCGAGCATGGCGTCATCGACGGTGGTGTAGGTCCGGACGAGCAGCCCCTGCGCCCGAGCCAGCAGGCCGGGGAACGCCCCGTCGTCCGGAGCGCAGCGCGCCAGCTCGCAGCGCTCGCTCAGCCACGCGGCGCACTCGCTGTCCAGATGCTCGGTCTGCACAACCAGCGGCTTCACGCGCCGCGTCCGTCCTCGTCGCCCGAGCCGCCCAGGTCCGCGGGCTCAAGGCAGGCCGACATGGCGCCGGCGCAGGAGGCGATCAGGGGGTCGGCCCCGAAGCCGTGGATCTGCTCGCGCTTGAGTTCGGCCAGCTCCTTGTGGGTCGTCAGGCATACGACGCGCCCGTCGCGGTCCACGGCCTTGGCCATCTGCAGCGCCTTCTCAGGGCTATGCCGGAAGATCGTCTGCAGCATGCGGATCACATAGTCGTAGGTGTGGTGGTCGTCGTCCAGAAGAACGACATTCCAAGGCCTGGGACGGTCTGTGACGGGCTTGGCGCTGGTTTCCGGCCGGGTGAGCGTCTGCGTCATGCGGAAGTCTATCCGCCTTGGAATCGCCCTCGCCAGTTGGCTATTGACACCCCGGGGGCGCGCGGTATTCTCGGGCCTTGTGTTTGGGGTTGAACTGAAGACGGATGGCGTCGACCATCCACTTCCGCGGCGATCCGCCGTGAAGGAGCGCGCTCATGAACAAGGGCGATCTCGTGGAGCATGTCGCGATCCAGTTGGGTGAGAGCCGGGCGGCGGCGTCCAAGGCGGTCGAGGCCGTCCTGGAGGGCATCGCGATGGGCGTGCGCGAACAGCGCCGCGTCACCATCGTGGGGTTCGGATCGTTCGAGCGCAAAGTCCGCGCGGGGCGCAATGGCGTCAACCCCGTGACCAAGGAGCGCATCGAGATCAAACCCACGACCACCGTGGGGTTCAAGGCGGCGCAGGCGTTCAAGGATTCGCTTGAGCGATCGCCGGCCGGCCAGGCTATGCGCTAGGCGGGAAGGTCGCCTCGGCGAGCTGGATCGCGCGCGCGAGCGCCGCCGCTTTGTTGACCGTCTCCTGGAACTCCGCCTCCGGTCTGGAATCCAGCACGATGCCGCCCGCCGCCTGCAGGTGGTACAGCCATCGGCCGCGCTCGCGCATCGCTGTCGGCACGACCATCGTCCGCAGCGCGAGCGCGATGTCCATGTCGCCGTCGAGCGAGACATAGCCGAACCCCCCGCCGTACGGCCCCCGGCGCACCGGCTCCAGCTCGTCGATGATCTGCATCGCCCGGATCTTGGGCGCGCCCGAGATCGTGCCCGCGGGCAGCGCGGCCCGCAGCGCGTCCCAGCAGTCCAGCCCCTCGCGCAGCTCGCCGGTCACCGTCGAGGAAATGTGCATGACATGGCTGTACCGCTCCACCTGCATCATCGCGGGGATCTGGATCGATCCCGGCCGGCTCACGCGCCCCACATCGTTCCGCCCCAGGTCCACCAGCATGATGTGCTCGGCGCGTTCCTTTTCGTCCGCCAGCAGCTCGACCTCCAGCTCGGCGTCCTCCGCGTCGGTGCCGCCGCGCGGGCGAGTGCCGGCGAGCGGTCGGTTGGTGACGACCATCCGCCCGTGCTCACCCCGGCGCGTCCGGCACAGGATCTCCGGGCTCGAGGCGACGAGGATGCAGCCCTCGGCCTGCAGGTACACCATGTAGGGGCTGGGGTTCACGGCGCGCAGCGCGCGGTACACATCGAACGGGTCCGCCGACGACCGGCGCTCGAAGCGCTGCCCCACCACCACCTGGAAGATGTCGCCGGCGCGGATGTAGTCCTGCGCCTTGGCGACCATGGCCGCGTGCTCGGCCCGGGTGATGTTGGACTCCATCGCCGGCGCGGGCCCCAGCGGCTCGACCGCGCCCGAGGGCGCCAGCCGCGACGGGCCCTGCAGCGCCTCGGCCACGCGCGACAGCGCCTCCATCGCCTCCGCCCAGGCCGCGCCGAGCTGCTCGTCGCTCGCCCCGCTCGGCGCCTGCGCCAGGCGCACCACATGCGCCAGCTTCTCGACATTGTCGAAGACCACCACCGAGTCGTAGAACGCGAAGTGCAGGTCCGGCAGCCCCCGGTCGTCCCGCGGCGCCCGCTCGCGCGAGAGCTTCTCCGGCTCCGCGTACCGCACCGTGTCGTAGGAGGCGAAGCCGAACCAGCCGCCCAGCGCACAGCGCGGCAGCCCGGCGCCGCGCCGCTCCGGCGGTCGCACGAACCGCATGTGCGACGAGAGCCGCTTGGGCAGGGTGAGCGGGTCGGCGTCGTCGAACTCCCGGACCTGTCCGGTGCGATGATCCATCACTCGCGCCCGATGGGCGTAGGCCACAACCTCCACCGCCGGCCGGGCGCCGAGGATCGAGTGCCGCCCGGCGCGATCGCCGCCCTCCACCGACTCCAGCAGAAACGACGGCGCCGTGCGCTCGTCCGGCGCCACCAGGCGCCGGTACGCGACGACCGGCGTCAGGTGGTCGCTCAGCATGCGCAGCCCCACCGGCACGACCACGACCTCGCCCGGCGCCGCGGGCTGAGATCGAACGACCGACACGAACTGCTCGAACGAGAGCGTGGGCATGGCGACGAGTGTACGCGGGGCGCGACTCAGGGCGCGCCGGCGGTCGCGGCCCAGACGACCCAGACGGTGTACAGGGCGTAGGCCACGAACAGCAGGGCGCCCTCGATCCGCGACAGCCCCCGTCCGGACCGCATCAGCACGATGCACAGCGCCGTCAGCCCGAGCATCACGGGGATGTCGCGGACCATGGCCTCTCTCGACACCCCGATCGGCGCGACCACCGCCGACGACCCCAGCACGAACGCGAGGTTCGAGATGTTGGAGCCGACGATGTTGCCGACCGACATGTCCGGCTGCTTGCGCAGCGCCGCGACCACCGAGGTCGCCAGCTCCGGAAGGCTCGTGCCGACGGCCACGACAGTGAGCCCGATGACCAGGTCCGACACGCCCAGCGCTTTGGCGATCGCCACCGCGCCGTCCACCAGCCAGCTTGATCCCAGCACCAGCAGGCCGATCCCGCCAACGATCAGCAGCAGGTCCAGCGGCAGCGAACGGCGGCGAGAGGTCTCGGTGGCCTCGCCCAGCACGCCGCTCTCGAACTCGGCGCGCACCTCGGGCCCCTCGCGCTTCGACGCCATGTAGAGGAAGATCGTGTAGGCCAGGCCGACCGCGACGAACACGGCGCCCTGCCAGCGGTCGAGCGAGCCGCCGGCCGAACCGGAGTGGCCCAGCAGCGCCAGCGCCGGCAGCAGCGCCGCGACCCCGAGCATCACCGGCGCCTCCCTGCGGATCACCGCGGCGTGCACCGTGATGGGCATGATCATCGCCGAGACGCCCAGGATCAGCGCGATGTTGGCGATGTTCGACCCGACGACATTGCCCACCACCAGGTCCCCCGAGCCCCGCAGCGCCGCGACGACGGACACCGCCAGCTCCGGCGCGCTGGTGCCGAAGGCCACCACCGTCAGGCCCACCACCAGCGGCGTGATGCCCAGGCGCAGCGCCAGCGACCCCGCCCCGCGCACGAGCGACTCGGCGCCCAGAACGAGCAGGACCAACCCGGCGACCAGCATGAGCACGACCATCACGGACATGCGCGAACCATCCTCCTGAACTTCGACAACCTACCCGGGCCCGGCGAGCGCCGCACGCTCAGGCCGCCGCTCGCGCCCCGACGATCAGCCACGCCGTGTACGCCAGGTACGCCGCCAGCAGCAGGCCGCCCTCCAGCCGGTTGATCCGCCGGCCCGTGGCCATCAACGGCAGGCAGAGCGCCGCGACGCCGACCATGACGGGGATGTCGCGGACCATCGCCTCATGCGACACGCTCACCGGCGCGATCGCGGAGCTCGCCCCGAGGATGAACAGCACATTGAAGATGTTGGACCCCACGACATTGCCCACCGCGATGTCGGGCTGCTTGCGAAGCGCCGCGACCACGGAGGTCGCCAACTCCGGCAGGCTCGTGCCGCCCGCCACCACCGTCAGCGCGATGACCAGGTCCGACACGCCCAGCGATCTGGCGATCGTCGTCGCCCCCCCGACCAGCAGGCGCGATCCGCCCACCAGCAGCCCGAGCCCCACGAGGATGTACAGGCCATCCAGCCAGACCGGCCGCTTCCGCGCGGCCTCGGCGGGCTCTCCCGGCGCCGCGCCGGCCTCAAACTGATCGGCGACCTCGCCCTTCTCCTTGCGAGCGAGCCAGTAGACCAGCGCCGTGTACCAAACGCCGCCCGCCAGCAGGGCGAGCCCGGCCCACCTCGTGATGACGCCGCCGCCCAGCCAGGCGAGCAGCGGCACGAGGCAGCACACCCCGATCATCAGCGGCGTCTCTCGCCGGATGAACGCCGAATGGCACTTGATCGGGCAGATGGCCGCGGCCAATCCCAGGATCAGCGCGATGTTGAAGATGTTGGACCCGACGACGTTGCCGATCGCGATGTCGCCGGATCCGCGCAACGCCGCCAGGACCGAGACGCCCATCTCCGGCGCGCTCGTTCCCGCCGCCACGATCGTCAGCCCGACGACCAGCGCCGAGACGCCCAGCCGCAGCGCCAGCGACGCCGCGCCGCGAACGAGCGACTCCGCGCCCAGCACGAGCGTCACCAGCCCAAGGACCACGAAGAGGATCGCCGTCGCCATAGGTCAGGAGCCCGCACTCGTCGTCGAATCAACTCTTGATCAGGGCTGCGCGGCCTGGGCCTTGTACTCATTCAGCGTCTCGGTGAGCATCGCCTTCAGTTCGGGATCGTCCGCGAGCTCGATCGCCCTGGTCTGCGTCTCGACCGCCTTTGCGAGGTCGCCTTTCAGGAAGTACACCCGGCCCAGCGTGTCGAGGATGGACGCGTCGCCGTGGTCCACCAGCGTGTCCGCACGCACCGCCGCGCGCTCGGCCAGGTCCAGGTCGCGCTTCTCAAGCGTCGGCTCGTCCACGATCCACCACGCGATCTCGTTCAGCGCGTAGGGATCGTCCTTGGCATCGCCGTCCACGACCGAGGCGAGGTACGGATAGCCCTTCGCCGGGTCGTTCATCTTGTCATGGTCGATCATGACGCGGGCCCGCGTCATCATCATCTGCGCCCGGGGAAGGCCCGCCGCCTCGAGCAGCGCGGGCTCCATGCCCAGCACCTCGTCGATCGCGACCAGCACGGCCTCCCAGTCGCCGATCATCGCGCCCTCGTTCATCCGCGCCATGAGCGGGCCGAGCTGCTCGCGCGCCGCCATCATGGCCTCCATCTGCTTCTCCTCGGCCTCCATCGACGCGCGATGCTCCGTCGCGGCCTTCTCGATGTCCCAACTGCCCTCGCGGACGCTGTCCACCACCTGATCCAGGCCGGCCATCGGGTGGCCCATCCACGCGATGCGCCCCTCGCCGTCGATGACCATCGCCGTCGGGATGCCGTTCTGGCCCGCGGCGAGCATGAACGCGTCCGAGGTGGCCTCGCCGATGTCCTCGGCGATGCGGTACGACATGCCCTCGCCCAGGTCCTTCACGAACTGATCGGTCGGAGTCATGTCCTCCGAAGGCCAGATCGCCACGCCGATGATGTTGACGCCCTTGTCCTTGAGCGCGTTGTGCATCTCGTTCATGTGCGGGATCGACGCCACGCACGGGCCGCACCAGGTCGCCCAGAA
>CALKYH010000313.1 GCA_938003595.1 uncultured bacterium
ACCCGCGGCCTCCCGAATCTTCTCACCCCGCTTGCCCTTGATCTCGTCCGCGTGCGCCAGCAGGTTCTCGAGCGTCCCGTACTGCGCGATCAGCTCCGCAGCCGTCTTCGGCCCCACGCCGTCCACGCCCGGGACATTGTCCACCTTGTCGCCCATGAGCGCGAGCATGTCCACGACCTGCGCCGGCGTCACGCCCTTGTCCGCCAGCAGCCTGGCCTCGTCGATGACCTCGTCCGTATGCACATCGATCATCTCGACATGCCCCGCCCGCAGCAGCTGCTGCAGGTCCTTGTCCTTCGACACGATGCGGATGAGCAGGTCCGGACGCTCCTTGCTCAGCCGCTCCGCCAGCGTCGCGATGGTGTCGTCGGCCTCCACGCGGTCGATCCCCAGCACCGGCGTGCCCATGGCCTGCAGGAGCGACACGCACCGCTCCACCTGCGGCTCCAGCGACTGGGGCGGAGGCTCGCGGTTCATCTTGTACTCGGGGTACAGCTCGCTCCGGAAGGTCCCGTGGTCCCCCGCCGCGTCGATCACCACCGCCAGGTAGTCCGGCCTGTAGTTCCGCAGCAGCTTCAGCAGCATGCCGACGAACCCGAAGGTCGCGTTGGTCGGCTCCTTGGTCACCGGGCTGCTCATCGGCGTCCGGATCGCGTGGAACGCGCGGAACATCTGCGCGTGCCCGTCGATCAGGTACAGCGTCCTGGGCGCTCCGGCGCTCACGACGGCGCGCCCGTCGAGTGCAGCGACCGCAGCCGCGCAACATACGCCTCGCTGGGCGCGATCTTCCGCCGCCCCATCATCGCCTGGGCCGTCTCCAGGAACTTCTCGAACCGGAACGCCTTCATCCCCGCGTCCGTCGCCCACACGAACCGCGCCGTCGCCCCCGACGCCGGGATCGTCGCCGCCCACATGCCCCCCGTGCCGACCACCGCGCCCGTCATGATCCTCGACAGGATCGCGAACTTGCAGTGGTCGCCGATCGCCGCCCCGAAGAAGGTCAGCCCCGTCCGCTCGTTCGACGCCTCCGGCGCCCAGCGCGACACGACCTCGCCATAGGTGTTCAGCAGGTTCGAGTTCGTCGTCCCCGCGCCCAGGTTCACCCATTCCCCGACCCACGAGTCGCCGAGATGCCCCTCGTGCCCCTTGTTCGACCAGCCCTGGAAGATCGTCCCGCCCACCTCGCCGCCCACCTTGCACACCGGCCCGATCGCCGTGCCCGCCTTGATGTGCGCCCGCTCCACCACCGTGGACCCCGGCCCGATCCAGCACGGCCCGCACAGGATCGCGCCCGGTCGAATCACCGCGCCCGCCTCGATCCGCACCGCGCCGTGCTCCGCGTCGATGACCACGCCCGGATACACCTTCGCCCCCGCATCGACCGACACGGAGTTGCCGCCGATCACGACGACGCCCGGCGCCCCGGTCCAACGCCCGACCGCCAGTATCGCCAGGTCGCGCCGCAGCGCCTCGTCCCGATACCGGATCACATCCCACGGCTTCCGCAGCAGGCACTCCCCGGGCGACTCGTGCATCACCAGCCCTGATCCCGCGATCCCATCGCCCATCGCCGCTTCGCACTGCCCCGCCTCGCCCCGCGCCGCGATCAGCTCGCCCGTGCCGTGCTCCACCAGCGCATCGCCCGGGCCCAGCCGCGCGATCTCCGCGCCCGGCAGCGCGCACCGGCCGTTCACCACCAGCACATCGTCCCCCTGCGCCGAAACCATCACCGCCGCCTTGTGCCGCTCGCGCGTCAACTCCCGCAGCGACGGCTGCACGATCAGCCCCTCCGCCCGCGCGCCCGCCGCACGCTCGATCCGCTCCAGATTCGTCAGCGCCCCCGTCCGCACCTCGAACGAGGCGCGCAGGTCCGTCAGCGGCCCCAGCGTCGCCAACCCATCGTCAAACACCAGCAATCTCGCCATCGCCCCAGTGTACCGGCCCCTCACCTACCATCCGCCCCCATGCGAGCCCTTGTCTTCGACTTCGACGGCGTCATCGTCAACTCCGAGCCCATGCACGAACGCGCCATCCGCATGGCCTTCCAGTCCTGCGGCCTGCCCGCCAACTGGACCGACTGGCGCCGCTACGCCGGCCACGGCGACCGCAACGGCTTCAAGCTCATCCTCGCCGACCAGGGCCTCCCCATCGACCCGCCCACCTTCGCCCGCCTCCAGGACGCCAAGCAGCGCCTCATCACCGAGCTCATCGCCTCCGGCGAGCCCCCCGCCTACCCCGGCGCCGTGGACCTCATCCGCGCCGCCGCGGGCGCCATGCCCATCGCCGTCGCCTCCGGCTCCCGACCGCACGAGATCCGCCCCATCCTCCAGCGCCTGGGCGTGGACGACCTCGTCCGCACGCTCGTCAGCGCCGACGATGTCGCGAACACCAAGCCCGATCCGGAGCCCTACCTCAAGGCCGCCCAGGCGCTCGGCGTCGCTCCGGAAGACTGCCTCGCCATCGAGGACACGCCCACCGGCGTCCGCGCCGCCGTCGCCGCGGGCTTCACCGTGATCGGCGTCGAGCACACCAACGCCGCCGACCTTCTCGAGGCCGTCGGCGCCCATCATGTGGTTGCAGACATCGCCGCCTTGGATCTCGACACGCTGCGCTCCGCATGGCGCCGCGTCGCCGAGGCGCGTTAGCGCACGCCCGGCAGGCGCCACGCCAGCGGCAGAACCGCCGCCGCCAGCGCCGCCTTCACGACCGCCCACGGCAGGAACACCAGCGCCCCCGCCACGAACGCCTCGCGGGCGCCGACGATCGCGCTCAGCCACAGCGCGCCGACCGCAAGAATCGCCAGCTCGCCGATGAGCATCGCCAGACCGGTGGTCCACGCCTTCCGCGTCCAGCCGCGCTCGGCCAGCGCCCCGACGATCCACGCCCCCGGCGCGAACGCCAGCAGGTAGCCCGCCGTCGTCCCGCCGAAGACCGCGAACCCCGCCCCGCCGCCCGCGAAGAACGGCAGGCCGGCGCCGCCCTGCGCCAGGTACAGCAGCACGCTCACCGCCCCCCAGCGCGACCCCAGCGCCGCCCCCAGCAGCACGACCGCGAAGGTCTGCAAAGTCGCCGGCACGGGCCACATCGGGACCTGCGCCTGAGCGCACAGAGCGATCAGCCACGACCCCGCCAGCGCCGCCGCGGCCTTGCCGAGCAACCTCGCCCGCGCAGGCGAGCGATCCAGCAGCGCGGGCACCAGGGCGAGCTCGTTCGGGGCGGTCATGGCGGTGGTCATGGGCACGAGCGTCCGCTCAACCGCCCGGCCTGTCAACTCGCCCCGAATCCATCCCAGACCCCAGCCCGAAACCTACTATCCCCGTCCAGGCGCACCCCTACGCCAGACCGCCGGCGCGCAGGACCTCCCCGACATGTCACAGGAAGCTTCCTCAACCCCCTCCCGACCCGCGGCCAAGCTGCTGCGCTTCGCGATCGGCATCGTCGCCCTCGTCGTCGCCGTCGGCATCTTCCTCGCCCTCAAGGCGACCAAGCCCTCGCCCCACCTCGCGCCCGTCCACACCACCGTGCGCCAGGTCCGCGTCCTCACCATCGAGCCCGTCGAGGTCGCCCGCTCCTGGCGCGGCTACGGCTCCACCCGCGCCCTCCGCGCCGCGGATGTCGCCGCCGAGGTCCAGGGCGTCGTCATCGAACGACCCGCCTCCATCGAGGCCGGTCTGCCGGTCGAGTTCGGCGACATCCTCGTCGTCATCGACCCCTCCGACTTCCTCCAGCGCGTTGAGCAGCACGAGCAGGCCGTCGCCGCCTTCCAGGCCGAACTGACCGGCCTCGACGCCGAGGCCGAGTCCCTCGATCGACTCATCGCCCTCGCCGCCGAATCCACCGCCCTGACGCGCAGCGAGATCGAGCGCTGGCGCGCCGCCGCCGCACGCTCCGCCGGCGCGCCCGTCGAGCTCGAACGGCTCAACCGCGAACTCTCCGGCGTCGAGCGCGAGGAGCAGACCCTCCGCGAGCGCCGCAGCCTCATCCCCTCGCGCCGCCTCCGCATCGAGGCCCAGCTCGCCGCGGAGCGGGCCGCCGTCGCCACCGGGCGGCGCGACCTCGAACGCACCCGCATCGCGGCGCCGCTCACCGGCGTGCTCCAGTCCGTCTCCGTCGATCGGGGCGAACGCGTCGGCCCCGGCTCGCCCATCGCCCGCATCGTGGACCTCACCCGCATCGAGGTTCCTCTCCAGCTCCCCGTCTCCGCCGCCGCCGACATCCAGCCCGGCGACCGCGCCGAGATCTACGCCGACGGCCCCGTCGAGGCGGTCTGGCAGGGCGCCGTCGCCCGTGTCTCGCCCGAGGCCGACGCCTCCAACCGAACCATCACCGCCTTCATCGAGATCCGCCAGCCCGCCGAACCCGGCCCCGGCGATCCGCCGCGCCTTCTGCCCGGCATGTTCGTCTCCGGCGTCGTCTCCACCGAGGCCGAGCGCCCGCAGATCGTCGTCCCGCGCAACGCTATCGACCGCGGCGCCGTCCTCACGGTGGACGCCGACGGCGTGATCGGCTCCGCCCCCGTCACCGTCCTGCACTACTTCGACGCCGTCCTCCCCGAGCTCGACCCCGTCGAGTCGCAGTGGGCCGTCATCAGCGCGGGCCTTGAGCCCGGCCAGCGCATCGCCATCTCCAACCTCGACGAACTCCGCCCCGGCGCCCAGGTGGAGCCCGTCGAAGCCGCCCACGGACCCCGCGCCCGAAGCGATCGCGCCGCCGACGGCGAACCCCGGGGGAGCTCACGACAGTGAGTCTCGCGTCCTTCGGCGTCCGCCGGCCCGTCGTCGCCAACCTGCTCACCGGCGCCATCGTCGTCGCCGGCCTGGTCTTCGGCCTGGGCCTGCGTCGCGAATTCTTCCCCGAGGTCCGCCCCAACGAGGTCATCGTCGCCGCGCCCTACCCCGGCGCCAGCCCCGACGAGGTCGAGCGCTCGCTCGCCATCAAGATCGAGGACAAGGTCGACTCGATCCAGAACATCAAGGAGATCAACACCACGGTCTCCGAGGGCCTCGCCAACATCCGCATCGAGTTCGAGCCCGGCGTCGACATCGACGACGCCGTCGGCCGCGTCAAGCGCGCCGTGGACGAGCTGCAGGACCTCCCCGAGGAGTCCGAGCGCCTCATCATCAGCGAGTTCGAGCCCAACATCCCCGTCATCTCCCTCACGCTCTTCGGCGACGCCGACGAGCGCGTCATGAAGCAGTCCATCCGCCAGATGCGCGAGGACCTGCGCACCATCCCCGGCATGGGCGATGTCTCCATCGCCGGCGTCCGCACCGACGAGATCGTCGTCGAGGTCCGCGAGGACGCCCTCGTCCGCTACGGCCTCTCGCTCCCCGCCGTCACGCAGCGCATCCGCGAGGCCATGGGCGAGCTGCCCGGCGGCGCCGTCCGGACCCCGTCGGCCAATGTCGGCGTCCGCACCGAGCCCTTCCGCAACTCCGCCGATCAGGTCCGCGCCATCATCGTCAAGGCCGACCCCACCGGCCGCCCCGTCCGCCTCGAGGAGATCGCCGAAGTCCGCGACGGCTTCGTCGATGTCGAGATCCGCACCCGCTTCAACAACAAGCCCTGCGTCTCCCTCACCGCCTACGCCCGCGGCAAGGAGGACGCCGTCGAGATGGCCGGCCTGGTCAAGGCCTACGCAGCGGGCCGGCTCCGTCAGCCCATCGAGTACTCCGTCGCCGAGCGCGTCACCGCCGGCTTCCGCGCCGACCGCAAGCCCCTCCGCCAGATCGCATGGGAGCTGGGCGCCTCGCGCGAGCCGCCCCCCGGCGAACTGGTCACGAACAACGACCTCGCCCGCTTCATCACCCAGCGCCTCGCGCTCCTGAGCCGCAACGCCATCTCCGGCGGCGTCGTCGTCTTCCTCGCCCTCATGCTCTTCCTGCGCCCGCGCGTCGCCATCTGGGTGACCAGCGGCCTGATCTTCTCTGTCCTGGGCACGCTCATCCTCATGCGCGCGCTCGACATCTCCCTCAATCTACTGACGATGTTCGGGCTCATCATCGCCATCGGCATGCTCGTGGACGACGCCATCGTCGTCGCCGAGAACATCGCCACCCGGCACGAGAAGGGCGAGAACCCGATCGACGCCGGCATCAAGGGCGCCAACGAGGTCTTCTGGCCCGTCGTCGCCACCGTCCTCACCACCGTCTTCTCCTTCATGCCCCTGCGCCTCATCGAGGGCCGTCTGGGCGACCTGCTCGGCGCGCTGCCCCTCGTGGTCGCCTGCGCCCTGGCCGCATCCCTCTTCGAATCCATCATCATCCTCCCCAGCCACATGGCCGAGAGCCTCATCAAGGCCGACCGCAAGGGCAAGAAAACCAACCTCGTCACCCGCACGCTCGAGACCGTCCGCACCGGCATCTTCGACCGAGGCCTCGCGCCGCTCTACGCCCGCGCGCTCGGGCCCGCCCTCCGCGCCCGCTGGCTCACCCTCGGCCTCGCGCTGTCCATCCTCATCGCCTCCCTCGGCATGGTCGCCGGCGGGCGCCTGCCCTTCGTCTTCCTCGTCTCCGCCGACTCCGAGTCCCTCGTTGTCCCCCTCACCATGCCCATCGGCACGCCGCTCGCCCGCACCGACGAGATCGTCCGGCGCATCGAGACCGCGGCGCTCGCCACCCCCGAAGTCCGCAGCGTCTTCACCCTCGTCGGCGGCAACTTCGACCTCGAAGGCGCCCCCGGCGTCAACCAGAGCCACATCGCCCAGCTCTTCATCGAGCTCCACCCTGTCGAGGAACGCGATCGGCGCAGCGACCAGGTCATCCAGGCCATCCGCGACGGCATCGGCCCCATCCCCGGCGTCAAGAGCATCCGCTTCGAAGAGGTCCAGGGCGGCCCCAGCGGGCGCGACCTGGCCTTCACCATCGCCAGCGAAGACCCCTCGCGCATCCCGCCCATCGAGGCCGAGCTCCGCTCCCTGCTCGACGACTACGACGGCGTCTACGACCTGTCCACCGACGCCGACGCCGGCCAGCGAGAGCTGCGCCTGACGCTGCGCGAAGGCGCCGCGGAGATGGGCTTCACCGTCGCCGGCGTCGCCCAGCAGATGCGCGCCGCCGTCTTCGGGCTGGAGGCCTACACCTTCGCCGGCGACCGCGAGGATGTCGATGTCCGCGTCATGATCGACGAGCCCACGCGCCGCTCCCTCGCCGCGGTCGAGTCCATGCGCGTGTTCACGCCGCCCGGCGCCGGACCGACCCGCGCCGTGCCCCTGGGCGAGGTCGTGCAGATCCGCGAGGACGAGGGCTACGCCACCCTCCGCCGCCTCGACCGCCGGCGCGCCGTCACTGTCTCGGCCGATGTGAACAACGCCGTCGCCAACCCCGAGGAAATCGCCCGCGCCATCGCCCCCGAGATCCGGCGCATCCAGGAGGAGAACCCCGGCGTCTCCATCCTCGCCCGAGGCCGCCAGGAGGATGTCGCCGACTCCTTCCGCACCCTGCCCATCGGCCTCATGGCCGCCATCGGCGTGAACTATGTCATCCTGGTCTGGCTCTTCTCGTCCTACACACAGCCGCTGCTCATCCTCATCGCCATCCCCTTCTCCATGGTCGGCGCCATCTGGGCGCACCTGCTGCTCGGCTACGAGCTGACCATGCTCTCGCTGATCGGCTTCGTCGCCCTCGCCGGCATCGTCGTGAACGACTCCATCGTGTTCATGGAGTTCTACAACCACCACCGCCGGGGCCGCGGCAACGCGCTCGACGCCTGCCTGATCACCGGCCCCGTGCGCCTGCGCGCCATCATCCTCACCACGCTCACGACCTTCCTGGGCCTCTCGCCGCTGATGCTCGAGCAGTCCTTCCAGGCCAAGTTCCTCATCCCGATGGCCATCACCATCTCCTTCGGCCTGATCGCCGGCACCTTCCAGACGCTCTTCGTCCTGCCCGCGCTGCTCGTCGCCGGCGAGGATGTCCGGCGGTGGCTCCGCTGGATCTGGCACGCCGGCCGCCCACCCGCGCCCGAAGCCGAACCCGCGCACTGACGCTGCGACCGTGACCACCCGTCGCCGTGCCCGTGACCGCGGCTCGGAGCGGTCGCGGCCTCCTGCGCCCACCTACTCTCCTCCGATGCCCCACACCAAGTCCCACCACAGCCCCGGCGCCGCGCCCTGGAAGCAGTGGGGCGACGACCTCGAAGCGTCCGCCATCGACCAGATGCGCGCCGCCGCGGCGCTGCCCGTCTCCGTCGCCGGCGCCCTCATGCCCGACGCCCACCCCGGCTTCGGCCTGCCCATCGGCGGCGTCCTCGCCACCGACAACGCCGTCATCCCCTACGCCGTCGGCGT
>CALKYH010000314.1 GCA_938003595.1 uncultured bacterium
CCAGCACATTGTTCAGATCGGCGAAGTTCACCTCGCCGTCGCCGTTCGTGTCGCCCGGGCACGGCGCGCCGCCTGGTTGACCGTACACCGCGTAGCTGCGTCCCGTATTGACGGTCACCCCGGGAGCGCCGACGAGCACATCCGCCGCGCCGTCGCCGTTCACATCGCCCGCGCCCACCGCAAGGCCGGTCTGCTCGCCGGCGATCGCGCCGGCCATCTTGAATCCGTTGGCGCCGTCCAGCTCGGCGACGCTCATCGTCGCCGGGAACGCGCCGCCCTCCGCGGATTCCTCGCGCCCGAAGAGGACATACGCCTGCCCGGCGCTGCCCGTGCTCAGGCCCACGGCGCCGAGCGCCAGATCGTCGATCCCGTCGCCGTTCACATCGCCCGCCGACACCAGCGAGGACCCGACCTGCTCGGACGAGACCACGCCGTTCAGGCGGAAGCCGTTCGTCCCGTCGAGGGTCGCAAGACTCGTCGCCGCGGGGAACGTCGCGCCGGCGCCGAGCCCGTACACCACGAACACGGACCCCGCCGAGTTCACACCCCCGGGCGCAGCGTTCGGCGCGCCGATGGCCAGGTCGTTCTCGCCGTCGCCGTTCAGATCGCCCGCCGACGACACGGCGCGCCCCACCGCCCCGGAAGTCTCAGCGCCGTCGAAGCGACAGCCGTTCATCCCGTTGAGCATCGCGAGGCTGAACGTCCCGGGGAAGTCGCCGCCCGGACCGCCGGTGTTGCGCCCGTAGAACAGGTACGCGGTCCCCGCGTTCCCGACGCCGCCCGGAGCCGCGCTCCGCGCTCCGATGACGATGTCGTCCACGCCGTCGCCGTTCATGTCTCCCGCGCACGCGACGGAGGAGCCGCTCTGATCGGAACTCCCGCCGGTCAGGATGAACCCATTCACACCGTTCAGCGACGACAGGCTCATCACCGCCGGGAACGCGCCGATGGTCGCGACATCGCGACCAAACACGACGTACGAACGCCCGCTCAAGCCGGCTCCTTCGGCGCCGATGATCATGTCGTCCACGCCGTCGTCGTTCACATCTCCCGCCGACGCCACCGCGTTGCCGCACCGCTCCGCGACGGACACGCCGTTCATGCGGAAGCCGTCCGCGCCGTTCAACGATGACAGCGGAATCGCCGCGGGGAATGGGCCGCCCGGGCCGCTCGTGTCGCGCCCGAAGAACACGAAGACCGAACCGGCAAGCGTCACCCCGTTCGGATCGGCCAGCGGCGCCGAGAGGATCACATCGTCCACGCCATCGCCGTTGACATCCCCGGCGCAGGCCACGGCGCGCCCGGTTCCGTCGCTCGGCAGCACGCCGTCAAGCCGTAACCCGTTGGTCCCGTCGAGCGCCCCGAGGTTGATGCTCGCCGGGAACGGGCCGCCCGGGCCGTCCGCGGTCCGTCCGAACACGATGAACACGGATCCGGCGCTCGCCTGCCCGCCCGGATCCGCGCCCGTCGCGCCGATGATCAGGTCATCGATCCCGTCCCCGTTGATGTCCCCCGCCGCCACCGCGTTGCCGCTGGCGTCCCCCAGCGCGGCCGACTCGAACCGGACTCCATCCGCGCCATTCAGCATCGACAGCGAGACGACCGGCGGAAACCCGGTCCCCGCGACCGCTCGAGAGCCCAGGACGACCACCACTGCGCATGCCCATGTGTTCAAGCGTCACCCCTTTGAGTCGTTCACAGCTGCGACGCCCAAAGTAGCCGCGGCCTTCGCGGCCGCCAAGAAAAATCCGGCGCGACGGCGCGGCCGCTCCTGGCGCCCGGGGGATAACGGCCGCCGAACCGAAGCCGTTTGGCTCGGCGCCCACCCGCCCCCCGGGCCCCATTCCGAGAATTCCACGATCACATGATCCCCGGCGCGCCCGGACGCTGCGTCTTGATGGCGCCGGCGCCTGCCCGGGCCCCATCGTGGAGGCCCGCAGCCGCCTCGGCCGGCGCACCGCACGCCTCGACCCGAACAAGGACCCCCACCATGCACCGCTCGGCTACCCGCAATCTGCCCACCCTCGCCGCCCTCGTCGCGGCCGCAGCGTCCAATGGCCTCGCCGGCGCCGCATCGGCGCAGTGCACCCATGTCAAAGCCGTCGGCCTGACGCAGGAGGACAACGGCTGGGCCGGCGAATCCGTGGCGGTGCAGGGCAACCTGATGCTGCTCGGCGAGCCCAACGCCGGATTCACGGATTCCGGGTCGGTGTCAATCCTCGAGCGCGACGCGCTCGGCGAGTGGCTGGTCGTCGGCGCTGTCCAGGCGCCGAACACGGGCAACAACGCCAACGATCGCTTCGGCTCCGCCGTCGCGCTCAGCGGCGGCGTGATCCTCGCCGGCGGACCCTATGGCGGAGCAAACGACGCCGGCATGGTCTGCTTCTTCGAGAACATCGGGCCCTACAACTGGTCGTTCAAGACCGCGCACACGCCCGCGGATTCCGCGGCCTCCGACAACTTCGGCCGCGCGGTCGCCATGGACGGGGACTTCGCCGTCGTCGGCGCGCCGTTCCATGACAAGGTCGAGGGCCTCATGCTCGCGGACACCGGCGGAGCGTACTTCTTCAAGCGGAACATGGACGGCACGTGGTCGCCGGACGGCAAGGCCTCGGAGCCGTTCACCTTCCTGCGCAGTTTCCAGGATCACTTCGGCGCCTCGGTGGTGATGAAGGGCGATCTGGCCATCATCGGCTGCCCGGACGGCAGCCAGACGGGCCCCGCCGACGCGGGCTGGGTGCGCGTCTATCAGCGCAGCGGCGGCGTGTGGAATGTGCTCACCACGCTCACCGCGCCCGGCGGCGGACAGACCGGCGGCGGCTTCGGGCGGTCGCTCGCGTACGACGGCGAGTACCTCGTGGTGGGCGCTCCGGAGACGGACTTCGTCAGCGACGACGCCGGTGTGGCGCACGTCTACCGCCGCAGCGGCGTCTCGTTCATCTATGACGGGCAGCTCAGCGCCGAGTTCCCGGACGAGCACGTGGGCTTCGGCTATCGCGTGACGGTCGCGAACGGACGCATCGCCGTCACCAAGGACGAGCGGTCCGTGGACCTGTTCTCCCGCACCGTCGGCGGCTCGTGGGT
Source organism: uncultured bacterium (assembly GCA_938003595.1). Lineage (GTDB taxonomy): Bacteria > Planctomycetota > Phycisphaerae > Phycisphaerales > UBA1924 > JACVCK01. Next base: position 3,085 of record CALKYH010000314.1, read on the forward strand.
GCGTCAACGCACGCTTATCGACCCGGACGGCTTCCACCGCTTCGGCTTTGCGCTGGCCTCCCGGGGCGACGACCTGATCGTCGGCGATCCCTACGACTCCACCGAGTTCCACACCGAGAGCGGCGCCGCGTACCGCTACGCCTTCGGCTTCGGCGCCGATCTCGCGGCGAATGCAGCCCAGCTCCGCGTCGGCGATGTCTTCTCCGGCTGCACGAGCCTGGCCACCAACGACGGCAGCGCGACCTGCGGCCAGTCCTCCACCAGCCGCGATGTCTGGTACGCCCTCTCCGTCACGCAGACCCGCACCGTCGCCCTCAGCACGCTGGGCTCGGACTTCGACACCGTCCTGTCCGTCCACTCCGCGGCGCCCGGCAACGCCGGCAACCAGATCGTCTGCAACGATGACTACGCCGCGCCCCAGCGCTGGTCCCGCGTCACCTTCACCGCGCAGCCCGGCATGATCTACTTCGTCCGCGTCGCCGGCTACCAGGGCGCCTTCGGCGAGTTCAGGCTCGCCGCGACCGCCACCGTCTCCTGCCCCGGCGACGCCAACGGCGACGGTCTCATCAACTTCGCGGACCTCAACACCGTGCTCGCCCAGTTCAACACCCCCGGCGCCAACCAGAGCGGCGACTTCGACCTCGACGGCGATGTGGACTTCGCCGACCTCAACACCGTGATCTCCGGCTTCAACTCCGCCTGCAACTGACGCGAAGCGCCGCGACAGCGGCCCGACATCCCCACGATTGCCCCTCCAGGACCCGGCCCAGCGCCGGGTCTTTTTTCATTGACTGCTCGCCGGGTGCACCGGCAGTCCACCCCGCTGACGACGCGAGAATCGCGATTTTGCCGCTGTTCGGAATAGCGAGGCCGGCGCCCGAGTACCCTGTCCTCCGAGTCCGCAATCTCGTCAGGAGTCAAGCCATGCATGCCTTCGTCCATCGTTCCATCGGCGCGCTCGGCGCCTTCGCGCTCAGCGCCTCACTCTGCCTGGGCGGCCCGCCCGCCAACCTCGCCCCGGTCTATTTCGACGGCATGGGCGGGCACACGCGCCAGATCCAGACCTCCAGCGCCGACGCGCAGCGCTGGTTCAACCAGGGCCTGACCTGGCTGTTCGCCTTCAACCACGACGAGGCCATCCGCTCCTTCACCGAGGCGGCGCGCCTCGACCCCGACGCGCCGATGCCTTGGTGGGGCATCGCGCTCGCGCACGGCCCGCACATCAACAACCCCGCGATGCCCGAGCATCGCCAGGTCGCCGCGTGGAGCGCGCTGACCAAGGCGCAGGAGCGCATCGCCAAAGCTTCACCCGCCGAGCGCGCCCTGATCGAGGCGCTCGCCGCCCGCTACAGCGCCGAACCCGTCGAGGACCGCGCCGCCTTCGACGCCGCGTACGCCAAGGCCATGCGCGCGGTCGCCGCGCAGTTCCCCAACGACGACGACATCCAGGTCCTCTACGCCGAGTCCATGATGGACCTCCGCCCGTGGGACCTCTGGCGCGAAGACGGCTCGCCCCAGCCCGGCACGAACGATGTGCTCGTCACCCTGGAGCGCGTGCTGGAGCGATCCCCCGACCACCCGGGCGCCGCGCACCTGTACATCCACACCGTCGAGGCCTCGCCCGACCCGGCCCGCGCCCTCGCCGCCGCGGACGCCCTCCGCGACTACGCGCCGTCCATCGGCCACCTCACGCACATGCCCTCGCACATCGACATCCGCGTCGGGCGCTGGGACCGCGCCGCGGAGGCCAACCGCAAGGCGATGAAGGCCGACGAGCGCTACCGCGCCGCCTCCGGCCGCCCGCCGGAGTTCTGGTCCATCTACATGGCGCACAACCCGCAGTTCCTCGCCTTCGCCTGCATGAACCAGGGCCGCGAGAAGGAAGCGCTCCAGAGCGCCCAGGCCATGATCGAACTGCTCAGCGCCGTCCCCGACGAGGTCGCGCCCTTCGCCGATCCCATCCTCACGCTGGACCTCGAGGTCCTCACGCAGTTCGGACGCTGGGACGAAGTCATCGAAGCGCCCGAGCCCGAGGCCCGCTGGCCCATCTCCCGCGCCCTGCGCCACATGGCCCGCGGCGTCGCCTTCGCCAACACCGAGCGCCTGAGCGAGGCCCGCGCCGAACTCGACGCGCTCCGCGTCGCGACCGACGCGCTCCCCGACGACGCCCTCATGGCCATCAACCCCGCCAAGACCGTCCTGCAGATCGCCCAGCACAAGCTCATGGGCGAGATCCTGCTCGCCGAGGGACGCCTCGTCCCCGCCGCCGCCGAGCTGCAGGCCGGTGTGGACATCGAGGACACTCTCCTCTACATGGAGCCGCCGGACTGGGTCCAGCCCATGCGCCGCCCGCTCGGCGCCGTGCTCATGAAGGACGGGCGCTTCGCGGAAGCCGAGGCGGTCTACCTCGAGGACCTGCGCCGCTGGCCGGAGAACGGCTGGTCGCTGCTGGGCCTGCACCAGTCGCTCAAGGCGCAGGGGCGCGACGCCGAGGCCGCCAAGGTCAAGGAGCGCTTCGACCGTGTCTGGAAGGACGCCGACGGCGCCATCGCCTCGTCGTGCCCGTGCGTGAAATCGGTGGCCGGCCAGTAAGCGGCGCGCGCCGACGGCGGGGCCGTACGATGTCCCCCCGATGACCGCCGACTCCACGAGTCTCAGCGCCGCGACGCCGCCACCGGCGCCGGCGCGCGCGCCCGCGGCGCTGGGGCTCGCCCTGCGCGACATCAAGATCGCCCACTCCGTCTTCGCCCTCCCCTTCGCGGTCCTCGGCGCCTGCCTGGCCACGCCCGCCCTCGCCGATCCGCCCCCCGCCGACGCCCCCGCCGCCTGGCGAACCTTCGCCGGGCAGCTCGCGCTCGTCGTCGCGTGCATGGTCTTCGCCCGCACCTGGGCCATGCTCGTCAACCGCATCGCCGACCGGCGCTTCGACGCCGCGAATCCCCGCACCGCCAAGCGCGCAGTCGCTTCGGGGCAACTCAGCGTGCGCCACGCCCGCCTGTTCGCGCTCGCCAGCGCGCTGCTGTTCATGCTCTGCTGCGCCGGCTTCCTGCTGTTCTTCGGCAACCCCTGGCCGCTGATCCTCGGCGCGCCCACCCTCGGCTGGATCGCCTTCTACTCCTTCACCAAGCGCTTCACCTGGGCGGCGCACCTGTTCCTGGGCGGCGCGCTGGCCGCCAGCCCCGCCGCGGCGGCGATCGCCGTGTGTCCACCAGCGCTCCACACCGTCCCCGCCATTTTCCTGCTGGTTTTCATGGTTTTTTGCTGGGTGGCGGGCTTCGACATCCTCTACGCCCAGCAGGACATGGACTTCGATCGCGCCGCCGGCCTGCAGTCCATCCCCGCACGCGTCGGCCCGGAGGCCAGCCGCTGGATCAGCCGCGCATTGCACCTGCTCGCGTGGCTTGCTCTGGTGGCGGCCTGGGCCTCGGAACCGCGTTGGCAGGCCGGATTCGGCGTTGCGGTCCTGCTCACCGGCGCCCTGCTGCTCTGGGAGCACCTGCACTTCGCCCGGCGCGGGATCATGGGGCTTCCCCTTGCCTTCGGCCTGATCAACGGCATCGTGTCCTGCGCCCTTGGCGTGGCGGGCGTGGCTGATTTGCTGATTTGAGCCGCGCGATCGAGGTCTACAACCCGGATTCTTCGTGATCCGCCGCAGTCAGAGGGTTGACACCTGTGGAAAGTGGTGTCATCATTCCTGTACTTACTCAGCCCCCGGAAGGGCGGCGAGACTGCCTTCGGCGGCTCGCCGCCTTTTATTTTTTTGCCTGTTCTCAGGGGCCCAACACCCCCCAGAACACGGCCGCCGGGCAGGGGTAGAGGTTCGTGGTTTTCAAAACATTCTGAAACCATGCTGGACACGAGCGCGGCCTCGGGCTAGATTCGTTCCGGAGCCCCCTCATGCCCAACAGCGCCCGCAACAGCGACCGACTTGCGCAGGCTCGCGAACGATTCGTGCAGGCCTGGGGCCAGATGGCCGGCGCCTGGGGCGTCAGCCGCACTATGGCCGAGGCCCACGCCCTCCTCTACATCGTCGGCGACCCCATGAACACCGACGAGGTCATGGACCGTCTCCAGATCTCGCGCGGCAACGCTTCCATGTCCCTGCGCGCCCTGGTCGACTGGGGCCTGGTCACCCGCGTCCACAAGCGCGGCGACCGCAAGGAATACTTCCTCGCCGAGCAGGATGTCTGGGCCATGCTCCGCACCATCATCCGCGAGCGCAAGAAGCGCGAGCTCGACCCGCTGCTCGTCAGCCTCCACGAGACTCGCGACCTGACCGCTTCCGGGGCCGGGGCTGCAGCCGGCACGGATCCGCTCATCAAGCAGCACAACGCGCGTCTCGACGCCATGCTCGAGTTCGCCACCGTCCTCGAGACGCTCGCCGATCAGGCCTCCAGCCCCGGCGGCGTGGACCTCGACGACGCCGCACGCGCCCTGGCCGAAGCCAACGAGGAGCGGCCATGACCACCCTCGCGCGCCGGCCGAGCAAGCGCGGCGACTCGCCGCCCTTCAGCGCGAATCAACGCCTGTCGATCCGCTGGAACGCCGTCGATCCCGCCACGCGCCGCCCCTTCATCCTCGAATGGTCCATCCGGCGCGAGGGCGACGCCCTGCTGGCCGACGCCCAGCGCATCGACGGCGCCGATCGCGCCCCCTTGGAGCAGTACGCCGACCTGCCGATCGTCTGGACCCACGACGAACACCTCCGCCTCGACCATTTCGACGCGCCCGGCGCCTCGGCGATCGACCTGCCCGCCCTCAACGCCAGCGTGGACCTGTCCGCGGCGCCGCCGACGCTGATCTTCGCGCGCACCACCGCGCTCAGCGCGCTCGGCCTGCCCGGCGGGCGCTACGAGCCCGCGGGCTGCGCCGTCACGACTGACTGAACCTCAGAACCCGGCCTTGCCGTTGTTCTGCCCGCCGCCCTGGCCCGCCGGAGGAGCGGCGAAGGCGTCGCGCAGCGTGTTGAAGGTCTTGATCACCGGCGTCGGCACGACCGTGGTCATCCGCATGCCGCCGCCGCCGACCACCAGGCCCGCGCCGACCGGCGGCATGTCCGCCGGCACCGGCGCCGCGAGCGGACGACCCGCCATCGCCAGGATCGGCGCCACCTGATCGACGACCGGCTTGACGCCCAGGTAGATCTCGAAGGTCCGGTTCGCCGGCAGCATGGAGCCGACCTGCTCGACCTGCGGCTC
>CALKYH010000315.1 GCA_938003595.1 uncultured bacterium
GGCGCCGCGCCAACAAAAAAACCGCCCGCGCATGTGCCTCGCGCGGGCGGTTCGGTTCGGTCGTCTGGGCCGCAAGCAAGTGCAGGTCGCCGGGGTAAGAATGCTTCCCTCTTACGCGCTCCCTGGACGGGGAACGAACAACGCCCCGTGACGAAGGCCAGACGCCGATCGTCCCGCTACTCCGCGCGCTCACCCGAGCGGCGTAACAGAATCGCTCTGCAAATAGGTTGTCTCGGCAGGACACGCCGCGCCGAATCCAGACGACCCGCTTCCGCGTCGCCGCCTGGGCGCTGCCACACACCGGAGACCAAGGTCGACTCTCGGCGCCCGTGTCGGGTACGCGCAACGACTCCGGCCTCGTGACGCGACATTCGCGCCCGGGCACATCCATCGCTTCGCGGTGACCCGTCACGTTCCCTGTGCAAGAGGCGTGACAGCGATCGCAGTCTACCCCAAACCATCGCCTCCGCAAGGCCCAATTTCACTTGATTCCCGCTTCCCAGGGCCACTCCCGGTTCTCGGACCCCCATCGACGACGAACACCGACCGCACACCCGCCCCTCCGTGGGGGCGTCGGGGAGACGACCGGGGGGCCGGGGAGCGACGGTCCATCGCGCGCCCTACGCCGCGGGGATCATCACCAGGAAGCTCGGCTGATTCGTGGACTTGTCCGACCCCACGCGCGTCTCGACCAGGGGTCGGTTGCCATTGAGCAGGTTCAGCGGATGCCGGCGCTTGAGCGCCTCGAGCGCGGGCGAGGGCAGCGCGCCGTTGAGTCCCACATCCGACTCCGCGAACGCGCCGATCGTCACCATGCTGCGCTGCTGGCCGTGATAATAAAACGCCGACTCGCCCTCGCGGCGCAGCACCACCGCCGCCTGCTCCGCGGCCCGCATCGCCTCTTCACGCTTGGGCGACTCATACACCGCGACCTGCAGCGTGTACCGCACCGCCGGGCCGAATTCCTCGCGCGCCTTGCTCAGGTGGTACATGGGCGAGAGGCCCACGTCCGACCCGGCCGGCGGCGGCGCCAGGAACGCGCCCGCGAACACCGGCTGGTTGCCCATCTTCAGTTCCCGCACCCGGTCCAGCTCGCGCCGGGCCTCGTCGTTGGGCTCGGGGTACAGGCCCAGCGCGATCACCGTCCCCTTGCCGCGCGGCTCGATCCGCAGGCCGCCGAGACCGGTCTCGCCGATGATCCGGGCCGCGGCCTCGCCGGCGACCTTGCGATGGTCCGGCCCCGTGAAGGTCCCGAGGATGATGGTCCAGGCGCCGGAGGAATCCGCCGGGGCCTCGGTCTTTTCGGCCGGCTTGCGGGGGGCCCGGTCCCGGTCCTGAGCGGAGGCGCCGACCCCGACCGCGGCGGCGATGGCGCCAGCCACGAAATACCGAACAAATATTGAATAGATTCCGGAGCGGCGTCCGATCTGATCGGGATATGAACGGGTCATTCCGCCGTCTCGGTTCAGAATCTTCATCGCGTCCGACTCCGTGTTATCGGTCACAAACCGTTGCAGCGTCAATTCTTGCGCGTGCGCGACTCAGGACCGGAAACTGTGCAGACGCCCGCGCCCCCACGACGATACCTACTGCGCCGCCGGAAGGTTCCGGCGGCAGGACCGGCACAGCCGGCACGACCGTCGCGGACGGTCGCCGATGGTTCGGTCGAGGACGCCGGGACGGATCCCTTCGGCGTATAGAACTGCGTCAGGCCCACACGATCCGGCGCCGGTTGGACGACCCGGCGAAGGACTCAGGAGTTGATCCGCTCATGTCCGACTTTCTGCCCATCTCCGGGACTATTGAAGCCATCTTCGGCGCCGAGTCGCCCGCTCGCGTGAACCCCGCTTCGGCGCGCCATTCGGCGCCCGTCTCCCCGGCCGACTCGACGACGCACCGCGCCGACGACGAGGTCGAGCTCTCCGACCATGCCCGTTTCCTGGCCCGGCTGCGCGAGACCTCTCCGGTGCGCGACGAGGCCGTGGACCAGGCGCGCCAGAACATCGAGGCCGGCGTGTACGACGCCGACGCGGTGATCGACCAGACGATCGAGCTCCTGTCCAAGGACCTGGACCTGCTGGGTTGAGCCGCTGAAGGGCTGCGGGGACGAAACCACTATCGCGAACGATCAGGCGGCCGCTTCGACCGGGAGAAAATCGCCCGGGCCGAAGTCGACGCCCTGTTCGCTGGCGCGCAGATCGGACCCATCGACGCCCAGCGCGAGCAGAGCCGCGGCCTCGGCGACGCAGATGGCGCCGATCAGCCACACCCCGTCGGTGACGCGCCGGGCGTGGCGCGCGACGACGGGGGTCGAGAACAGCTCCATGCCGTCGCGGACGCCGACCATGCGGTAGATCCGGTTGAGTTCGATGCCGCTCGGGCAGAGGAGGCCGAACCCGCCGCGGCTGGCGTCGCGGATCTCCACGGCGAAGGGCCGGGTGGAGGGTCCGGCGGCGCACTGGGGATCGATGGAGAGGGTGGCGGAGACTCGAGTGGTGAAACGACGGAACAGACGCCGGTTGCGCTGGGGCGAATCAGCGTCGGTTTGCTCCAAGACCTGGAGAGCCCGGAGCAGTTCTTTATTCTCGATCGTGTGCATGTTCATGGCCTCTTTGATCGTGAAGACAACTGCTTCCATCGCTATCGACTACAGGAACACGATGGGACACCCTGGGGCCGCATCGGCTCGGTGATTTCCACGACAACGGGTCGGTCTGGAGCGCCACGCCCCCCGTTCGGGGACCTTTCGAGGGGGGTTCCTGGCCTCAGTCGAGTCGGCGCGTGGCGGTCAGCCGACGCCCGTCGGGGGTCGTGAAGCGGACCAGAAGGGTGGGCCGGGCCCCTTCCGCGGACCAGTCCGGCACCTCGTCGAGCGGGACCACGAAGGTCCGGGTGACGGGGTCGTACCGGGCGCTCGCGGCGGCTGGGTCGGAAAGGTCCAGGGTCCAGACCAGTTCCTGCCGCGGCTCGGGGTCCGGCGTTGGCAGCGTCGGGGCGCCGGCCTCCGCGACGGCGGCGCGGTAGAGCTCGAACCGGATGACGCCCACATCCTTCGTGTCGTGGCCCCAGCGATCGACCATCTCGACATGGGCCTCGATCTGGATGACGCCGGGGTTGTTCGGGTCGCGGACCAGGCGGGTCAGAGGATGCACCTCGATGCGGACCGCGGCGAAGGGCCACTCGTAGCCGGCGTGCACGGCCGCGTCGGGGGAGCGCTTCGGCGTGGCGTCGCAGGCGGCGAGGGCCAGCGCGGCGAGCAGGACCGATGCGCGGCGGGCGATGGTGCGCAGGTTCGTCATCGGCTCAGCAGTGTACCGGGGTCGCGGGCGGGGTCGGTCGGCTCGGCGCGACGGGGCGAGAGCCGCTCCAGCAGGGCGGCCAGGGCGCGCTGGCCGGCCTCCAGCGAGGCGACGGCGCGGGTGTTGTCGGCGACGAGCGTCATCAGCGCCTCCAGCTGCGTGCGCTGCTCGAGCAGTCGCTCGTGGGCTTCGGCGAGCTGGCGTTCGCGCCCGGCGGCGGCGCGGCGCTCGGCGAGCCACATGCAGGCGATCATCCCGGCGAGCCCGAACTGGGTGAACTGTGCGAGGGTCTCGGGGTCCATCGGGGTTGATCCTTTCTAGAGGAGGCGGGCGTACACGGCGGCGTAGGCGAGTGAGATTGCGCGCCCGCGGTCGGCGACGGGCTCGGGAGCGAACTCGAGGAGGGTCATCGCGGACCAGGTCGTGCCGCTGTTGTCCACGAGCGCGCCGGTGAGCAGCGCCTCGCAGCGCGACTGGATGATCGCGACCTGGGCCCAGAGGTCCGCCTCGCCGGCGCCGATGAGGCGACCGGTCTGACGGATGACCAGCTCGACATTGGTGGGAAAGACGACGATGCGGTCCTGCAGGGAGTCCAGGCGCAGGGGCGGCGCCCAGAGCCGACCGACGCGCCCGTGCGCGAAGCGGTGCGGCCCGGAGTCGAAGAGCGATTGACCGGCGATCGTGCTCACGGGTGGGCCTCCTGGATCGTGACGGGGTCGGCGGCGCCGGTGGTCGAGAGGGCGAGCAGCTCGATGCGCTGGGCGGCTCCCTTGGCGCGGGACAGCTCGATGCGCGCGGCGCGGACGACGACCGTGGCGCTCACGCGGCGCGCGGGGCCGTCGGCGCCGGAGAGCGCGCCGGTGAAGACGAGCGTGCCCTGCTGGCCCGGCTGCGGACCCGGCGGCTGCGGGCCGTCGAGCGTGCGGACGATCGCGATCTCGACGGCCTGCTCGGGCGCGTCGGCGAAGACCGGGTGCGGGCCGGCGTCGGTGCGCTCGGCGATGAACTTCGTGGCGGCGCGGGAGACGGCGATGGACTCCACCCCCGGCAGGGGCGCGCCCAGGAGCGAGACATCGGTCGGGTGCAGGACGAGCATGGGAGTTGTCTCCATGAGAGAAGCGGCGGATCAGGCGCGCCGGAGGCGGGCGAGGCCGGGGCGGCGGACGGCGTCGGCCTTGCCGTCGCCGTCGAGGTCGATGTGGGCGAAGGTCTGGCGCTTCTCGTCGAGGAAGCGCTCGCGGTAGTGGGCGGCGCGGGCCCAGAGGGGCGTGTCCGCGCCCTGCGAGGCCGCGGCTCCGAAGAAGACCGCGTGCAGCGCGCCGAGGGCCTCCAGGCGCGAGAGCGAGCGCGGGTTGAGGATGTCGTGCTCGTCGGGCGTGACCCCGCCGACGGCGGAGACGCCGAGCAGGCGCAGGATCTCCTCGTGCATGAGGGCGATCTGCGGCGCGAAGGTGGCGATGCGCAGCGCGGCGCCGGTCACCGTGAGCGGGGGCAGAGCCGGGTCCTCGGGGCGCTCGCGCGGGCGAGAGATGGTGAGGGTGGTCGCGCCGGCGACGGCCACGATCTCGAGCGAGGCGCCGCCGACGAGCGCGACCATGCCGGGCTGCGCGCCCGCGCCGAGGAAGTCGCTGGAGGCGCTGGTGAGCGTCGTGCCGGCGATGGACGCGTCCGACGCGGAGGCGAGCGTCTGCCCGGCCCAGGAATAGTCGCGGAAGAGGGAGGGCTCGAAGATGAGCAGGTCGCGGTCGGTGACGAAGGGCATGGAGGGGCTCCGTAGTGGAAGAAGTCGGGGAGAAGCCCGCCGGGGCGGTGTGGCGCGCCGGCGGGTGGGAGGAGGGAGGAGAGGTAGAAGGAGGTAGGAGGAGGAGGCATCGACCGTGCAGAGCCACGGTCAATGGCACGGGAGACGAGAGCGCATCACTCGGAAGTGACGGCGAGGCCGGAGATCAGGCCGTGGGCGAGTTCGTTGCGGAGTTCGAGGGTGTACTCGCCGATGAGCTGGCCGACCTCGTGGTCGCCGCTGGCGGCGAGGGGCTTGTAGTGGAACGCGCGCCCGGCCAGGGGCATGACCTCGATGCGCGAAGAATCGAGCAGGACGACCGTTCCCGCGGGGACCCAGCGGCTCATGACGACGCGCGCGACGCCGAAGTCGCTCTCGTAGACGCTGACCATCTCGCGCCACTTGCTGTCGGAGGGCGTGTAGCCGACGGAGCCGGTGATGAACGAGTTGATGCGCCGCTTCTGGAAGCCGTTCACCAGGATGGTGTCGATGCGCGAGGAGGCCTGCTCCCACACGCGGCGCATGGCGGCGTTGAGCAGCTCTTCGCTGAGCAGGTCGCCGCCAGCGCCCGCGCCGTCGGGCATGGGGCCCACGCCGGGTGCGAAGCGGTTTGTCTGGATGTGCGGGATCACGCCGCGCATCGTGCGCCGGACGCTGGCGGAGCCCTCGCCCCCGCTCACGGGGGCGGCGCCGTTGATGACGCAGGACTCCAGGTCGCGCAGCAGCTCTCGCAGGCGCTCCTGCTTCTGGAAGTCCAGCTCGTCGCGGACGCCGACGCTGTTGACCGCCAGCTGCGAGCCGGAGACCTCCACCGACGAGGTGAAGATCTGCGTGTAGTTGGCGCGCCGGACGCGGTTGGTGAAGACGGTCGCGGGTCGAGCGTCGCCCTCGAACGCGGCGTTGCCGAGGATGTGGAGGGTCATGTTGTCCGCGAGCGCCGTGGGCGTCGTGCCGCCGTAGCCCCGCGTGACGCCGATGACATTGCCGGCGACCGCGACCACGAGCATGACCTCGGAGGCGTCGCCCGGGCGGACCTGGTCGCCGATCTTGAAGCGGGCGCCGTTGTCCACGGTGATGGACACCGCGGCGGTGGGCGAGGGCGTGAAGGTGGTCTGGTTCACCTGGTCGGTGTTGGGCAGCAGCGTGTCCTCGAGCCATTCGTGCACGGTCGATCGCGCGGGGCGTGCGGCGTCGCCGAGGTAGTCGAGGAACGGCGTCTCGAAGGGGGACACCACGGACACGATGTCGCTGATGTCCTCCGCGATCTCGGGCAGCGCGCTGCCGGCGCTGTAGGTGGCTTTGCCGGTGAAGGCCATGGGCGGTTCTCCTGGAAGGGGGCGAAGGGTTGGGGAAGGGGGATGTCAGAAGCGTCGCTTGAGGCGCAGGTAGCGGAGCAGGGCGGCGCGGTCGCCGGTGACGGCGGCTTCTTCGAGCGCGCCGGACAGGTCGGCGCCGGGGGCGGCGTCGGCGCGGGCGCTGAGCGCCGCGGGCGCGCCGGTGACGGAGGCGGCGCGGAACAGGAAGGGCTTGTCGCGCCGGAGCTCCTCGACGGCGCCGGCGACATCGGGCTGGGGCATGCGGGCGACGGCGGCCTCGGTCATGAGGCGCGCGGTCTCGAGGTCGAGCGCGTCGGTCTCGAACAGCGCCGCGTCGATCGCGCGCCGGGTCTCGCAGGCGTCGAGCGCGTCGTGCGCCTGGGCGAGCTGGCGCTGCGCCTGACCGAGCGCGGCGCGGAGTTCGTCGGCGGCGGTCTCGGCCTCGACGGCGCGCCGGCGCCAGTCCAGGTCGTCGTCGGGCGTGCGCGGCGGACCATCGGCGGCGGGCGGCGGCTCGTCGCCGGGCTTGCCGCCCTCGGGGGGAATGGGATCGTCCAGGGGCATCGGTGGGATCTCCTGTGGGGTTGGGGTGGTTGGAGGCGGTTGGTCGATCACTCGACGCCGGGGTCGGCGGGGGATTCGCCGATGGAGGCGAGCACGCGCTCGCGGGGCACGCCGAGTTCGGCGCGGGCCCTGGCGCCGTCGAGGCGCTCGCGCTCCGTCGCGGGCACGGGCTCCGGCCAGACGATGCGCACGGCGCGCTCCTGCTCGGTGGTGCGGTAGACGCCGGCCTCGTCGAAGGCGCGCAGGATCAGGCGCGAGGCGTGCGCCAGGGCGCGACCGAAGGTCGCCTGCTTGCGCGCGGTCTTCGCCAGGGCGCCGAGCAGCGTCACGCGCAGGGCGTTCTCGCTGGACAGTTGCCCGACGCCGGCGCGCAGCACGCCCGCGGCGATGGGCGTCACGGACGAGGCCTTGTCCAGCGCCTCGCGCAGGCCCTCGATGTGCGCCTCCTCGCTGGGCGAGGGCGCATCGGCGCCGATGACCTCGATGCTCGCGTCCGGATTGTCGGTCGAGAAGACCTGCCCGGGGCCGATCGGCGCGTCGGCGAAGCCGTCCACGCCCCTGGCCAGGTACATGCGGAACGCCTGCATGGTCACGCGGTTGGCGCGGTCGCTGAGGCGCGTGTTAAGCTCATCCTGCAGCGGGATCAGCGGCTCGACATCGGACAGGCCCTCCCACGAGAAGGGCTGGGCGATGTTCTGGATGTGCACGACAGGGACCTCGCCCAGCCGGTGCGCGCCCTCGGCGACGAGCGCCTCGTCCTCGAAGCGCCGCCAGGCGTCGGCGGAGTGGACCTCGATGACCTCGATCATGCGGCGCGATCCCGGCGCCGGCGCCTCGGCCCGGCGCGAGAGCAGGCGTCGGACGGGGGACACGCGCTCGACCTCGTGCGCCTCGCGCTGGTAGCGGAGGATCATCGCGTCGAGCCGGCGGAAGTCGTGCGGGTTCACCAAGGGCACGGCGCGGGTGGGCTCGAGCGGCTCGAGGCGCACGGCGCCGGCGCGGCTCAGGGCGCGGGCGATGGAGGGCGATCCCGCCCGCGCGGGCTCGAAGAGCGCATCGGCGCGGATGAGCAGGTCCACATGGCCATAGACGGAGGCCAGCAGCGCCGCGTCCTGCAGCAGCGCGCCGCCGCCGGAGGCCTCGAACACCGCGTCGAGCAGGGACTGGATCTCGGCGCGCCGGCGCTCGTCGGGCGCGGCGGAGAGGATCGACACCGGTCGCCCGGCGAGGAAGTCCACGAGGGTGTGGATGCGCCAGGCGATGTCGTTCTCGATGACGATCTCGCGCTCGGTGGAGAAGCGGTCGTCGTCGAGGGGATTCCATCGCCCGGTGAGGCGCGGCGGCAGGCCGCACTCCTGCGCGAGGCGCACGCGCCCCTCGCCGAGCGAGACGCCGGGGTTGCGGTAGTAGCGCCAGAGTTTGCCCAGGTGGGCGGCGCGGGCGTCGTGGCGCGCGAGCAGGTGTCGGAGGAGGGGCTCGTCGAGCGGGATGCTGGCGAAGGGTTCGAGGGGCAGCGGCATGGTCGGCTCCGTGGGTGGCGGGGCCGGCGTCTGGCCGTGCCCTCACCCTTGGACGGAGCGCCGCGCCTGTGCGCGCGCCGACGGTCCCAGCGCGGGGTCAGCGCGCGGAAAACCGCCCGGGGAGCGGAGAAAAAATCTTCGAAAATCAGAAGGTGGTCTGCGCGACGGCGCCGCGGCGCGCGCACAGAAGTGGACTCTGCGGGCCCGGGGCTCAGGCCTCGGCGGCGTCTTCGAGGAGCTCGACGCGCGTGTACTGGTCGAGGTTGACGACGACCTGCTCGCCGTCGTCCTTGAGCAGCTCGATGCGGTCGAGCCACAGCTTGTCGTCCTTGCCGTGGGCGAACCAGGAGCCGGTCTTCTGCTGGCCGAAGCGGCGCAGGACGCCCTCGACGGTGGTCGTCGTGCCGCCCTTGACGCGCGCGAGCTGCTGGGTGATGCGGACGCGCTGGCCCGGCCGGTAGTCGTGTGAGAGAAGCGCTTTGCCCATGGGTGGGCCGAGTGTAGCCGACGAGGGGCCGCGCGTCCGCCTCCGGGGGCCCGCCCGCGCCGGGCGCCCGTCCCTATTAGGATCGCCCCCATGACCAGCGATCCGACACAGGGCGGGATGGGGCCGATCTCCGGGGACATCCGGGGGGAGCTGGTCGGCGTGCACGCGGCGTCGATCCACGGGGACCTGTACTACGACCTGATCGTGCGCGTGGACCCGGAGCGGAACCTGGGCGTGAAGGTCCGGGCGCCGAGCCACGCGTGCCGGGTGGAGCCGCGCGCGGGGCAGCGCGTGCGCATCGGCACGCTCATGGGGCAGGTGACAACGGTGGAAGTGGAGCCCGACGCGCCCGACAGCGGCGGCTGATCAGCGTGAGGGCCAGGCCGCGTCGGAGGCGCTGACGGGGGCGACGGGCACGCGCTTGGGCGGAGGCGGCGGCTCGGGGATGACGCTGAGCATGGGCGGCTCGATGGCGCCGATGGGCCAGGCGCGCGTCGCGGTGACATGCCACTCGCGCACGCCGCCGCGCAGCTGGATGGTGAACGCCTGCGTGATCGATTCGCCCGTCGCGGGGCGCGGCAGGCCGATGGGCCGGTGCATCTGCACGACCGCGGCGTCGCCGACGACCTGGATGCTCTCGATGCGGTAGGCCGGCAGCTCCAGCGTCTGCGCGGTCAGCAGGTGCGCACGGGGTTCGTCGAGGCGCTTGAGCACATTCTCGGCGCGCTCGCGCGGCAGGCCGGGCGGGAACGAGATCGCGAAGTCGCCCTCCACCGGGTAGCGCCAGACCACCTCGCCCAGCGACGCGACGAGGATGCTCTCGGCGGCGGGGAAGGTGATGGTGTCGCCGACGAACTCGCCCTCCTTTGGGGTGGGCGAGGGCGTGTAGCCGACGCAGCCGGTCAGGCCCGCGCCGGCGATCAGGCCCAGCAGGGCGAGGCGGGCGGCGGTTCGGTGGGTCGGTCGCATGCTCGGTGCATCCATGTCGCGTCCTTGCGAGAACTCAATGGGCCAGCCCCCCCGGAAGGGAGTGCGGGGGTCGGGCAACAACGCCCGGCCCCCTACTATGCCAAAGCGTACGCCGCGACGGAGACCGCCGATGCCCCCCGACCACACGCCCG
Organism: uncultured bacterium; assembly: GCA_938003595.1. Taxonomy (GTDB): domain Bacteria; phylum Planctomycetota; class Phycisphaerae; order Phycisphaerales; family UBA1924; genus JACVCK01. The sequence goes on from CALKYH010000315.1 coordinate 10,088, forward strand.
ACCGACCCCGCCAGCGCCGCTTCGTGATCGGCCTGTCCGGGGCGTCCGGCGCGCTGTACGCCCGGCGGGTGGTCTCGCACCTGGTCGAGCTCGGCCACGAGGTGCACCTGGTCATCAGCCCCCCGGGGGCGCGCCTGCTGCACGATGAACTCGGGCACGAGGGCGTGGACCTGCACGACCTGGCCGGCCTGCCCGAGGGCGCGGACCCGGCCGCCCGGGGCGTGGTCCGGCACAACTACAAGGACATCGGCGCCCCGATCGCCTCGGGCTCGTTCCGGCACGACGGCATGGCGATTGTGCCGTGCTCCTCGCACACGCTCAACGCGATCGCGGCCGGGCTCGGCGACAATCTCCTCCTCCGCGCCGCGGCGTGCACGCTGAAGGAGCGCCGCCCGCTGATCCTGCTGCACCGCGAGGCGCCGCTGACGCTCATGGACATCCAGAGCATGGAGCGCCTGACGCTGGCGGGGGCGATCGTGTGCCCGGCGTCGCCGGGGTTCTATCTGATGCCGCGGACGATCGAGGACCTGGTGGACTTCATGGCGGCGCGGGTCCTGGACCTGCTGGGTGTGGAGCACGGGATCGAGGCGAGGTGGAACGGCCCGCTGAGCGCGGCGGGGGACGCTGGGGAGGGGTGAGGGCGGCGCCAGCGCCGTCCGCGCCGGGAGGGGGGACGATCGAAGCGCTTGCAGCGCCCCTCACTCTGCGTCTGGCGAACTCTCGCTCTTCGGCCTCGCCGAACTTCCGATCCCTGGAATGAAGGTCACTTCCCAGGTCAGGCGCTCCTGCCGTCGCGCGATGGGCGGGGGCGGCGAGAGCCCCATGTCCGCAAACACGGAACGAATCAGGGCCTCGAGATCATCGAGCGTTTTGTTCGGCCACGACCACCCGATCTCCACCGCCGCAATCATGGCCTGATCCATGATCGTCTCCTCGGTGCAGGTGTAGACCTCCGTCTCGCGATCATTGAGCGGCCTTCCAAAGCAGCACCGCCCTGTGTCGGGATCAATCCACACACTGAACCCCGATTTGCCGATCAACAGAGCGAACCACGCGCGGCAGCGCGCCAGTTGCATCCCCTCGAGCGGCACAAAAGGGAAGAACTCCGGACGGCGCTCGTACAGCTCCTCGTAGGCGCGGATCGCGATGGCTTCAGTCGGCCACATCGTTCTGCGAGATGGTATGTCGCTGCCACGCCTTTGAAGCCGTCAGCGCCGACGCCGCGAGGTTCATTCCCGGCCGCCACTGACACAGAGCTGTCGCCGCCGACGCCAACGGCGACAACTATTCGATGTCGACGACCTGAACCTGATCCTCTCGACGCTCAACACCGCCTGCTGACTCGCCCTACGGGCACACCGTGTTGAACGCGCTCACCACCGTGTTCAGGTCCGCGAAGTCCACATCGCCGTCGTCGTCCGTGTCGCCGGGCAGGTTGGCGCCGGTGGTGTTGAAGTCCGCCAGCACATTGTTCAGATCGGCGAAGTTCACCTCGCCGTCGCCGTTCGTGTCGCCGGGGCAGGGCACGCCGCCGCGGCCGTAGACGACATAGGCCCTCCCGCCCGAGCCCCCCGATCGATACGCGCCCACCAGCGCGTCGTCCACGCCGTCGCCGTTGATGTCCCCCGCGCATACCGAGATACCCGCCTGATGGCCCACGCCGGCGCCGATGATCTGGAACCCGTTCGCCCCGTTCAGGTCGGCGACGCTCATCGTCGCCGGGAACGGCCCGAGCGGGCCGCCCGCGCCCCGCCCGAACAGAACGAACGCGCGGCCCGTCGCGGTCGAGATATCGCCCGGCGCGCCGACGACCAGGTCGTTCATCGAATCGCCGTTGATGTCCCCCGCCGGGGCGATCGCGTTGCCGAGTTGATCGAAAGTCGTCACGCCGTTCAATCGGAACCCGTTCGAGCCGTCGATCGACGCCAGGCTGAGCAGCGCGGGGAACGGGCCGGTCGGACCGCCCGCCGCCCGGCCGAAGATGACGAACACCGAACCGGCGGTGGTCACGGCGCCGGGCGCCGCCTGCGGCGCTCCGATCGCGAAGTCGTCCACGCCGTCGCCGTTGATGTCGCCCGCCGCCACGGCGCAGAAGCCGCTGCCCGCGATCTCCTCAACGCCGTTCACGCGGAACCCGTTCATGCCATTGAGCGATCCCATGGGAAAGAACGCGGGGAAAGCGTTGCCCGGGACGCTGGTGTCGCGCCCGTAGACGATGTAGGTCGAGCCGGCGTCGCCGATGAGGTTGGGGTCCGCGCCGGGCGCGCCGATGATCAGGTCGTCCGCGCCGTCGTGGTTGACATCGCCGGCGCACGCCACGGAATGCCCGCACTGCTCGGTTGTCGCGGCGGCGTTGAGGATCATGCCGTTCGTGCCATCGACCAGCGGCAGCGCCACCACCGCCGGGAACAGGCCCGCCGACGCCGTGTCCCGACCAAAGACGACATAGGCCCGTCCGCCGTTGCTCCCGCCGACCGAGGCGCTGTCCGCGCCGATGATGATGTCGCCGACCCCGTCGGCGTTCACATCGCCCGCCGAGGCCACATCGGTCCCGGTCATTTCGATGATGAAGCCGCCGTTGAGGCGGAAGCCGTTCGAGCCGTCCAGCGCCGACAACTCCAGCGCCGCCGGGAACGGGCCGCCCGGTCCGCTCGTGTCCCTGCCGAACACGACAAACGCCGACCCTGCCAGCGACAGACTGTTCGGGTCCGCGAAGCTGGCGCCCATGATCACATCATCCATGCCGTCGCCATTGACATCACCCGCGCAGGCGACCGAAATGCCCGTTCCGTCCCCCTGGAGGACGCCGTTGATTCGGAACCCGTTCGAGCCGTCCAGAGCCGTGAGCGCGAACACCGGCGGGATGGCGCCGCCCGGACCGTTCGGGTCTCGCCCGAAGACCACGAAAACGGAGCCGGCCCCGGTGCGCCCCCCGGGGCTGGCGCCGGGCGCGCCGATGATCATGTCCATGATCCCGTCGCCGTTGATGTCGCCCGCCGCAGAGATGGAGCGCCCGAGATTCTCCCCGGCGGCCGACGGGTCAATCTGGAATCCGTTGGCGCCGTCCAGCCCGGCCAGGGCGATCATCGGCGGAAAACCCATGCCCGCGTTCGCTTGTGATCCCGAGACAACAACGACAACGACCACCGCCGCGCCGATCAGTGTCTTCACAGTTCACCTCGTGCAATGGACCCGAATCGCCGGACCACGGTACTGACGCCCCCGGGGGAACGCCAAGCAAATTCCACCAGTGCGCCCGGCGTCATCGATCTGGCGCCGGGAACGACCACCGAACAGACCAAGCCCAGGCCCATTCGGGAGGCCACCCGCCGGGCCGACAGCTGCGTGACACCGACCGGCAGGCGCGCCAGACACCTGATTGGGCGCCCACAAGCCGCCTGCTGAATCCCGCTAAGGGCACATCGTGTTGAACGCGCTTACCACCGTGTTCAGGTCCGCGAAGTCCACATCGCCGTCGTCGTCCGTGTCGCCGG
>CALKYH010000316.1 GCA_938003595.1 uncultured bacterium
CCACACGGCCTTCGCCCGTGCGATGCCCTACGGCGATTATCTCTGCCTGGACACGCTGCTCTCGGCGCAGCGCCCGCTGTCGAAGCCGGCGCACCACGACGAGATGCTGTTCATCATCCAGCACCATGTCTCGGAGCTGTGGATGAAGCTCGTCATCCACGAGCTGACCTGGGCGGTCGAGGGCGTGAAGCGCGACGACCTGGAGCCGGTGTTCAAGGTGCTGGCGCGGGTCAAGGTCATCCAGCAGCAGCTGTTCGAGATGTGGGGCGTGCTCGAGACGCTCACGCCCTCGGAGTATGTGCAGTTCCGCGATGTGCTGGGGCGGGCGTCGGGGTTCCAGTCCATCCAGTACCGCAAGATCGAGTTCCTGCTGGGCAACAAGGAAGCGGGCGCCGTCGAAGTGCACAAGGGCCGGCCCGAGGTCTACGACGACCTCAAGCGCCTGCTGCACACGCCGTCGCTCTACGACGAGGTCCTCCGCCACATGGCCCGGCGCGGGCTGCCGATCCCCAAGGAAGTGACCGAGCGCGACTGGTCGCAGCCGTACACGGCGCACCCGGGCGTCATCTCGGCGCTGAAGCTGGTCTACGAGGACACCGAGCGCTGGTGGGACCTCTACGAGATGGCCGAGAAGCTGGTGGATGTCGAGGAGCACTTCCAGCTCTGGCGCTTCCGGCACATGAAGACCGTGCACCGCATCATCGGCCACAAGACCGGGACGGGCGGGTCCTCCGGCGTGGCGTTCCTGCGCGCGGCGCTGGATCATGTCTTCTTCCCGGAGCTGTGGGATGTCCGCACCGAGATCCGGAACACCTCGAAGCCGTCCAACGCCTGAACCCTGGAGGACCTGAATGGCTCGCATCGTTCTGCCTGTGATCGGTCTCGCCGCGGCGGTCGGACTGGCCGGGTGCCAGGCGATCAGCGGCTACACCCCCACCACCAGCGCCGAGATCGCCGGCGACTGGCGGCTGACGGACATCAACGGCGAGCAGATGCGGACGCTGCTGCCCGTGGGCGACCGTGTGCCGACGATCACGATCGGCGACGAGGGCCAGCTCTCGGGGTTCACAGGCGTGAACCGCATGAACGGCCAGATCGACACTGCGGCGCTGGCGGAAGGCCGCTGGGTACTAGGGCCGGTCGCCACGACGAAGATGGCCGGCGCCGGCGAGCACATGGCCGTCGAGGCGCTGTTCCTGGCCACGCTGGCCAAGGCCGACGCCGTGCATCTGCGCGGCGACTACCTGACGCTCAGCGACGACGGGACGCCGATCCTCAAGTTCTGGCGCGAATGAGCGTGAAGCTCAACCCATCGGCAGCGTGATGACGAAGTCCGTCCCGCGCCCGGGCTCAGAATGAGCCTCGAGCGAGCCGCCGTGCTCCTCGATGATGCGCCGCGCGGTGGGCAGGCCCAGGCCGCTGCCGCCGGACTTGGTCGTGAAGTAGGGCGTGTAGATCTTCTCCAGCGTCTCGGCCGGGATGCCCGGGCCGGTGTCGATGACATGCACGATCGCGCGCCCCGGCTCGGCACGCTCGGTGCGGATGATCAGTTCGCCCGCGCCGGGCTTGGGGGCGCCGCCGGGATTCATCGCCTGCACGGCGTTGAGCATCAGGTTCAGCAGCGCTTGCTTGAAGTGCGTGGCGTCCAGCGGGGCGGTGAGCGCGCCGGGGCAGAGCTCCGTGCGCAGCCGCACGCCCGCGGCCTCGCTCTGGGGCATGAAGAAGTCGGCCAGCTCATCGACGACCAGGTTGATGTCGGTCGGGCGCGGGTCCAGTCGCATGGCGCCGGCGAATTTCAGGAAGTCGCCGAGGATGTCGCGCAGGCGGTCCACCTCGCGGCGCAGCGCCCCTACCCGGCGGGTGAGCCGGCCCTTGGCGTCGGCCTCGATGGGCTGCTCGTCGATGCCCTCGGCCAGGAGCTGGGCGTTGAGCCCGATGCTGGACAGCGGGTTCTTGATCTCGTGGGCCAGGCCGCCGGTCATGGCGCCGATCTCCGCCAGGCGGGCGGAATCCCGCGCGCGCCGCTCGGCCTCCCGGGCTCGGCGGATCAGCCGCAGCGCCACCGCGCGGGAGGCGATCGCGCTCGCGACGGCGCCCAGCAGGAGGCCGACCAGCAATCCGGAGATCCAGTTCATCGGAGGGGACGATACCCGCGGCCGCTCGCCGTCGCCCCCGCGAGATGCGCGAGGGGCCCGGCTCCGCCCCGTTCGTCCGGGGCGGCGCTGCGCCGGCTAGCGGCGCGGCGATCGAGCGTAGCCGCGACGCGCGCGGACCTGCACCTCGGTGTCGGGATGGCGGACGACCTTGGTGGCCTGCCAGCCCTTGTCGGTGAGGACCGCGTCGTAGGTCACGGTCGAGCCGTCCTTGAGCACGCGGAATCCTTCGCCGTCGATCTTCGAGAAGTGGACGAAGATGTCCTGGCCCTCCGGCCCCACGATGAAGCCGAAGCCCTTCTTCGGATCGAACCACTTGACGATGCCGTCAAGGTTCTCCAGGCGCCTGTCGATGGGTTCACCCATGCAATGGCCTCCCGGCTGCGCGTCATGAAACGGGGAGCCCGCCCCATGACCGCCGCCCGCGTGCGTTTCGCGATTCCTTGCGAAAGACCGGCGATCGGTCCTTGTAGACGCCCCGCGTTTGCACGCACAACGCGGGGCCCGCTTTCTCCGTCACATTCCGGCTGGCGACGCCAACGCGGACCTCACGATGATTCTAGGAAACACCGGGCAAACCGCAACGACAAACGCGAGCGCAACCCGGGCGCAGGACCGGTTAAACGGTCTAACCCGCAGAGTTTGCGCCAATCCCCAGTCCGGGCTAGCCGGACCGGTGTTTGTCAGCGTCGGCCGCCCCGGTCGCCGCCGCGGTCGCGCCCGCCGCGATCCCCGCGGCCACCGCGGTCGCCGCCGCCCTCGTGCCCGCCGTCGGCGCCGGCGGTCACGCCGGCCTCCTCCATGAGGATGGCCTTGCGGCTGAGCTTGATGCGGCCCTGCTCGTCGACATTGATGACCTTGACCTTGATCACATCGCCGATCTTCACGACATCTGAGACGCTCTTCACATAGCCGTCGGCCAGTTCGGAGATATGGCACATGCCGTCGGTGCCGGGGGCCAGCTCGATGAAGGCGCCGAAGTCCTTCGTCGAGACGACCTTGCCCGTGAACACGGTGCCGACCTTGATCTCGGCGCACATCGCCTCGATCTCCGCCTGGGCGCCGCTGAGGCCCTCGAAGTTGGGCGACGCGATGACGACCGAGCCGTCGTCCTCGACATCGATCTCGACGCCGTACTTCTCCTGCAGCGACCGGATGGTCTTGCCGCCGGGGCCGATGAGCTTGCCGATCTTCTCGGGGTCGATGCGGATCGTGACGAGGCGCGGAGCGTACTTGGAGACATCCTCGCGCGGCGCCGGCAGCACCGACTCCATCTGATCGATGATCTGCAGCCGCGCGACGCGCGCCTGCTCGAAGATCTTCTCGATCTCATCGAGCAGCAGGCCGCGGGCCTTGAGGTCCAGCTGCACGCCGGTCACGCCCTCGCGCGAGCCGGAGACCTTGAAGTCCATGTCGCCGAAGAAATCCTCCTCGCCGATGATGTCGGTGACATGGATCAGCTTGGAGTCGTCGTCGTTCGTGAAGCGGCCGACGGAGATGCCGGCGACGGTGTTCTTGATGGGGACGCCGGCGTCCATGAGGGCCAGGCAGCCGCCGCAGACCGAGGCCATCGACGACGAGCCGTTGGACTCGGTGATGT
>CALKYH010000317.1 GCA_938003595.1 uncultured bacterium
CCTCGTTGATGTTCGGCTTGGCCACCCTGGACAGCCCCGCGTCCTCCAGCGCCTGGAGGACCACCGCCTGCCCCGGCGCGAAGCCCAGGCGGGCGAGCAGCTCGTCCTTGGTGAGGGTCTTGCCCATCGGGCGGGCAGCGTAGACGGTCGGCTACAGCAGCGCCGCGTAGGCGCGGACCGGGAACGACCCCAGCCCCTCGAACCGCGCCGGCGCCGCGGTGAAGTGGAACGGCTTGCCGAGCAGCGCCTCCAGGCCGGTCAGGTTCTCGACGATGGGGATGCCCGCGTCCAGCAGCACGCTGTGCGCCGGCCGGTGCAGGTCGGCGAAGTCGTCCGCGTTGATCGTGTCCAGCCCCACCAGCGCCGCGCCGGACTGCGCCAGGAAATTCGCCGCCGCCTCCGACAGGAACGGGTGCGAGTTGTCGCGGTACTGCTCCGTCCCCCAGCGCCGGTCCCAGCCCGTGCACAGCAGCACCGCCGCGCCCTTGGGGTCGATCGTCCGCAGGTCCTGGACCTCGATCCCGCGCCGCCCGGCCGTCGCCATCTCGCGGTAGTCCACCAGCGCCCCGGGCAGGTCCGCGACGCACGCCAGCGGGATGTTCCACACCCCCGGCCGCCCGGCGTAGCGGTGGAACGGGGCGTCCAGGTAGGTGCCGGTGTTCTGCACCACCTCCACGCTGGCGATCTGGAACGACACGCCCGGCGCGTACCGGGCGCTGGATTCCTCACGCGTCCAGACGCTGCGGACGACCGGCGCCGGCAGGCGCGGGTCCGTGATCATCCCGTCGGAGATCACGCGGCTCAGGTCGATCAGGCGGTGGCTCATGCCCGGCAGTCTATCTCCGATCCCGTGCGCAACTTCGTGGACTTCGCGGGGTTCCGGGGGGGGAGGGGCTTCACTTTTGTTCAACGATCGGTCATGATGGCCGATATGGAAGCGCTGCTGCTCGCTGTCGTCGCCGGCGGGCTGCTCATCGTGGCGTACCTGACATACGGCCGCTGGGTGGCGAGGCGAGTCTTCACGCTCCGAGAAGACTCGCCCACCCCCGCGGTGGTGTTGGAGGACGGGCGCGACTACTGCCCCACCAGCAGGTCCGTCGTCTTCGGGCACCACTTCACCAGCATCGCCGGCACCGGCCCCATCGTCGGCCCGGCCATCGCCGTCATGTGGGGCTGGCTGCCCGCGGTGCTGTGGGTGCTCTTCGGCGGCGTGTTCATCGGCGCCGTGCACGACATGGGCTCGCTGGTGGTCTCGCTCCGCAACAAGGGGCGCACCGTCGGCGACATCGCGGGCGACCTGCTCGGCCCGCGCGTGCGCCTGATCTTCCTGGCCACGCTCGCGCTGGGGCTGTGGATCGTGCTGGCGATCTTCGGGCTGGTGATCGCCAGCGTACTGCGCCAGTTCCCGGCCGCGATCTTTCCCGTGCTGTTCCAGATCCCCCTGGCCATCGTGATCGGCCTGCTGGTGCACCGGCGGGGCGGGTCCATCGTGGCCATCAGCATCCTCGCGCTGGGGCTCATGTACGCCAGCGTGATGTTCGGCGACGCCTCCTTCGGCCCCACGCTCGGCGGGCTGCACGAGTTCAACCAGTTCCTCGCCGCCCAGCCCCTGTGGAAATGGACCGTCGGCCTGCTCGCCTACTGCTACATCGCCAGCGTGCTGCCGGTGTGGGTGCTGCTCCAGCCGCGCGACTACATCAACGCCCTGCAGCTGGTCTCCGCCCTGGCGCTGATCGTCGCGGGCCTGGTCGCCGCGGCGTTCTTCGGCGGGCCGCTGGAGGTCGCACCCGGCGAGACCGAGCGCATCCCCCTCGAGATCGTCGCCCCCATGGTGAACTGGCAGCCCAAGGGCGCGCCGCCGATCGTGCCCCTGCTCTTCATCACCGTGGCCTGCGGCGCCATCTCCGGCTTCCACTGCCTGGTCAGCAGCGGCACCACCAGCAAGCAACTCAAGAAAGAGACCGACGCCCTGCCCGTGGGCTACGGCTCCATGCTCACCGAGAGCTTCCTCGCCATCCTCGTCATCATCGCGTGCGTGGCGGGGTTGGGGTTGGGGGCGACAAAGGAGCTCGACTTCGGCATCGGCGGAAGCGCCGGAATCCGCGGCGAGGGAGATCAGTGGATTCGCGCAGCAAACGCAACTCTGTTCATAGAGCTTCCGCGCGGCACTGGCGAGTCCTACTACATCACGAGCTCGGTGACTGCGCCAAGCTCAGCCGACCTACCTCGATACGACGCTCCCGAGCACCGATACCTGCGGCTCGAGCGCTTCAAGTCAGACTCCGTCCAGGGAACTGGGATGGGCTCCTTCCAACGGCAGGGCGCTAGGCATGGAACGGTTCAGCTAGGCATGACGCATCCGATGCACCGAACGCCAGACTCGGAGTACTTTGACAGCGAGACATTCCGCACATTGGAGCTCGATGAAGGCGGCGCGCGCCTCTTGTCAGATGGCTACAGAATGCAGCTCGACGGCCGTCTCGCCTTCCTCAAGCAATACGAATCATGGAACGCCGCGGGCGGCCTCGCCTCCACGGTCGGCGCCTTCGTCACCGGCTCGGCGAACCTCGTGAAGTCCCTCGGCGTGCCCGCGGGGATGGCGGTGGCGCTCATGGGCGTGCTCGTCGCCTCGTTCGCGGGCACCACGATGGACACCGCCTGCCGGCTCAACCGCTATGTCGTGCAGGAGCTGGCGCGGACCTTCCTGCCGAAGCGTGCGCCGTACGGCTGCGCCGCCTGCGGCTACGACCTCAGCGGCGCGGCGGCCGGTTCGAGCGAACTGGTCCGCTGCCCCGAGTGCGCCGCCGAGCATCCGCGCGCCGAGCTCGAGCGCCCCGACCCGCACGGGCGCGTGTGGCGCGCCGCCTCCAACCTCAACCCCTTCAAGTGGCTCGCGACCGTCCACGGCGCCACGATCTTCGCCGTGATCGCCGCGGCGCTGCTGGCCGCCATCCCGCCCCAGGGCTCCGCCTGGACGCTCGCCAACGCCGGCAAGGGCGGCATGATCCTCTGGCCCCTGTTCGGCGCCACCAATCAACTGCTCGGCGGCCTGGCCTTCATCGTCATCTACGCCTGGCTCCGCGCCACGCGCCGGCCCACCTGGATGATCGTGCCCGCGGCGATCTTCATGCTCATCGTCCCCGCGTGGGCCATGATCTGGCAGGCCTTCGTCGGCAACGCCGATGCGCCGTCGTGGTGGTCCACGAAGCAGTGGCCCCTGCTCGCCTTCGCCGTGGTGGTGCTGACGCTTGAGGGCCTGCTGCTCATCGAGACCGCGCGCCGGTTGCCCAGGATGCAGCGGATCTTCGAAGGGGCAGGGCAATAACCGTCAGTACTGCGACGCGATCTCGAGCAGGCGCTGGGTTTCCTTCTCGTTCTTCACCTCGTCGGCGACGCCCTGGATCCACGCGCGGAGGGTCGCGGCGTCGGTGGTGCGGCGCAGCGCGGGGAGCAGCGTCTCGACATCGTCCGCCGCGCACTGCCTGCGGACATGGGCCTTGAGCACCGCCGCGGCATGGGCGTCGGGCGGGATCAGGGCCAGCCGCTGTCGCGCCGCCAGCCACAGGGCGTCCACGCGCGGGTCGTTCTTCTGGGCCTTCTCGGGCATGCGCTCGAAGGCGTTGATCGCGCCCACGATGTCGCCGGCGCGGATGAGCGGGTAGAAGCAGACCTCGGCCAATTCCGGCGAGACCTCGTGGTCCTTGTCGGCCAGCGCCGCGCTGAAGAGGCGCGCCGCGTCCTCGTCGCGCCCGAGCATCACGAGCAGCCGGGCCGCGCCCGGGAAATCGCGGGCGCGGATCGCCTCGCGGACCAGATCGCCCATCGCCTGCGTGTTCTCGAGCGCGGGAAGGCCGGGCTTCTGCTGGGGCTCGTCGGCGAGCATCAGCAGCGGGTCGCCGAAGTAGTTGAGCTTCCAGGGCTCCAGGCCGTCGATGCGCACGGCGACCGAGAACGGCGCCTTGGCCACCCAGCGCCGGGCCATGTTCTCCGGCGTCTGGAACGAGCGCAGGTAGGGCTCGTCCACGGACCCGAAGTAGAGGTAGGCGCCGCGCTCCAGCCAGCGCCCGGCGATCGACTGGGGGTCGTCGGGGTTCTGGGCGGAGAAGGAGTGGATCATGTGCACGATCGCGGGCGTGCGCAGCAGCGGGATGTCGGCGGCGTCCACGGTGTCGTTGGCGAGCTTGAACCAGCGGCGCTGGCCGGAGGAGTTGATGTGGATGAAGCCGGCGTCCACGCCCTGGGCGGCGCGCCCGCGCCAGGCGCTCTGGCCGACGCTGGGCGGACGGTCCGCGACGGACTGCACGCCCCGCTCGCGCAGCATCGCCGCGGGCCGGGTGATCTGGTAGGTCTTGGTGTCGGAGCGCGTCTCGTAGCCGTCCACGAGCCAGCCGGTGCGCGGGTTGAGGAACAGCGAGCACATGGCGCGATAGGCGCTGGTCTGCTCGTCGCCGGGCATCAGGCCGACCATCGCCCAGCGGGCCTTGTTCTCGTTGCGGCCCAGGCTGTCCGTCAGCGCCAGCGGGCCGTCGGCCCCGGCGAGCTTCGTCGGCATGTTGAGGCAGACGGTGTACGCGTCCACCGCGTCGCCGAACGCGGCGTAGCCCAGCGACAGCGACTCGCACAGCGCCTTGACCGCGCCGTCGAGCAGCTCGATGGTCTCGGGCCCGGCCTCGCCGGCGAGGGTTCCCGCCTCGGTGTCGATCCAGGCGATGGGCTGGCTGTAGCCCGCGGCCATGGCCAGCGCGCCGGCCCAGGCGGGGTCCTTGATCGAGGCCACGACCACGCCCATCGGCGAGAACTGCAGCTCCGCCCAGCGCGCGGGCAGCGCGGCGTTGTTCTCGGCGTCGAACGCCTGGGCCGCGGCGTCGGAGACGGCCTCCTGCATGGCCTCCAGCGACCGGGGCCAGGCGCGCCCCGTGCCCTCCCAGCGGAGGACGGCGTCGGGGCGGTAGGCGCGGACGAAGCGCGCGATGTTCTCCGCCGCGGCGTCGGTGCCGTCGTCGATGAGCACGGGGTAGCGGCCCTGGGTGGACCAGTTGGCGATGGCCTCGGTGTAGGCGTTGACATTCGGGACGACGACGACGGCGGCGTACACCGGGATGTTCTTGCGGAGCAGGTTCACGCGCACGCCGAGCCGGATGGGCGCGGGCAGCGTGGCGAAGTCGAGCCCGGGCGTGGGGTTCTGGCCCTCGTCGGTGGTCGGCGGCGAGGCCGCGTCCGGCGCCTTGGGCGGGAGGTCCGCCGGCCCATCCTGCGCATGCAGGGGCGTGGCGATGACGAGGAGGCAGACCGACACCAGGGCGAAGAGTCGCGGCATGGCGTGATGATACTGGCGCCAGGGGGGCGTTGTTCGAGAAATACCGCCGATCCGGGGGGAGGGATCAGAACGGCCGACGCGTGGGGTTGACGACGAGGTTGTCGCGCCCCAGCACGAGCAGGTCGGCGATCTCGACGGCCTCGGCGAAGGAGCGCATCGCGGCCTCGGCGTCGGCGGCGTTCTGGAGGACCTTGCCCTGCTCGAGGTGCTCGACGGTGGGGATCGCGTCGCCGCAGACCAGCAGGGTGTGGCGCGGCGCCGCGACCAGCACGCCGCTGAGCCCGGGCGTGACGCCGGGCAGGGGGAAGAGGTCCACGCGGTCGGCGAAGGCGTCGGGCGCGGCCTTGCAGCGCTGGAGCAGCGCGATGTCGTGGGCGAGCATCTGCTGGAGTTCCTGGTCGCCGCCCTCGCGGGCGCGGTGCATGGCGTCCACCAGCGGCAGGCCCACGCCCTCGCGCTCGGCCTCGGCGATCCACCAGTCGGCCTCGGTGAAGGTCTCGATGGCGCGGCGCGTGTCGGGGCGGAACGAGGTCAGGAAGACATCGGTGATCTGCTCGGGGCCGATGTTGGCGCGCTCGCGCAGGCGGGGCACGATCGCGGCCTCGGGCAGGCCGGGGTCCACGAGGATGGCGCGGTCGCCCGTGCGGATGAGCGTGGTGGTGCTGTGCCCGGGGCGCACGGGGCCGCGCTCGTTCCAGAGCGGGTGAGCGCTGAGGGCGCCGATGCTGATGACGCGGACATCCACGGTGTCAGGCGTTCTCCCGGAGCCGGCGCAGGGACTGGGGGTTCTGCGCCTTCTTCTCTCGGAGGCGCTCGATGACCAGCGGCGGGCACATGGAGGACAGGACGCTCAGGTCGCTGCCCATCGCGGTGATCTGCTTGATGAGGCTGCTGGAGGTGTACGCGAAGGACTGGCCCGCGACGATGAACGCGGTCTCCAGCCCGGCGACCTCGCGGTTGGTCACGGCGTGCTGGACCTCGTACTGCAGGTCGGACAGATTGCGGATGCCGCGCAGGATCACGGTGGCGTTGCACTCCGCGGCGAAGTCCACGGTCAGGCCGGAGAAGGGGCGGACATCGACATCGGCCTCGCCGGGTTCTTCGGCGACGAGTTCAGCGATGAGGTCGCGGGCGATCTCGAGGCGCTCCTCGGCGGTGAAGAGCGTGGCCTTGCCGGGGTTGTGGCCGACGCCGACGACGAGCTTGTCGAACAGCCGCCGGCCGCGCCGGACGACATCGAGGTGCCCGTAGGTGACGGGGTCGAAGGAGCCGGGGTAGACGGCGATGTGCTGGCCGCGGGGCATGGGGAGGAGTGTAGGGGATGCGGGCCCAGGGGCGATGGAACGGGGCCTGCGCGGCGCCGGGGCGAGTGGGCGCGGGCCTTGCCGAATCTTCGCGGCGTATCCTGTTCCGAACGGCCCGGGAGCGCCGTAGCTTTGGGTGGAAGCAACCGTGGAGCCGCGGGCCCGGGCGATGGAGCGCCCCGGGTGAACGGGTCCTGGAGGGACCGTGATGCAGAACCCAGCCTCAGGCCTCACGCGGATGGACATGCACTGCCATTCGTGGGCGAGCGACAAGCCGGTGATCGCGGCCTTGGGCATGGTGGACTGCCCGGAGTGCTACTCGCCCCCGGAGAAGGTGTACGAGCAGGCGAAGCTGCGCGGGATGGATCTGGTCACGATCACCGATCACGACGAGGTCCGCGGCGCCGTGGAGCTGGTGGAGCGCGGGTTCGAGGGCGTGGTGGTCGGCGAAGAGGTGACCGTCTACTTCCCGGAGGACCGCTGCAAGCTGCATGTGCTGGTCTGGGGCCTGACGCCGCAGGAGCACGAGCAGATCGGCGCGCTGGGGCTGCGCGAGGATGTGTACCAGTTCGCGGCGTGGCTGCGCGAGCGCGACCTGGCGCACGCGCTGGCGCACCCGCTGTATGTGCAGAACGGCCGGCTGGGCGTGTGGCACCTGGAGCGGTGCGCCCTGCTGTTCCGGGCGTTCGAGATGATCAACGGGGCGCACTCGGGGACGCATGTGGACGCGCTGGCGCGATTCCTGGACGACCTGACGCCGACGCGGGCGCGGGCGCTGTCGGAGCTGCACGGGCTGGAGCCGGTGTGGCCGAAGCCGTGGATCAAGCCGCTGACGGCGGGCTCGGACGATCACGGGCTGCTGAACATCGGGCGGACCTGGACCGGGACGCCGAGCGGGGCTGATGGCAAGCCGCTGGACGGCGCCGAGTTCCTGCGGCGGGTGATGGCGGGCAAGGCGGAGGTCGGCGGCGCCGCGGGTCGGTCGGACCTGCTGGCGCACCAGCTGGCGGCGGTGGGTCTGCGCTGGTACGCGGACAACTTCCACGGCCGCGCGAAGCCGCGGCAGCAGGTGGTGGCGAGCAAGCTGGCGCGGTTCGCGGGGCTGGACCTGCCCCGACCGGGCAAGGCGGCGCTGGTGTGGGACACGCTCAAGCGGAAGGCGCTGCGTGAGGACACCTCGCTGCCGATCGTGACGGCGCTGCGGGCGGAGTTGAAACCGCTGCTGGAGAAATACCCGGACCTGGCGTCGCTGCTGGACCCGGCGGCGCGGACGGACGGCCCGCCGATCGCGCAGCACGCGCGGATGGCGGAGTTCAGCGACGACCTGTCGGAGGCGCTGGGTCGCTCGATGGCGGGCGGCGCGGTGAAGGCGCTGCGCGACCGGGACAAGGTCGGCCTGGTCGATCACCTGACCTCGTACGCCATCGTGCAGGCGGCGCGGATCCCGTACATCCTGTCCCTGTTCCACCAGAATAAAGAGCGCCAGATGCTCGAGAAGCTGCAGCACGACGCGAGCACGCCGGGGTCGGGCGCGAGCCCGCTGGAGCGGCCGATGCGGGTGAGCCTGTTCACGGACACGCTGGGCGATGTGAACGGCGTGTGCCGGTTCATCCAGAATGTGGCGGAGCAGGCGAACAAGACCGGGCGCGACCTGCGGGTGGTGACGAGCACGACCTTCGCGACGCCGGACTGGGCGAACATCCACAACTTCGCGCCGGCGTTCGCGACGAAGATGCCGCGGTACGAGCAGCTGGAGATCGTGCTGCCGCCGCTGATGCGGATCCTGCGCCATGTGGACGAGCATCAGCCGGATGTCATCCACATCTCGACGCCGGGGCCGGTGGGCGTGATCGGCTTCCTCGCGGCGAAGATGCTGCGGGTGCCGGTGCTGGGCGTGTACCACACGGACTTCCCGGCGTACATC
>CALKYH010000318.1 GCA_938003595.1 uncultured bacterium
CGATCCGCCGACCCTGGGCGCGATCGCCGTCGACCGAACGCTGGCAATCCGAGGATCGGCGACCGACAACCAGGGCCTGTGGAGTGGCGGAGATGCAGCAGAACACTGTGTTCGCAGCGATCGACGACGCCGGCCTGGGCCGCATGATCGCGCGGCAGTTTGAGACCTTCTGTCGAGCACAGGCGAACGGCAAGGCCGCGACGCACCGGCCCGGGCACATCCGGGTGCAGACCGGAGAGATGCACCCGTTGGCGAACTTCGTCGTCGTCCACGACGCGGGCGACATGGCGGCGCTGGACGAGGCGACGGCGCCCCTGCGACGAGAGGGCGCGCCGTCGGCGGTGGTGATCGCCGAGTCTTGCCCAGCCCCGGCGGCCGCGGCGCTGAGCGGCTGGGGCTATGCGCTGGTCGAGGAGATGCCGGCGATGGGCGTGGCGCTGGATCGACTCGGGGCCGCGCCCGTGCCGGAGGGCTGCCGGTTCGAGGAGATCGGGGTCGCTCGTGACGAGGCGTGGTGCGACGCGTTCGCGGCCGGGTACGGGGTGCCGCGGGGAATGGCGGGGTTGTTCGGCCCCAAGGCCGCGGCGAGCGTTGGGACGAGCGCCATCCGCCACTTTGCGATGAGTCGGGACCGCAGAATCGTGGCGACCTCCGCGCTGTTTCTGGAGGGCGGACTCGCGGGGATCTACGCGGTGGCGACGCTGGAGACGGAGAGGGGCAAGGGTCTGGGCGCCTGCGCGACGGCGATGCCCCTGGAGTTGGCGCGGGCCGCGGGCTACCGAACGGGCGTGCTGCAGGCGTCGACGATGGGCGAGCCCGTGTATCGACGGCTCGGCTTCGAGCGATTCGGCGCGCTGCAGGTGTTCGTACGCATGCCGCAGAGTTGATGTCGTCTCTGGAGTCGCGACGATCGCGTCATGGTCATGTGCGAGGAAAGTCGCATCGGGGCGCTGCGCCGATAGAATGCGATCATGGACCACAAGCCCTCGCACCCACTACCTCCCCATGTTCCCACGCTCGATCTGGCGGAATTTGAGACGAGATTGGTCGTTCGCGACCTGCGGTTCGAGGATTACGACGCTCTCATCCGGCTGCAGAAACGGTGCTTTCCGAACATGCAGACCTGGGACAAGGAGCAGATCCGCAGCCAGCTGCGGATTTTCCCCGAGGGGCAGTTCTGCGTCGAGTACGAAGGCCAGATCGTGGCGACGGCGAGCAGCCTGATCGTGGACTTCGAGCAGCACGCCGATTGGCACAACTGGAAGGCGGTGTCGGACTCGGGCTACATCCGCAATCACGACGCGCTCGGCGACACGCTGTACGGCATCGAGATCATGGTGGACCCGGACTTTCGCGGCCTGAAGCTGGCGCGGAGGCTCTACGAGGCCCGCAAGCAGCTGGCGCGGGCGCGGAACATCCGGCGGATCATCATTGCGGGGCGGATCCCCGGCTACGGCCGGTACGCGGACCAGATGTCGGCCTCGGAGTACGCCGACCATGTCATCGCCAAGAAGCTGTATGACCCCGTTCTGACGGTGCAGCTGTCCAACGGCTTCGCGCTGCGCGGCCTGATCCCGGACTACCTGCCCACCGACACGGACTCGCGCGGGTACGCGACCTTCCTCGAGTGGATCAATCTCGACCATGTGAAGGACCCGAACCAGCGCTTTCAGGCGGTCATGCGTGTGCGGCTGTGCCTGGTGCAGTACCTCATGCGGCGCGTAGCGAGCTTCGAGGAGTTCGCCAAGCAGTGCGAGTTCATCGTGGACACGGGCTCGGACTACAAGAGCGACTTCGTGCTGTTCCCGGAGCTGTTCACGACGCAGCTGCTGAGCCTGTTCGAGAGCGGCAGCCCGTCGTCGGCGGCGCGCCGGCTGGCGGAGTTCACGCCCAAGTACCTGGAGCTCTTCAACGATCTGGCGATCCGCTACAACGTGAACATCATCGGCGGCTCGCAGTTCGCGATCGAGGGCGACGACCTCTACAACATCGCGTACCTGTTCCGGCGCGACGGGACGATCGGCAAGCAGTACAAGATCCAGGTGACGCCCAACGAGCGGCGCTGGTGGGGCGTGACGCCGGGCGACCGCGTGGAGGTCTTCGACACCGACCGCGGCAAGATCGCCATCCTCATCTGCTACGACAGCGAGTTCCCCGAGCTGGCGCGGATCGCCGCGGCCAAGGGGGCGAAGATCCTGTTCGTGCCGTTCAACACCGATGAGCGCTACGGCTACCTGCGCGTGCGGCACTGCTCGCAGGCCCGGGCCATCGAGAACCAGATGTATGTGGCGATCGCGGGCTGCGCGGGCATGATGCCCTTCGTGGACAACGCGGACATGCACTACGCCCAGTGCGCCGTGCTGACGCCCTCGGACTTCCCCTTCGCCCGCGACGCCGTGGCCAGCGAGAGCATGCCCAACATCGAGACGATCGTCGTCCACGATGTGGACCTCGAACTGCTCCGGCGGAACCGCATGGACGGCACCGTCCGGCCGTGGTCGGACCGACGGCGTGAACTGTACTGCGTGAAGTACATCGATCCGGACCTCGGTCCGCAGGAGATCTGAGGGCCGATGGCCCCGAGCCGCCCAGCCCCTTCCATCCAGCGGCGGCTGTTGTTCGCGCTGCTGTACTTCTGCGAGGGCGCGCCGATCGGCTACATCTGGTGGGCGATGCCCACGCGGCTCCGCGCGGCGGGGATGCCCGTTGAACAGGTCGCGGCGCTGACGGCCATGCTCACGCTGCCGTGGGCGCTGAAGTTTCTGTGGGCCCCTGCGGTGGACGCCCTGCGAGGCCGGCGCTGGGGATACCGCAGCTGGATCACGACGGCGCAGGCCCTGATGGGGCTGGCCCTGCTGCCGCTTGGGTTCGCCCCGCTGGAGGAGATGGTCGGCTTCGTGACCTGGCTGCTGCTCGCGCACGCGGTCTTCGCGGCGACGCAGGATGTGGCGATCGACGCCCTGGCGATTTCCATCGTCCCCGAGGGCGAGCACGCGCGCGTGACGGGGTGGATGCAGGCCGGGATGCTCACGGGGCGGGCGATCTTCGGCGGGCTGGCGCTCGCCGCCGAGCGGTGGATCGGCGCGGAGGCCGTCGTGCTTGTGCTGCTGGGCTGCGTGTGGTCCACGATGGTCGTGGTGTGGGTCATGCCGTGCGCCGTGGTGGACGCACAGATGCGGGAGGCGGCGCCGCGGCGGTTCGTGCGATCGTTGGCGAGGGCCCTGGCGAACCGCTCGACCTGGCTCGGCCTGGGCGTCGCGCTCACGGCGGGAGCAGGGTTCGAGGCGGTGGGCGGGCTCATCGGACCGTTCCTGCTGGATCGCGGCGCGACAACCGAGCAGGTGGGCTGGTTCTTCGCGCTGCCGGTCATCGCCTGCATGATCATCGGCGCCATCGCCGGCGGGTGGGCGGCGGATCGGCTCGGGCACAAGCGGATGCTGGCGGCGTCGATCGTCGCGGTGGCGCTGGCGGTCGGCGGGTTGCTGGCGACGGACGCCGCGGGCGTCCGAGGGGCGGGGCTCATGACGGCGGCGACGCCGATCTACCTGTTCACCGGGGCGCTGACGGCGTCGTCCTATGCGCTGTTCATGGACCTGACGGACCCGGCGATCGGGGGCACCCAGTTCAGCGCCTTCATGGGGGCGACGAATATGTGCGAGGTCTGGTCGGTCGCGGCGGCCGGCGCGGTCGCGGGCCGGTCGGGGTACGCCGCGGGCTTCCTGCTGGCGGCGGGCGCTTCTCTCGTGGCGCTGGCGATCCTGCCGATGCTCAGGCGGGCGCGGCCCGGAACCTCGATCGTCGAGGCGCCGTCCGCGTCGGGAGGCGATGGATGCTGCTGATCATCCTGATCGGGTGCGGCCTGGCGATCGTCACGACCTTCGTGCACTCGCTGGCCATGATGGCCGGGCTGTGGGCGCTGCGGACCTCCGGCGTGCGCCGGTGGATCGCGGGGTCGGCGGTCAGCAAGGCGGCGGCGGTGGCGTCGCTGGTGCTCATCATGCTGCTGGCGACGGTGATCGAGTCGGGCATCTACGCCGGGACCTTCATGGCCGTGGGCGCCATGCAGGACATCGAGACCGCCGTGTACTTCTCGATGGTGACCTACACGACGCTGGGCTACGGCGATGTCGTGATGCACGATCAGTGGCGGCTGCTCGCCTCGTTCGAGGCGGCGAACGGGATCATCATGTTCGGCTGGACAACAGCGCTGATCTTCGCGTCGGTCCACCTCATCTACCTGAAGAAGGACGACACCGGCGTCGGCGGGGTCGCCGGGATCTGAAGCGCGACTCGCCCGCGTCCGGACGAGTCGGGAGACAGAGCCCATGTACACATCGCTGACGCTGCTGGCGCTGTTCACGCTGGTCTACAGCGTGGTCGCCAAGGGGCTGGAGCGCACCTGGCTGAGCGGTCCGCTGCTGTTCACTGCGTTCGGCGTGGCTGTTGGTCCGCTGGGGCTCGGCTGGATCGAGATGCGGGCCGACGCGGAGTCGCTGCGTGACCTCGCGGAGTTGACGCTCGCGGTCGTGCTCTTCACGGACGCGGCGGGCGCCGACCTGGGCGTGCTGCGCCGCTTCGGCCGGATGCCGCGCCGTCTGCTGCTGGTCGGGCTGCCCCTGACCATCCTGCTGGGCTGGGGCGCGGGCCTGCTGCTGTTCGGAGCGCTGACGGTCCTGGAGGCGGCGCTGCTCGCCACGATGCTCGCCCCGACGGACGCGGCGCTCGGCAAGGGCGTCATCACGAACACCGCCGTTCCGGATCCTGTGCGCCAGGCCCTGAATGTCGAGAGCGGGCTGAACGACGGGATCTGCGTGCCGGTGGTCCTCCTGCTGCTGGCGATCGTGGAGGACTCGGCCGGCAAGGGTCTGGACACCTGGCGGTTCGGATTCGGACTGTTCATGCAGTCGCTTGGCATCGGCGCCGCGGTCGGCGTGGCGCTCGCCGCCGGCAGCGCGGCGCTGCTGCGGCTGGGGCATCGGAGGGACTGGCTCTCCGCGGCGTGGACGAAGATCACGGTTGTCGCCCTGGCCTTCGCCTGCTTCGGCGGGGCGCAGTTGATGGGTGGGAGCGGATTCATCGCGGCGTTCGTCGGCGGCCTGCTCTTCGGCCAACTGCTCAAGAGGCACAAGGCGGCGCTGCTCACGGCGGCGGAGGGCATCGGCGACTCGTTCAGCCTGGTGACCTGGGGCATGTTCGGCGCCGCGGTCGTCGGACCGGCGCTGGATGTCTTCTCCTGGAAGCCGATGCTCTACGCGGCGTTGAGTCTGACCGTGATCCGGATGGCGCCGGTCTATGTCTCGCTTTCGGGCCTGGGGCTGAGCCGGGAGGCGCGGCTGTTCACGGGCTGGTTCGGACCTCGCGGGCTCGCCAGCATCGTGTTCGGCGTGCTGGCGCTCGACGCGGAGTTGCCGCACGGTCGGCTGCTGACCCTGACCGTCGTGTGGACCATCATCCTGAGCGTCGTGGCGCACGGGGTGACGGCGCCGTTCTGGGCGCGGGGATTCGGGGCGAGGGAGTCGCGCCGAGGGCCGAACTGACGGCGGCGCGAAGCGCCGGCAGGGCGCGGGCCTCGAACCACGGGTTCCGTCGCAGCCAGAGATTGTTCCGGGGCGAGGGGTGCGGCAGGGCGATCCGGGTGGGCAGCAGCGCGGGACCCGAGCGAACGGCGACGGTGAGCGAATCGAACTGCTCCGCGAGGTAGCGCTCGTACGCGAAACGGCCCACGAGGATTGTCAGGGAGACATCGGGCAGCAACCGCCGCAGTCGATCGTGCCAGAATGGAGCGCACTCGGGTCGCGGCGGCAGGTCGCCGGATGGGCCGGGGCCGGGATAGCAGAAGCCCATCGGCATCAGGGCGACGCTTCCGGGGTCGTAGAAGACTCGTCGCTCGACGCCCATCCACTCGCGGAGCCGGTCGCCGCTGCGATCGCTCCAGGGGACGCCGGTCTCGTGCGCGACGCGTCCCGGGGCCTGCCCGATGATCAGGACCCGTGCGGAGGACCCCAACTGCACGAGCGGGCGCGGACCCAGGGGCAGCGCCCTCTCGCAGACGCGGCAGGCGCGAACCTCATCGAGCAGCACAGGGAGCCGCATGTATGGGCGTCCGTTCTCGCGGCCTCGACAGCAAAGGGCCGCCGGACGGGGGAGCCGACCCGTCCGGCGGCGCAGGAGAAGCGGGTCAGCGGTCCGTCACGCGACGCCAGTACTCGTCGGCCTTGGCCTTGGCGCCGGAGGGGTCCTTCTTCCAGAGCGCTTTCGCGTCGACCTCGTCGTTCTTCAGGAAGAGGGCGATGCGCCCGTCGACGATCTCGAAGCTGGTCGGGTCCGGGACGAACTCCTTGTCCACCGAGCAGCCGAACGCGCAGGTCCCGCCGTAGAGGGGCATGTAGCGGTCGGGGTCAGCCAGGAAGGTCCGACGCTGCGCGTCGGAGGTGAGGAAGTAGATGACGCCCTCGTGCTCGGCGGGGAACGCCGGGGAGCCCGGCTCGGCGCGCCGGTTGTCGAGGTAGGAGACCGGGCTGTAGCCCGCGAGGCCGACCGGGATGGTGCGGATGGCGTGCGCGGCGTCCGTCTCGACCTGACAGTGCGCGCCTCCGCTCTGGGGCGCCGCCGCGAGAACGGCGCCGCCCGCGATGATGGACAGGGCCGCCGCGGCGAAGAGGATGGGGACGATCTGACTCATGACTTGGATCCTTTCTTCGATGTGCTGAGACAATGCGGGTTCTTCGAATCGAGGGATAGATCAGTCGACACCGACGCCCAGAGCCTGCGGCGTGACATCGTGGACCAGGCCGATGGCCTTGTTGAAGGTGTTGAACGCGCTCATCATGGAGGCGATCTCGATCGCCCCGGTGACCTGCTCGTCATCACAGCCCGCTTTCAACGCGAGCGCCCGGTGGGCGTGGACGCAATAGCCGCAGCCGTTCGCGGCGCTGACCGCGACCGCGACGAGTTGGCGTGTGCGCTCGTCCAGATTCGCGCCCGCGGCGTGATCCAGGCTCATGGCGGACTCGAGGAACTTGCCGCTGCGCCCCATCGCCTGATAGGTCTGCGGCAGCATGCCGAGCGTTCGCTTGACGCCGGCCTGCACCTGCCGGGCGCGCTCGTCGCCCGTCTCGTCGTACAGCGCTACATAGGCCATGCCGAGTATTCTCCGTGGTTGAACGGCCCGCGCATCGCCGGCGGCGATGCGGCTGCGGGCCTCCACCATGAGACGCGCCGTCCTGTCCGGCGCTTACTCGAGCTTCCCCGTCACTCTTGCGGACGAGCGACTCTGTCAGTCCCGTCGCTCCATCGCGCGGAGCAGCGCCTCGAACTCCTCCCGGCACTCCGGGCACACCTCGATGTGCTGGCGAAGCGACCGGAGCAGCTCGGGCGTGTCCACGGCGGCGCCGTGACGCTCGACGAGCGCCGCGAGATGGCGGTGGAACACCTCGCAATCCACCTCCTCCGGCGCGGTGGAGGCGAGAAGCCGTGCGAGTTCTGCGAGTTGGGCGCGCGAGAGTTCCACGGTCACCTCTTGGTCCTGGCGGCGTTCGATGGGGGCGGTGCGGAGCGGGCCTGGTCCTGCTCCAGCGCAGCGCGGAGCTTCCGTCGTGCGTCGTGATGGAGCTTGTAAAGAGCGTTGGGAGTGATGCCCAGTTGCTCGGCGAGCACTGCGGTGGGCATCCCGGCGAGTTCGGCGAGGATCGCCGTCCGCTGTCGAGGGGTCAGGTGCGTCTCGATGGCGCGCTCGAGCCGGGCGATCTCGTCGGCGCGGACGAGCGCGTCGCCCGGGTCGCTCTCGGCGCGCGTGCTCCGGGGGCTTGGGCGGTCCACCTCGAGGTCCGCCAGAGATCGATCGCCCCAGCGTCGGCGTCGGAGTTCGGTCATCGCGACGCGGATGGCGATCGCGAGCGCCCAGGTCGTGAACCGGCTGCGGCCCTCGAAGCTCTCGAGCCGGTCGAGAATTCGGATGACGCTGGCCTGCGCGAAGTCCTCGAGATCGGCGTCCGAGACGCCGGGCCGCCCCGCCAGCGCCCGCCGCAAACCGCCCACGACATACGACCGCAGCGCGACGACCGTCTCGGCCCGGGCTGGCGCTTCGCGCAGCTCGGACAGCCATTGCTCGTCGGACCTGGGTTCCTCTTGGACCATGTCGGGCCTGTCGGTGATGGGACGCGCCGAGGGCGGCCGGCCTTACGCCCGCGTCTCCGTAAGAATTGTCCCCATCAACCTACAGCAGGGGGCCCAGCATGGCGATCGTGTTGTTCCAGAGCTGGCGGCGGAGCGGCCACCGCCCGACCTGATCCAGGGTCACGGGGGTGGACGACGCGAGGTACTGATCCTGGCGCCCTCGCACCTGCCCCGTGAGGCCGGGGTCGGCGACGAGGATGTTGTTCTCGTAGTTGAGCTCGAAGCTGCGCCGGTCCATATTCGCCGAGCCGATGAGCGTGATCTGTCCGTCGATGGTCATGGACTTGGTGTGCAGCAGCCCGCCCTGGTACTCGAAGATCTTGACCCCCGCGGCCAGCAGCCCTGCGTAGTAACTATGGCTCGCCGCGGCGACGATCCAGGAGTCATTCCGCGCCGGGAAGATGATGGTGGTGTCGACGCCTCGGCGCGCGGCGGCGCAGAGAGCGTCCTGCATCGACTCCGTGGGCACATAGTACGGGGTGGTGACCACCATCTCGCGCCGCGCCGTGTACAGCAGCGTCTCGAACATCTCCGGCATCGCCGAGTAACGGACCGTCGGGCCGGTGCCGAAGGCCACGGCGGCGAAGCCCGGGCGGGACGCCTCCACAGGCCGGAGCAGCGCTTCCTCGACATCGTCGTCGTTCTGCATGTTCCAGTCGCTGGCGAACAGCAACTGGTTCTGTCGGGCGATCGGGCCTTCGAAGCGGACCACGGCGTCTACCCAGGGGGCGTACTTGGCCTTCACCAGGAACTCGGGGTCGGCGCAGTTCTGGCTGCCGCAGTAGGTGATCCGGTTGTCGATAACGAGGATCTTGCGGTGGTTCCGCAGATCGATGCGCCCGTGCAGCGGCCGCAGGAGCGGGTTGCCGATGGGCAGCGCCACCGCGACATGCACGCCCGCCTGCTTCATGTCCCGCCAGAGCGGCGATCGGATCATGTCGCGCGAGCCGAGACCGTCGGCCATCGCGCGACAGGTGACGCCCCGCGCCGCGGCCCGCTGGAGGGCCTCGGCGATCCGCCGGCCGTTGTGGTCGTTGAGCCAGATGTAGAAGATCAGATGCACATGGTCGGTGGCCGCGTCGATGTCGGCGACCATGGAGAGAATCGCGGCGTTGGAGTCCTCCATCAGGCGGGCGGCGTTTCCCCCGATGGGCGCGAAGCCGTTGATGGACTGCGCGGTGCGGAAGGCGTGGCCGTAGTCCTCGGAGAGATCGGGGCGGAGCGCCGGCGCGTCCATGCCGGGGATGTCCGTCGGCTTGGGCAGCGCCGCGACCACGCGGCGGGCGCGCTCGACCCGCCGGCGGCCGATGCTGATCTCGCCGAAGAGGATGTAGGCGATCATCCCCGCGACCGGGACCGAGAGGATCACGACGATCCAGGCGACCCTCGACGCCGGCTCGCGGTGAGGGCGCAGCAGCGCGCGCACCACGAGCGCCGCCTGCAGGACCACATGGAGCAACGCGACGATCGCGGACTTGGTGAGAAAATCGTGCATGCCTCGGAGACTCCGGGTGGCGGGCAGCGCGGCGAACGAGGCGCCCAATGTAACTGGGGCGCTGGGGCCGGGATCAACCACTCTCCCTGTCCTTGCCCAAGGCCCCAGAAAAATGTCGGAACCGCAACGCCGGGCCCATGGTTCCCCTGTCGAGCGGGGCGCTGACGCTGGATTTCTATTGAAGCGCCCCGACTCCGGAGGTACCTTGATCTGAATCGCCCGCCGAGCCTTCCGCGGCGGCGTCGAGGGAGAAACACGCGTGTCCACATCCTGCCGTCGCCCCCGTTGCGCTCGTTCGTCGATCGTTTCGGCGTTCCTGTTCGCCGTCGGCCTCTGTTCCTCCACCGCCCTGGGCGCGTGGACCTTCACCGACCTGCATCCGCCGAGCGCCACCTCGGCGTCGGTCGCCAACCATGTTGATGGTTCTCAGCAGGTGGGCTGGGCGGGCATGGGCACCTGGCGTGGCGGGATCTGGAACGGCGCCGCGAACACCTTCACGGACCTCACCCCCACCGGCGCGGGCGCGAACGCCAGCTTCCTGTGGGGCACGAGCAACGGGCAGCAGGCCGGCCGCGTCTCGTTCGACAGCGGCTTCACCTGGCAGGCGGCGGTCTGGTCGGGCACGGCGGCCTCGTATGTCAACATGCACCCGGGCGGCTGGGCGGAGTCTCGCGCCAACGCAGTCCAGAACGGCAACCAGGCGGGCTGGGTGCAGAACGGCACGACCTTCCACGCCGCGGCGTGGAGCGGCACGGCGGGCTCGTTCGTCGATCTCAACCCCGCCGGCGCGTCCGGGTCCACCGCGTGGGCCGTGCACGGCAACCAACAGGGCGGCGTCGCCGACACCAACGCGGGCTTCGAGCGAGCGGCGCTGTGGAGCGGCTCCGCGGCCAGCTATGTGGACATCACCCCCGGCGCGGCGACCGCGGGGTGGGTGCGAGGCATGGCCGCGGGACAACAGGTGGGCCACGCCGTCATCGGCGGCAACCAGCACGCGGCGCTCTGGAGCGGCACAGCGGCGAGTTTCATCGATCTGAATCCGGCCGGCGCCGCGAGTTCTTACGCGTGGGGCGTCTTCGGCGGCTTCCAGGTGGGGACCGCCAACTTCGCCGGCATCGACCACGCCGTGCTTTGGGCGGGCAGCGCGGGCAGCGTGGTGGACCTGCACAGCTTCATCCCCGGCTCCTACGGCGCCATCGCCAGCAACGCGCGGGGCGTCTGGACCGACGGATTCGGCAACATCACCGTGGTCGGCGAGTACTTCGACGGGACCTTCATCAGCCGGGCCGCGATGTGGCAGTTCACCATTCCCGCGCCCGGCGCCGTGTCGCTTACGCTGATCGCCGGGATCGGCCTTGCGCGCCGTCGGCGCTGACCCGCGGCGGCTCAGACCTTTGCCCCGTCCTCCGGTGCGCCCTCATCATCATCGAACAGCATCCGCACCGGCGGCGTCGCCATGTCGTCCATCTCTCCGCGGCGGACCGCCCAGATGAACGCCGCCACGAAGATCCCTCCGAGCAGCAGGGCGGCGGGCACGGCGACGAACAGGACCGACACGCTCGATCTCCTACGCCGGAGACTTGTCCGGGGGCGCGAAGGTGCGGGAGCGGAACGCGACGCCGATGACCGTCAAGGACGACATCGGCATCAGCACCGCTGCGACGAGCGGGCTCAGGTGGCCCGACATCGCCATGGCGACGACAACGACATTATAGACCAGCGACGCCGCCAGGGCCGCACGGATCACCTGCATCGTCCGGCGCGCGCCGCTGAGCAACTCCACCAGCGGCGCCAGCCCGTCGCGCGACAGGTACACGCCCGCCGCGTCCAGGCTCGCCTCCGTCCCGCCGCTCACCGCGACGCCCACCGTCGAAGCCGCGAGCGCCGCGGCGTCATTCACTCCGTCCCCCACCATCACCACCGGCCGCCGACCCCGCGTCGGCCCGGACAACGCCGCTCGGACCGCGTCCAGTTTCGACTCCGGACTCATCCCGCCGCGGCAATGCTCAGGTTCGATCCCCAGCGCCAGCGCCACTCTCGCCACGACGCGCGGATCGTCGCCGGACAGCACGCCGACCTCCCAGCCCGCGGCGCGGAGCGACTCGACGGCCTCCGCGGCGCCGTCTCGCACGGGGTCGCCAAGCCCGGCGGCGGCGACCGCCACGCCGTCCTCGGCGATCAACACCGGCGTGAGCCCATCGTCCGCGCAGCGCGACTCGAACGCCGTGAGCCACGCCGGGATCGCGGCTCCCCGGCGCTCGATGAACGCCCGGCTGCCGATCGCCACGCTCCGGCCTTCCACCTCACCCACTACGCCGCCGCCGAGACTATGTCGAACCTCCGCGGCCAGCGTCGCGCCGCCGGGATCCATCTCCGCCAGCGCCCGCGCCACCGGGTGCGCACAGCCGCGCTCCAAGGCCGCGACGCGACTCCGGAGCTCCTGGGGCCCAGTCCATCGCACGACGGCCATTCGCCCCTGCGTGATCGTGCCCGTCTTGTCGAGCAGCAAGATGCCGGGCGTCGCCAGCGCCTCAAGCATCTCGCCGCCCTTGATCAGGATGCCACGTCGTGCCGCCCGCCCCAAGGAGGCGATGACCGACAGCGGCGTCGCCATGCCCAGGGCGCACGGGCAGGTGACAATGAGCAGGGCCGCCGCGTTGTCCACGGCTCGGGATGGATCGATCGCCAGCCACACGCCCGCCGTCAGCGCCGCGAGCGCCAGCACGACGCCGACGAACACGCCCGAGATCCGATCGGCCAGTCGCACGATCGGGGCGCGCTCGCGAGCGCTCTCGTCCACCAGTCGCATGATCCGCCCGGCGCGCGTCGCCTCGCCTGTTGCGGTCGCGCGGATGCGAATCGTCGAGGTCAGGTTCGCCGCGCCCGCCAGCGCCCGCGATCCCGGTCCGACCGCCACGGGAATCGACTCACCCGTGAGGAACGACTCGTTCATGTCCGACTCGCCCTGCACCACCTCTCCATCCACCGGCGTCGACTCATTCGGCCGCACCTCCACCACCGCGCCGGGCGCCAGCGACTCGACCGCGACCGTTCGAGCGACGCCGTCGTCGCCGATGAGCGTCGCTGCGCTCGGCGTCAGCGAGTGCAGCCGCTCGAGGGCGTCTGTCGCGCGGCGCTGCTGCTGGCGCTGCAGCCATCGACCCAGCAGCAGCAGGAAGACCAGCGTCACCAGCGTGTCGAAGTAGACCTCGCCGGCGCCGAGCGCCGTGTTGACCAGGCCGTACGCCAGCCCCACGGCGAGCCCGACCGCGATCGGGACATCCATGTTCATCCGCCCTGAGCGCAGCCCGCCGATGGCGCCGCGGAAGAACACGCGCCCCGGCCAGAACACCGAGAGCGTCCCCAGCCCAGCGCACACCCAGCGGAACAGCGTCAGATGCGCCGGCTCGATGCCCGTCGCGCCGCCGGCATAGATCGATAGCGACGCCAGCATGACATTCGCCGCGATGGCGCCCGCCACGCCGATCCGCACGAGCATCGCGCGATCCTCGCGCCGACGGATACGACGCCGCTCCTCTCCCCGCGCCGCGTGGGCCCGGTACCCGAGGGAGCCGATCACGCCCGCCACCTGCGAGAGCGACACGGCGTCCGGACGCCAATCGATGTGCAGCCGGCCCCGGCCCAGGTCCACCCGGACCTGCTCAACACCAGGGCACAGCGACGGCGTGCGCTCCAGCAGCCAGACACACGCCGCACAGTGGATATTCTCCACCAGCAGATCGACGCTCCGGCGACTTCGTCCGTCCACCCCCGCGCTGTCGCGGCAATGCGCGGCGAGAAAGCCCGGGTCGTCGAATACGGCGAACTCACTGGCGACCTCCGTCGCCGGTCGGCGCTCGGCCCCCAGCCGCTCGCGAAGCGAATAGAACCCCTCCAGCCCGCCGCCACGGATCACCCGGCGCGCCGTCTCGCAGCCGGAGCAGCAGAACTGCTCGCTCGCGCCCTCCCGCACCAGCCCCTGCGGCACCGGAAGCCCGCAGTGCGCGCAGCCGAGAGCTGCCGCCGCCTCCGCTCCGCTCGCCCCCCGAGCCCACGCATGCTGTTCAGCGATGCTCGACATCGCAGCACGGCGCCTCCGATGAATCCAGGGATCGGACATGCTCGGCGGCGGCGGCCGCATCGAACTCCGCGGCGACCGACTCCGACGGCGAGAACGCCGGCAGCGTGATCCGGTGCACCGCCGTGTACACACCGACGCCCACCAGCGCCAGCGCCGTGAGCTCCGGCGCGAAGCGGCCGAACACGCCGGCGACGCGTTTGGCCCCGGCGCCCACCGCCACCAGCGCGGGGAGTGTGCCCGCCCAGAACACCGCCATGGTGAGGGCCCCGAGCGCCGCGTCGCCCGTGCCCGCCGCCGTGATCACGAAGGCATACAACCAGCCGCACGGCAGGAGCGTCGTCAGGAGCCCGATGAGCCCAGCGCGGACGATCGGCGGCTTCGACGAGGCCAGGCGATGACCCCGCCCGAGCAGTCGCTCAAACGCCGCTGGCAGCCGCAGGCGCGGCACGCGCACCCCGCGCGTCCGCAGCAGCGTCGCGACGCCGAAGCCGATCATCATGGCCCCCGCCGCCGCGGCGGCGACTCGCTGCAGTCCGAGCATCGCGCCCGCGTTGTCCATCGCTGCGCCGAGCGCGCCCGCGACGGCGCCGAGCGCGACATAGGTCGCGAGCCGCCCGCCGTTGTAGGCCGCGTGCAGCGCCCACTCCGGCGGCCGGCGCTCCGACGGGGCCCCCACCGCGAACGCCACGAAGGCGCCGCACATCCCCGCGCAGTGCAGCGACCCCAGTAGCGACGCGGCGAACACGGCCCCGATCAGCGCGATCATGGGAGCGACCCCCGTTCGGGGACGAGCTCCGGGATCATCCGCTGGACGACCGCGGTGAAGACCTCGTCGCCGCGGGTCGCGGTCACGCGGAACTCCCACAACCCGGCGCGCCCGATCTCGAGCGGCGCGCTGTATCGCCCCGGCTCCGCGGGCTCGAGCGCGAGCATCGTTCGATCGGATGCCCGAGCGTTGTGGAACGCCTCCACCGAGACCCTCGCCCCATCGATCGCGCCGCCCCGGGAGTCTGCAAGCGCCAGATCAAGCGACCCGGGCTCATCGCCGCCGCCCGGCGCGATCTCCACCTCGACGACCCATGCCAGTTCGGCGTTCCTCCGCTCCTGGGCCGCGGCCTCGTCCCAATGGACCGCCCGGTCGTAGTAGTTCGCCTCCACCGCGAAGGAGGGATCCGAGTGGGCGAAGTAGATCAGCAACCCGGCGCCCGTCAGGCTGATCAGCATGATGAAGCCCACCAGCCCGGGCCCGATCATCCAGGTGTGACGAGTCATCAATCTTCCTCCTCGTGCGGCGCGTCGCGGTTGACCGGCCCCAACGCGTGGAAGGACAGCTTCTTCTCGAAGCCCCCATCGGTCGTGATCACGAGCTCGATGTCGCGCCCGCCCCGCCGATCGAACGCGCTGGCCGGGATGGTCACGGTCACCGGCGTCGTCCGCGATTCGCCGGCGTCCAGCGTCACAGGATTGTCCTCGAGCGTCACGCCCACGCCCACCGTGGGCGAGGACACCTGGAACTGCGCCGGCGCATCTTGCCGATTCACCATGCGCAGACGGATCGCGTTCGCGATCTCGCCGGACGGCGCGGTGTAGAACGGCGAGCCGATCCGCGGCAGCAGCCCGACCTCCGCCGGCGGCCGCGTGACGAAGAGCGTGGACATCAGCGTGAACAGTCCCAGGAACACCACGGCGTAGATGACCAGACGCGGGCGCAGCACGCGCGAGCGCTCGCCCGCCATCGCGGCCTGCGAGGAGTACCGGATCAGGCCCCGCGGCCGCCGGATCCGGTCCATCACCGCGTTGCAGGCGTCGATGCACTGAGCGCACCCGATGCACTCCATCTGCAGCCCCTCACGGATGTCGATCCCCGTCGGGCAGGTGGTGACGCACATGCGGCAGTCGATGCAGTCGCCCTTCGGCTGATCCGGCGTCAGGATGTCCAGCGACACCACGCCGTCGTCGGCCTTCGGCGCCCGCTTCTTGGCGCCGCGCGGCTCGCCTCGCTTGGCGTCGTAGCTGATGATCATGGACTTCCGGTCCAGCAGCGCCGCCTGCAGGCGCCCGTAGGGGCACGCGATCAGGCAGGTCTGCTCGCGGAAGTAGCCGAAGTCGAAGGTCATCAGCGCGAAGACCGCCGCCATGACCAGGAAGCCGCCCGGGTGCTCCAGCGGCGAGCGCGTGACCCAGGTCCCCAGCGTCCGCACACCGACGAAGTACGCCAGCGCCAGGTGCGCGATGTACAGCGTGATCAGCAGGAAGGTCAGGTGCTTGAGCGTCTTGCGGACGCCCGCCGCCGCCTTGATCCGCTGCTTGCGTCCGGGCTCGCCGTCGAAGAATCGCTCGATCGGCCGGTACAGGAACTCCATGTAGACCGTCTGCGGGCAGGCCCAGCCGCACCAGATCCGCCCGAACAGCGCCGTCACGCCGAAGATCGCCGCGAACACCGAGCCGATGAGCAGCGCGAAGATCGGCGTGTCGGTCGGCAGCAGGGTGTGGCCGAAGAAGTGCAGCTTGCGGTTCGCCAGATCAATGAGCAGCGCGGGGTGGCCGCCGATCGTGATGTAGGGCAGGACCGCGAACAGCCCGATCAACCCCCACGCGACCAGGCGGCGCGCCTGCCAGAACTTGCCGCGCGACGGACGGGGCCGCAGCCATCGGCGCGAGCCGTCCTCGTTCAGCGTGGAGAGCGCCCGCCCCGGCGCGACCGGGGCGCCGACGCTGCTCGCTCTCTCTGATGTGGGGGTGGACATGGTGGACTCCCGCTCGATCATGGATCGGGATGGCGATTCAGCCGCCCGGCGCCGCCGTCGCGCTCGGCGCCTTGGGCCACGGCGCGATGACCTCGCCCTCCGCGGGCTTGGGGCTCGCCGGCGTGGTCCCGCGCAGCGTCGCGGCGTACGCGGCGACGAGAATGCGTTCGTTCTGCTGCAGTCGATTCTCCCACGAAGGCATCCCCTTGGGCACATTGCCCTTGGTGACGAAGGTGTAGAAGTCCTCGAGCTTCTTGATGTTGATGTACGAGTCGTCGGTCAGGTTCGGGCCGTTGATCCCGCCGCCGTCGCCAGAATGGCACTGCGTGCAGTTGGCCGCGAAGATCGTGGACCCGACCGTGCGCCACTTCTCGTCGCCCATCATCTCGAGGATGGTCGCCTCGTCCGGCTTCAGATCGCCCAGCTCGCCGAACAGCTTGGCGTAGTACTTCGCCTCCTGGTGCCGGTGCATGTCGTGGATGCTCCAGGAGAACTCCGAGAAATGCCAGAACGCGACATACACCGCCGAGAAGGCGATGGTCGCCCAGAAGATCCAGTGCCACCAGCTGGGCGTGGGGTTGTCGTATTCCTGGATGCCGTCGTACGAGTGCTCGAGCAGGTGGCCCTGCTGATCGTCGGGGAGTGAGTAAGACATGACAGAACTCCGGGAGGCTGCGAGAGGTCAGTCGCGCGAGAGGGAGGGAGCGTCGTCGGTCAGCGGCATCCGGGCCGCGTCCTCATGGTCGGCGTCAGAATGGCCCCAGAAGGTCCGAACGGCGACCGCCGCGAACACCAACAGGAAGATCACCAGGGCCGCCTGCGGCAGCAGGCTCAGGTTCTCGTGACTCATGATGTCGGAGAGGCTCATCGCTCCACCTCCGGATGGAGCGCCGCCGTCTCCGTCGCCGCCGGCTCTTCGGGCGTTGCGTGGATGTCTGTCCCGAGCCGCTGCAGATACGCCGCGAGGGCGACGATCTGCTTCGTGCCCATGTCGAGGTAGCCGCCCTGGCCCTCCAGCTCCGCTGCGATCGCCGTCGCCTGTGCGCGGGCCGACGCCTCGGCGCCTTCGATCTCCGCGTCGGTGTACGGAGCGCCGATGATCGTCAGCGCCCGGACCCGCGAGGGGATCCGCGCAAAGTCGATCTCCTTCTCGAGCAGGTGGGCGTAGGTGGGCATGATGGAGCCCGCGACCATCTGCCGCGGATCCTCCAGGTGGCGCACATGCCAGTCGTAGGAGTACTTCCCGCCGACGCGCTGCAGATCCGGCCCGATGCGGCGCGAGCCCCACTGGAACGGATGGTCGTACACGAACTCGCCGGGCTTGCTGTACTCGCCGTAGCGCACCGTCTCGGCGCGGATCGGCCGGATCATCTGCGAGTGGCAGTTGTAGCAGCCCTCCGACACATAGATGTCGCGCCCCGCCACCTCGAGCGGCGTGTAGGGCTTCACCGTCGCGATCGTGGGAATGTTGCTGCGGATCATGAAGCTCGGCACCAGCTCGAACGCCGAGGCGACCAGCACCGCGATGATCACCCACACCGTGAACCGCAGCGGCAAACGCTCCCACCGCCGGTGCCAGGCGCCCTGGAAGAACCGCTCGACCTTCACGCCCGTTTCGACGACGCTCGTCAGATCGCTCGGCGGCGGCGGCGGGTCCTGGTAGCCCGGACGCAGCGGCGGCGCGCTCTGCACCGGCGTCTCGTACACGGCCGGACGACCCTTCCAGGTCATCAGGATGTTGGCCCCGAACATGAACATCCCCAGCAGGTACATCGAGCCGCCGATCGCGCGGACCCAGTACATGGGCGCGATCGCTCGCACCGTCTCCACGAAGTCGGGGTACTTCAGCGAGCCCGCGGCGTCGAACGCCCGCCACATGAGGCCCTGCGTGATGCCCGCCCACTGCATGCTGATCCAGTACGCCAGGATGCCCAGCGTGCCGACCCAGAAGTGCCACTCCGCGAGCTTGCGGCTCCACAGCGGCGTCTGGAACAGGCGCGGCAGCAGCCAGTAGACCATCCCGAAGGTCATGAAGCCGTTCCATCCCAGCGCGCCGCCGTGCACATGCCCGATCGTCCAGTCGGTGTAGTGCGACAGCGCGTTGATGCTCTTGATCGAGAGCATCGGCCCCTCGAAGGTGGACATGCCGTAGAAGGTGATGCCCACCACGAAGAACTTCAGCACCGGGTCGCTCGCGACCTTGTTCCACGCGCCCCGCAGCGTCAGCAGGCCGTTGATCATGCCGCCCCAGGAGGGCATCCACAGCATCAGCGAGAAGAGCATGCCGGTGGTGCTCGCCCACGCCGGCAGCGCCGTGTAGTGCAGGTGGTGCGGGCCCGCCCAGATGTACAGGAACACCAGCGACCAGAAGTGCACGATCGACAGCCGGTACGAGAAGATCGGCCGCTCGGCCGCCTTGGGCAGGAAGTAGTACATGAGCCCCAGGAACGGCGTGGTGAGGAAGAACGCCACCGCGTTGTGGCCGTACCACCACTGCATCATCGCGTCCTGCACGCCCGCGTACACCGAGTACGACTTCAGCGGACCCGCCACGACGACCAGGGAGTTGAACACATGCAGCACGGCCACCGTCACGATGGTCGCGATGTAGAACCACAGCGCGACATACATGTGCCGCTCGCGCCGACGGGCCAGCGTGCCGAAGAAGTTCACCCCGAAGAAGCCCACCCACACCACCGCGATCGCGATGTCGATCGGCCACTCCAGCTCCGCGTACTCCTTCGACTGCGTGATCCCCAGCGGCAGCGTCAGCGCCGCCGCGACGATGATCGCCTGCCAGCCCCAGAAGTGCAGGTTGCCCAGCACATCGCTGAACATCCGCGCCCGGCACAGCCGCTGCGTCGAGTAGTAGATCGCCGTGAAGATCGCGTTCCCCGCGAACGCGAAGATCACCGCGTTCGTGTGCAGGGGCCGCAGCCGACCGAAGGTCAGCCACTCCTGCCCGAACGACAAGGCCGGGACCGTCAGCTGCAGGGCGATGAACAGCCCCACCAGCATCCCGACCACGCCCCACACCAGCGTCGCCAGCAGGAACTTGCGGACGATCGCGTCGTTGTAGGTGAAGGTCTCCACCGCGCCGCCTCGATCCGCGGCCTGAGCAGAAATGTCCGACATCGACAGGTTCTCCGAGCCTTGGAGGACGCCGCCGGGCTGGACCCGGCACGCCAGGTGAATTACAGTCTTCCGGATCCGAAAAGCAGGACATTACTCAGGATCGGTCGATGATTCAAGAGATCATGACCTTGATATCTGAGATATTTCGGATATAACCCTCTTGTAATCCTCCTCGCCGGGGGTATCCTCACCCCGGGGCCGCACTGCGCCCTTGGATCGCCATAAACCCCTTGCCCGCAAGGCCATGTACGGCAGCCAGACCGAAACCGCCATCGCCGCGATGAGCCGCCTCGCCGAGGTCTATGACGGGGGACGGACGCTCCTCGCCGCCGGCGACATCGCCCGATCCCGAGGCCTGCAGCCACCGTTTGTCGCCAAGATCCTCACCGCCCTCTCCCAGGCCGGATTGGTCACCGGCGCCCGCGGGCCCGGCGGCGGCTACACCCTCGCCAAGCCGCCCGACCAGATCACCATCCGGGATGTCTACATCCTCTTTGAAAGAGAGAACACGGACCCACGCTGCCTCTTCGGCGGCGGAGTCTGCGGGTCCGACGAGCCCTGCCCCCTCCACGAGAAGCTCGTCCGCGTGCAAACCGCGATCGACGACCTCATCTCCAACACCACCTTCGCCGTGTTCACCGGCTCCAACTCTGGCTCCGGGCCTGCGCCCGCGACGGCGCCGAACGAGGATCGCGCCGACGCACGGCGCAGGTCGTTCCGCGCCACCAGACCCAGCCCGCGAGCCGATTGATCGCGCCGACGCCCCGAAAGGCCCACGCTCCCGGCAGGGCGGCCCTATCCTCGGGGCCCAGCGCCTATCGGAGCCCGCATGAGTCTCGCCGACGCCATCGCCAAACGCCGCACCTTCGCGATCATCTCGCACCCCGACGCCGGCAAGACCACGCTCACCGAGAAATTCCTGCTCTACGGCGGCGCCCTTGAGCTCGCCGGCACGGTCAAGGCCCGCAAGCAGCAGCGCGCCACCGCGTCGGACTGGATGGAGCTCGAGAAGCAGCGCGGCATCTCCATCAGCTCCACCCTGCTCCAGTTCGACTACACCGGCTACCGCGTCAACCTCCTGGACACCCCCGGCCACAAGGACTTCTCCGAGGACACCTACCGCGTCCTCACCGCCGTGGACGCCGCCATGATGGTCATCGACGCGGGCAAGGGCGTTGAGCCCCAGACGCAGAAGCTCTTCGAAGTCTGCCGCCGACGCGGCGTGCCGATCTTCACCTTCATGAACAAGTGCGACCGGCCCACGCGCCCGCCGCTCGATCTCGTGGATGAACTCGAGAAGATCCTGGGCATCCAGGCCTATCCCGTGAACTGGCCCATCGGCACCGGCCCGGACTTCCGCGGCGTGTACGACCGGCTCGAGCAGCGCGTGCATCTCTTCGAGCGTCAGGACGGCGGCGGCCGGCGCGCCACGGTCGATGTCATGGGGCTCGACGATCCCGCCCTCAGCGCCAAGGCGTCCACCCCAGCGCAGCAGGAATCCATCGAAGAGATCCGCATGCTCGACGGCGCCGGCGCGCCCTTCGACCCCGCCGCCGTGCTCGCCGGGACCACCACGCCGGTCCTGTTCGGCAGCGCCATGAACAACTTCGGCGTGAGCCTGCTGCTGGACGCCTTCCTCAAGTATTCCAGCCCCCCGACCGGACGCATGAGCGGCGACACGCTCATCGCCCCCAGCGACCCCCGCTTCAGCGGCTTCGTCTTCAAGATCCAGGCCAACATGGACCCGCGCCACCGCGACCGCATCGCCTTCGTCCGGGTCGTCTCCGGGCGCTTCGAGCGCGACATGTTCGTCGTCCATACGCAGAGCGGATCCCGCGTGCGCCTGGGCAACGCCCAGAAGCTCTTCGGCAACCAGCGTGAAACCGTGGACGAGGCCGTCGCGGGCGATGTCGTGGGCCTGGTCGGCAACGACCTCTTCGGCATCGGCGACACCCTCACCGACGACCGCACCATCGTCTACGACGAGATCCCCGTCTTCACACCCGAGTGCTTCGCCTACCTGCACAACCCCCAACCCGGCAACTACAAGCGCTTCGGCCTCGGCCTCGAGCAGCTCCTGCGCGAGGGCGTCGTCCGGCGCTTCGAACCCGTCGGCGGCGCCCAGAAGGTCGCGCTCCTGGCCGCCGTGGGCCCGCTGCAGTTCGAGGTCGTCCAGCACCGACTGCAGGCCGAGTACAACGCCGAGTCGCGCATCGAGATGGCGCCCTGGAGCATCGCCCGCTGGTGGCGCGTCAAGGGCGAGCCCATTCCGGTCTCCGGCAAGACGCCCATCCCCGACACGCCCGACGGCGCCCGCATGGTCTTCGATGATCGAGGCCGCGCGATGGTCCTGTTCTCCGACGAGTGGGCCGTCCGCTTCTTCAACAGTCGCCATCCCAACATCGAACTCTCGAATCAGCCGTTCGAGTCCTGACCCCCTCGGCGCCGCAGCGCATCGAGGCGCTCGGCGATCTGCACCGCGTTCAGCGCGGCGCCCTTGCGGAGCTGGTCGCCGCAGAGGAACAGCTGGAAGGCCTTGCACCGCTCCTCGGCGCCGCAGCCCGTTGAGGGATCGGGCCGGATCCGGCCCACCAGAACCTCATCCCTTCCCGCGGCCTTCAGCGGCGTGGGGAACGAGTTGCCCGCGCGGTCGTCCACGACGCTCAGCCCCTCGCCGTCCCGCAGGGCGCCGCGCACCTCGTGCTCCGTCGCGGGACGCGTCAGCCGCACCCGCACCGCCTGCGCATGTGCCCGCAGCGTGGGCGCCCGCACACAGGTCGGCGACACCGGAAGCGCCCGGTCCAGCCATATCCGGCGCGACTCCGCGATGATCTTGCTCTCCTCGCCATTCAGCCCCGTGACCTCGTCCACCGCGGCGTCATGGCTGAAGACATTGAACAGGCACGGCTCCGCGAACACACTCGGCCTCGAGGGCTCGCCTCGCCCGAAGGCGCGCACCTGCGCCAGCAACTCCCCCACCGCCGCGGCGCCCGCGCCCGAGACCGCCTGGTAGGTCGACACCTCGATCGACTCGACCCCAAACGCCCGTCGCAGCGGCTCGAGCGCCAGCAGAAGCAGGATCGTCGAACAGTTCGGGTTCGCCACGATCAGCGGACAACCGCTCAGCGCCTCGCCGTTGACCTCCGGGATCACCAGCGGCACGGACGGATCGAGCCGATAGGCCGAGGAGTTGTCGACCACATGCACGCCCGCCGCCAGGAGCCCCGGCGTGAGCGCCCGCGACACCTCCGCCGAGGCGCACAGCAGCGCCAGGTCCACACCAGTCAGCGCCCGTGACTCCGCGCCGACCACGCGCACCTCGTCCCCGCCGAACGCTACGGCGCCGCCCGCCGACCGCTCCGACGCCGCCGCGATCACACGCGAGCGATCCACCCCCCGCTCCGCAAGGATGGCCAGCGCCTCCGCCCCGACCAGCCCCGTGGCGCCGACGACGGCGATCCGCTCGAACGAGGCCAGCGCCGCCGGCGCTGCGATCACTCGCGACGCTCTCGACAGGACCGCGCTCACAGCGCCGCCCCCGCCTCAACCGGCGCCGTCGCGACGATCGGCGCCGCATCGGTCGCCCTTCGTCGCAGCGCGAGCAGGTCCGCGAGCGCGGCCTGCGCTGTCGGCCACCGACCCGCGCCGCGACCCCGGACCCGTACCGTCGATCCATCCTCACACCGGAACGCCGCGGCGTTCCATTCCTCGCGCACGCCGCCGAGCCAACCATCCGCCGCCACCTCCCGCGGCGCCACCACCGCCTCCAGCCCCGCACCCGTCCGTCGCAGGGAAGCGACCAGCCTCACCGTCTTCCCCCGATCGTGCGCCGCGGCGCTCAGCGCCGCGTCGACCCCGAACACGCCATGGCGCTCGACATCCTCCGGCGCGATCGACACGCCGAACGCCTCGCCCGCCAGGATGCTCAGCTTCTCCGCGCTGTCCGTGCCGTCCAGGTCCGTCGTCGGATCGGCCTCGGCGAACCCACGCTCCTGCGCCTCGCGAACCGCGTCGGCCAGCGTGCTCCCCTCCGCGATCCGATCAAGAACGAAGTTCGTCGTTCCATTCAACACAGCCTCGACGGCGACCACGCCACGCTCCTCGCGCAGCCGTGCCGCTCTCGCCAGGACCGGCGTCGCCCCGCCCACCGCGCCCGAGCAGGTGAGCGTGCCCCCGCCCTCCTGCGCTGCGCGCTCGAGCCGGTCCCGGGACCTCGATACAGCCGATTTGTTGACGGTCACCACGCGCCGCCCTCTTTCGAACGCCGCCTCGAGCCAACTCGCCGCCGGCTCAGCGCCCCCCAACGCCTCGAACACCACATCGCACTCGCTCCTCGCCAGGGCGCCGCCGTCTGTCGTCACATGTTGGCACGGCGCCCCCCGGGCCACCGCCGCCGCAGGATCGCGCACCGCGACGCCGACGACCTCGAACTGCTCCGGCCTCGCGAGCAGATGCTGCAGCACGCCCAGCCCCACAACTCCCGCGCCCAGGCACGCGACGCGCAGCGGCGCCGTCTGCGTCGGCTGCCCACCGGTCCGCGTCGGCCCCGGCCCCACGACTGTGCGATCATCCGCATCGAGCGCCGCGACCTCGAAGCTCAGTCGCCGCTCCGCCGCGAACCGCAGCGCCTTGGGCTGCAGAACCCGACCGCCGAGGACCTCCGCGTCCGCCCACGACACCGCCGCCAGGCGCCGCGCGCCCGCCGCCCCGGGATCCCGATCGAACACCCCGGGCACATCCTTCACGAGCCTGCACCGCGCGCCCAGGCACGACGCCAGGAACAGCGCCGTGTAGTCGGAGCCGCCGCGCCCCAGGAGCGTCGTGCGACCCTGCGCATCGCGCCCGACGAACCCCGGCACAACCGCCACCTGATCCAGCGCGAACGCCGCGCAGAGCGCCTCCGCCCGCGCTGAGACCAGATGACTATCCAGCGGATCACCCGTCGTGCGCAGGCCCGCGCTCGCCGCGTCGAAGGCCCGCGCCCCGACGCCGGCCCGGTCCAGCACGAGCGCCAGCGCCGCCGCCGCGGCCTGCTCTCCCGTCGCCACCAGCGCCGCGAGCGCCCCGGGCTCCGGCCGTTCCGCGTGACGATGCGCCTCCGCCAGCAACCGATCGGTCTGCCCGTGCAGCGCCGAGACCACCGCCACAACGGCGTACCCTTCCCGCCGCCACCGATCGACCTCCGCCACGGCCCGGGGCAACGACCGCTCATCCCGCAGCGCCGATCCCCCGAACTTCAGCACAATCACACGCCGCTGGTGCACAGCGCCCTCCCTTCGCTCGAAGCCGCGACGCTCGCCGCCGCGTCGATCGCCCGGTCCAGGTCCGCGATGATCTCCTCCGGGTCCTCGAGCCCGACCGAGATCCGCAGCAGCCCGTCGGTGATGCCGACCGCCAGCCGCTGCTCCCGCGGCACATCGGCGTGCGTCATGCTCGCCGAGTGCGTCACCAGCGTCTCGACCGAGCCCACATGCTCGACGACGCTGCACAGCGCCAACGCTCGCACCGCAGCATCCGCGCCCTGCAGCCCGCCCGGGGCCTCGAACGACACGACGGCTCCATGCGCCCCGAGATGCTGCCGACGCGCGATGTCCGCCTGGGCGAACCCGCGCAGGCCCGGATAATGCACGCGCTCGATCCGGGGGTCGCTCGCCAGCAGGGCCGCGATCCGCGCCGCGTGGCGCGACTGCTGGCCCAACCGCAGCGGCAGCGTCTTAGCGCCCTGCAGCGTGACCCACGCGTTGAACGGCGTCTGGATTGTGCCGATGCTCTTGCGCACCCGATCCAC
The DNA here is from genome assembly GCA_938003595.1 of uncultured bacterium. Taxonomy (GTDB): domain Bacteria; phylum Planctomycetota; class Phycisphaerae; order Phycisphaerales; family UBA1924; genus JACVCK01. The sequence continues at coordinate 25,422 of CALKYH010000318.1, forward strand.
GCGTGCCGCGAGCGACCCGTCGCGAGTCGTGACCACGCCGCCGACCGCCGCGGAATGGCCCTCGATGAACTTCGTCGTCGAGCTGACGCACACATCGGCGCCCAGATCCAGCGGCCGCTGCAGAACGGGCGTCAGGAAGGTGTTGTCGACGACGAGGATCGCTCCGGCCGTGTGCGCCAGGCGTGCGGCGCCCTCGATGTCCGTCAGCGCCAGCGTCGGGTTCGCCGGCGTCTCCACGAACACCACCTTGGTGTTCGGCCGGATCGCCGCCGCCAGGGCCGCGGGGTTCGTGGAGTCGAAGAAACTCGCCTCCACCCCCAGACCCGCCAGCGTCTCCCGCAGCAGCCGCACCGTCCCGCCGTAGGCCGCACGCCCGCAGGCGATGTGGTCCCCCGCGCGGAGCGTCGCCAGCAGCAGCGTCGTCTCCGCCGCCAGCCCCGACGAGAACGCCAGCGCGTGCTCCGTCTCCTCCAGCGCGCCGAGCTGCGCCTCCAGCGCCGCGACCGTGGGATTCCCCACCCGCGAGTACGCGAACGCGGCGCCGTCGTCCAACCCGTCCCTCAGGAAGGTCGTAGACGGAACGATCGATGGAACAAGCGAGCCGTGAACGCCGGCCCGGGTGCGTGCGCCGTGCAGCGCCGCCGATGACGATGACTGGTATGGCCTCGACATGCCGTGATCTCCTCACGACATCGAGAGCAGGCCATGGCGAAGCGGGGAGCGGCGATCGCTTGGATCGCCCTCTTTTTGCCGCGCCGAACACCGCGTTCGGCCGGCCGCATCGTTCCCCTTGCGGGGCGTTTGCCTCGGCACCGCGGCTCGACCTTCTCGGTTCGGGCTCGGTTGCCGCCCGGGCTTGTGGCTGCCCGGGACTCTGGATGCAGGACGGCAGAATACCCGCGCTCCG
>CALKYH010000319.1 GCA_938003595.1 uncultured bacterium
CCCTCGGCCGCCTCGCCTTCCGCTGCACCATCCAGAACCAGTACGCCCTGCGCCGGCGCATCCTCCGCCTCTTCGGCGCCAAGGTCGGCGCCACCACGCGCTTCCGCCAGTCCGTCTTCGTCGAGCGCCCCTGGCTCCTCGAGATCGGCGAGCTCTCGATCTGCGGCGACCACGCCCAGCTCATCGGCGATCAGCGCATCAGCATCGGCGCCCGCTGCGTCGTCTCCCAGTACGCCATCCTCGCCACCACCATCGCCGACCCCGACACGCCCGACCACGCCGACCGCTCCGCCCCCATCGCCATGGAGGACGACACCTGGGTCGCCGCCGACACCCTCGTCCTGCCCGGCGCCCGCATCCGCCGCGGCGCCGTGGTCGGCGCCCGCTCGCTCGTCCGGGGCGAACTGCCCGAATGGCGCATCGCCACCGGCGAACCCGCCACCCCCCGCCGCCCGCGCGAGTTCAACGCTCAGCCGGCGTGAGCGGCCCCTTCCTCTGTCCTTCACCCCTTCGAGACCTTCGCGGCCTTCGCGTTCACTCCCTACGATCGCCGACAAGGAGCGCCGCCCCATGGCCAAAGGCCAACACTTCTCCAAGTACCAGCAGGGCATCGTCAACCGCTACTACGACAACAAGGACACCATCGTCCTCACCCGCCTGAGCGAGATCGTCTCCGACCTGGCGCTCTGCGAGTCCGACAAGAAGGCCGCGGCTCTCTGGAAGCGGGCCGAGACCGCCCTTGCCGCCATCAAGGCCGACCCCGCGCAGGCGCGCACGATCCTCGCCGAGAAGAACATCAAGGCCCTCGCGGCCCTCGTCGGCGAGCTGTCCGCCAGGCGCTGACCGTTACGGACAACCGACGCTGTACAGCGCCAGCAGCCCGTTCAGATCGCTGAAGTCCACATCGCCGTCGCCGTCGAGATCGCCGGGCAGGCCGTCGCCGATCTGGCCGAAGCTGCCCAGCAGCGCGTTCAGATCCGCGAAGTCCACCAGGCCGTCGCCGTTGATGTCCGCCGGGCAGCTCGCCACGCCGATCTCGCCGGCGATCGTCCCGGTGAAGGTCTCGCCGTAGGACGCGCTCGACAGCGCCACGCTGAACGCCGCGGGCCCGGGCGTGGCCGGCGCCGTCACCATCCACTGCGCCGGCGCGCTCGCGCCGGCGTCGATCCCGCCGACCGCCACGCTCGCCGGCCCGCCGACGACCGTCAGGCCGCTCAGCGTCGCCGTCACGCCGTGGGCGCGCAGGTCGCCGTTGTTCTCGACCGCCACGCTCAGCAGGAACACCTGGTTCGGCGCCGCCCCCACGCCCATCGGCGCCGTCCCGCCCAGGGCCGGCCCGGTCCGCGCCGTAAAGCCCTCCTGCGTCGCGAGGGCGAACTCTTCCGAGGAGATGTCCGGATCGAACGCGCCGAACGCCTCCACCTTCAGCACCACCAGCGTCTCATTCCCCGCGACCGACAGCTGCTCGACATTGTCGATCGCCGACTGCGACGAGCTCAGCAGCGCGTTGCTCGAGGCGCGGTACGCGAACAGGTCCAGGTCGCTCAGCGTGTCCACCTGCGTCGGGTTCGCGTTGCCGTTGTAGGCCACATGCCGCTCCCACACCAGGGTCGCGCGCTCGTTCGCGAACATCGGGCCCGCGTACAGCCGGTAGTCCGCCGTCTCCGGCGCCGGCGGCACGGACCCCATGAAGTAGTCCAGCCCGTGCAGGTACGCCTGCCCCAGGTTCAGATAGCCCCAGCCGTACCGACGGTTCCAGAACGAGCCCGCCACCGTCACATCGTCCGTCGTGGACGAGGTCCCGCGGTCGTCCATCGGGTCCGTCGTGTTCAGCAGGATCGCCTTGCCCGCCTTCGTGTCCGTCGCGCCCATCTCCCACAGCAGCACGAACGCGCCGCCGGTGTGCGGCGACGCGGAGCTCGTCCCGCCGATGTTCGCGAACCCGCCCGAGGGCGTCGTGGACATCGAGTTCGTGCCCGGCGAGGTGATGTCCGGCTTCTTCCGGCCCGCCGCCGTCGGCCCGCGCGACGAGGTCGAATCGATCCGGTCGTCCGTGCGCGACACCGTGTTCTGGTCGTTCATGTTCGCCGACGCCATCAGGTTGAACGCCGGCGCCGGGTGCGTGATCGTCGGATTGCCCGAGCCGAACCCGCCGTTGCCCGTGGACTTGCTCACCATGTAGCCGAAGGTGTGCACCACGCCGTCGAAGAACTGATCGATCGACGCGTAGTCCACCGTGCTCGCCGTGCCGTTGCCGAACGAGTAGTTCACGTTCTCCGGCACGCCCGTCCCTGCGATGAAATTCATCCCCGCCATCGAGGTCGTCGTCCCGCCGGCCAGCGCCATCACGATCTGGTCGCACCCGAACGCCATGCCCGGGAACTGCGAGCTCGTGGACGCCATGATCCCCGCCATGCCCGTGCCGTGCGTGCTCGTGTCCGATGTCCCCATGTTCGACAGGAACGAGTGCCCCGACAGGGCCGAGTGGTTCTGCTGCACGCCCGTGTCCAGCACGCCCACATCGTGCACGCCGCCCGTGATCCCGTTCGCCCAGAAACCGGCCGCCAGGCCCAGCGAGTGCTGGTGGTTGTCCAGCTCCGGCGCGCCCGGCGCATCCACATCCATCCGCGCCACCAGCGCGCTCTTCGACAGCGCCGCCGCCTGACCCGCCGGCACGCTCGCGCCCACCATGTTCACCGCCGACGCCCGCGTCGTCACCACGCCGCCCAGCGCCGCGATCTCCGCCGCCAGCGCGTCCTGCGACGGGCGCACCGCCGCCTCCAGCCGCTGGGCGATCTCCGCCCGCGCCGCGCGATCCAGCTCGTCCAGCTGCCCCGACAGCGCCCGACGATTCGCCACCGCCGCCGCGTCCAGCCCCGCGGCGCCCGGCTCCCACGCCCGCTCCTCCGCCGGCGTCATCATCACATTCGGCAGCCCCGCGCGCGAGATCGCGCCGATCCCCGCCGTCAGCGCCTCGCGCTGCGCCTCCAGCGGCGCCAGCACGGCGCGCTTCGTCGGCTCGCCCGGCTGATCACGCAGAATGATCACCACATCGATCATCGCCTCCGGATCCGCGGCGCCGACCGCCGCCTCCAGCGCCGCGCTCATCACCTTCGCCGGCCGCGCCGCCATCAGCGCCCGCCACTGTTCGACGCTCACCCACGCGCCGTCCACCCGCACCAGCGTGGTCTCCACGCCCCCCGCGCGCTCCTTCGTCACCGGGAACAGCTCGCCCCCGTGCTCGAGCGACGCCACAGGGTCCGCGCTCGCCGCGGGCAGGGCCACGCCGAAACCGGCGCACAGAACCAGAGCGACGCAAGCGGAGCGATGACGCATGATCAGAACCTTTCTCCTGGGAGTGGCTGGGGGCGCGGACGCCTCAGACTAAATCACAGCGCCCGCCCTGTCCACGAAAAAGGGCCCGATCCGGCTCCCAAACCGCCCCGCCGCCCGCCGGCCGTTACGGGCAGTCCTCCCCGTACATCCCCAGAAGCAGGTTCAGATCCCCGAAGTCCACGCGCCCGTCGCCGTTGATGTTCGCCCGGTTCCCCAGCAGGCTCCGCCCGAACACATCCAGCAGCAGGTTCAGGTCCGCGAACCCCACCGTCCCGTCGCCGCTCACATCCTCCGGGCACGCCGTGGAGGCCAGCGGGTCCATCTGCCGCACATCGCCCAGCGTCGGACCCGTGTTCCCGAACCACACGGTCTGCTCGCCGGGGTCCATGAAGTCGCCGTTGTTGTTCGCGTCGGTCAGCAGGATCACCTGGTCGGCGCTCGCGTCCGTCACGAACACGCGCCCGTCCGCCAGCGACACGATGTCGATCATGGTGAAGCCCGCCGCCGCCGTCTCGAAGACGATCGCCGCCTCGCCCGCGTCCTGCGCGTCGCCGTTGGAGTTCATGTCCACGAGCCGGATGAGCTGGTCCACGCCGCCGCTGGCCACCTGCTGCGTGTACCACGCCCCCGCCCGCGCGCGGTCCGGCTCCAGCGCGAACCCCGCCAGCGCAGGGACGCCCGACGCGTTCGTCGCGTCCCAGTACTCCGTGAACTCGCCCGCGTCGTCCGCGCGGTTGTTGTTGTTCAGGTCCTCGAACCGGTACACCCCGTGCAGCCCGGCCGAGGAGTTCCGCAGGTAGCCGACCCCCGCCCCATCAAACCCCACCTCCTGCGGCGAGTACGGCCCGTTCCCAGCCCCGAACACGCCCACGCCCACGAACTCCTCGATCTCCCCCGCGTCCTGCGCGTCGCCGTCGTTGTTCAGGTCCGTCAGCCGGTACACGCCGTCATTGCCGAAGGTGTTGCCCGCGTTCACGACATACAGCCGGCCCAGCGGGTCGAACGACGCCCCCGTCGGGAACGCGAACGACACGCCCGACATGTTCGTCGCGTCCGCCCACACCGCGCTCTCCCCCGCGCCCTGCGCGCTGCCGCTGTTGTCGTGATCGCGCATGACATACACCAGCCGGTTCACCTGGTCCCCCATCGCCGCAGCGCCGTTCGCCCCCGTCGCCAGCGTGCTCGGGTTCATCGGCGCGATCGTCCCCGCCAGATTCGCCCCGCTGAACCACACCGCCACCTCGGCCGGCTCGTCCGCCGCGCCGTTCTCGTCCGCGTCCGCCATGCGGTAGATCGCGTCGTTCGTGCGGTCGTTCACCAGGTACATCCCCGGGACGGGCGCCGCCGGGTCCGCCGTGGTCACGCGCGGGTTGTCCATCCCCAGGTTCCACGCCTGGAAGATGAAGAAGAAGGTCGGATCGCCGTAGAAGTACCCCGCCTGCGCCACATCGGTCACCAGCGCATCCCAGTCGCCCGTCGCGGGCGAGCCCGGGCCGAACGGGATGTACTGCCACCCCGCCGGCGCCGACGGGCCCATCGTCGCCGTCGGCACATCGAAGTCGTACGACTTCCACCCCTCGCCGACCAGCGGCACATTGTCCGCCCCGAGGAAGTACATCGCCCAGTCGTCGTCGAAATCGCCCGGCGTCCCGTTGTCGCTCGTCAGCATCAGCGTCAGCGGCCGACCGCCGGCGGAAAAGTCCACCGCGAACAGGATCAGATCGATCCCCATCCCCGTCACCCCCGCCGCGCGCAGATCGCCCGTCCACGGCCCCGCGCTGTTGAACGGCACCCGCGGCTGCGGCGCGAAGGTGTCCACGAAGCTCTCATGCACATACGCCCCCGGGTTCCCGCCCGAGCCCTCCACCACCGGCGCCGTCCCGAAGGTCCAGCCGAACGGATTGCCGCTCGAGAAGGTCTCGACCGTCGTCGGCCTCCCCGCGGCGCCCGCCGCGAACACCAACCCCGCGACCAAGCCCATCCCGATCCGCGCATTCCGCCGCATGGTGTCGTCTCCTCTCGTCCTCTTGGGACAACACCACGATACCCCAAATTGTGACGACTCCAACCCCAACAGGCCCCTAGAAGCCGTCGCCCTGGGGACTCCCGCGCCCTCTCACCTCGCGCCCGCCGCGTTCAACCGATCGTCAGCGTCGGCCGCGCGCCCCCCGTGCGCATGTCCATCAGCGCGCACTGCGCCTCCACATTCCGCGCCACCCGCTCCAGCGCCTCCTTCAGCGCCTTGTTCCCCGCGCCGCCGTCGAAGTTCGCCGTCGGGTCGCCGCCGTCGCTGTTCTTCCGAAGGTTCATGGAGATCGGCACGCCGCCCAGGAACGGCAGCCCCAGGCGCTGAGCCATCTGCTCCGCCCCGCCGCGCCCGAACAGGTCGTACTCCTTGCCGTCGTCGCCCACGAAGTGGCTCATGTTCTCCACCACCCCCAGGACCTCCACCCCCAGCTGCTTGAACATGTGCGCCGCCCGCACGCAGTCGTCCTGCGCCACCTTCTGCGGCGTGCACACGATCACCGCGCCCGTCAGCCGCAGCAGCTGCGCCATCGTCAGCGACACATCGCCCGTGCCCGGCGGCAGGTCGATGATCAGGTAATCCAGCTCGCCCCACTGCGTCTGCTGCACCAGCTGCTTGAACGCCCCGTGCGCCATCGGCCCGCGCCAGATGAGCGGCTTCTCCGGATCGACCAGCTTGC